>JAJZCY010000187.1 GCA_021828835.1 Acidobacteriota bacterium | reverse complement strand
CGCAGACCGCCCGCTGTTTCCATCATCACCCCCATGGAAACAGCAAACCGGACTTCCGACGCCTGCGCGAGTATCAACTCCGATTACCGTACCTGCTCAGATACCTCAGGTTCATGCGATTGCCCTGCGGCCGGCTGCTTTCGCCGATTCCAACCAGGGGCCAATGTCACAATAGACTCATGCCGCCGGCCGACCCCATCGTACTCACCGCCGCCGAAGCGCGCGTCCTCGGCGCGCTGCTCGAAAAAGATGTCACCACCCCGGAGTACTATCCGCTCTCGCTCAATGCCTTGGTGAACGCCTGTAACCAGCGCTCCAACCGCGAGCCGGTGATGAATCTCGCCGAAGACGATGTGCGCCAGGCGCTGCACGGGCTCGAAGACCTGCGCCTCGCCGGCACGGCGCGCTCCGCCGAGGGCCGCGTCTCCAAATATGAGCACTGGCTCGGCGAAGCTTTCAACTTCAGCCGCGCCGAGACGGCGCTCATCTGTGTGCTCCTGCTGCGCGGCCCGCAGACTCCCGGCGAGCTGCGCGGCCGCACCGAACGCCTGCACCGCTTCGACGAAATCGGCGACGTCCTCGCCGGTCTGCAAAAGCTCATGGAACGCGAGCCGCCGCTCGCCGCTATTCTGCCGCGCCAACCCGGTACCAAGGAATCGCGCTACGCCCACCTGCTCTCCGGGCCGGTCGAAAACATCGCTGCCTCCGCGGCCGCCGAGCCTGCTTCCGCTCCCGGCGAATCGGAACGCGACGAGCGCATTGCCCAGCTCGAAAGAGAATTGACCTCACTGCGCCAGGAACTGGACGCCTTGCGCCAGAAGATCGACAGCCTTTTCGGATGACCCAGACCCCGTTCATGCCGCTGGACTGGCAGCAGAGCGAGCTTGCCGCGGGACTGCACTGCTACCGCAGCGGGCGCTTCTTCGACGCGCACGAACACTGGGAAGATGCGTGGCGCGCCCGGCAGGGCCCGGAGAAGCGCTTTCTCCAGGCGCTCATCCAGATCGCTGTCGCCATGCACCACTTCCAGCAGGGCAACCGCAGGGGCGCTGCTTCGCTGCTGGCCCGTGCTCTCCGTCGTCTGGAAGAATTCCCAGCCGCCTGTTGCGGCATCGACGCCGAACAACTGCGAACCAGCCTGCTTGCGTGGCAGGAAGCGCTGGAGCAGCCAGCCGCGGTCGCACCGCTCCCGCCCTTCATCCGCTGACGCCTCTTCCCTGCTCTACGAGTGGCTCTTCTTCCATTCCTTGTACGGAACCCGCGGAATCACCAGGAAGGCATCGCGCGTCCGCGCGTAGTTGCCCAGACCGTTCATGCGCCCGATCGCGTGCAGTTCCTCCGCCTTGACGTACGGCCCCTCGGCGTCGATGAACCGGTCGTCCACATACACCGAGACCACGCGCCCCAGAATAATCCGCGACCGCCCGATCTCCATCGTGGTGTGCTCGCGGCATTCCAGCGCCGCATGCGCCTCCGCAATGCGAGGCGGCTTCACCACCTGCGAGGGCGCGGTCGTCAGTCCGGCCATCTCCACCTCGCTGACCCCATGTGGAAAATCGGTGGCGCAGATGTTCATCTGCTCCGCGATGTCCTCCGTCACCACATTGACCACGAACTCGCCAGTGCGCCGGATATTCCGCGCCGTGTCCTTGGGCACGCGGTCCTCGCCCGGGCGATCGGTCACACCGATGCCCACGATCGGCGGATCGGTGCACAGGTAGTTGTACGCACTGAAGGGAGCGGCATTGATCCGGCCGTGCTCATCCATGCTGGTGATCAGCGCAATCGGCCGCGGCGCCACCAGCCCCACCAGCAGCTTGTACGCCACATTCGCCGGCGCCGTCTCAAGGTCAAATCGCATCGTTAGGGGAATCTCCTTTTTCCTAATTATCCATATACATACCCCGCCCACAGAAACCCGGCTGCCCCACGCCGACGGCACCGTTGTCGTTGCCGCGCGCGTGGGGCGAATCGCAGCCCATCCGAGACCTCTACGGCTCATCTCCGTAGATGCCCATCTCCAGCTTTCCGCCCTCGGCCAGCTTCGCCCGGAACATGCCTGGCGTATTGAAGCTCCACGCCATCTGCCCGTCCGGCGTAATCGCAATCACCCCGCCGTCGCCGTGCAGCGCCTCCAGATCGTGGTGAATCACCTCATCGGCCGCGGCTTGCAACTTCATGCCCTTGTACTGGACCAGCGCACACACCGTCCGCGCCACCGTCAGCCGGATGAAGTATTCGCCCGTGCCCGTGGCCGAAACCGCGCAGGACTGATTCGAGGCATACGTTCCCGCGCCGATCAGCGGCGAATCACCCACCCGCCCCCAGCGCTTGGCTTGGGTGCCGCCGGTCGAGGTCCCTGCGGCAATATCGCCCGCCCGGTCGAGTGCGACCACACCGACAGTTCCGTACTTATGCACCTCGGGCGCTTCCACCTCCGCGAGCGGCTGCTTCGGGGCGGGCGGCGCGCCCTGCGGCCTTGGCGGAACCGGCAGATGCTCCTTATCCAACTGCTTCACCAGCGACTCCCAGCGCCGCTCGGTGAAGAAGTAGCTCGGATCCACCTGCTCCAGCCCCGCATATTTTGAGAACTCGTCGGCGCCGGGCCCGACCAGCAGCACGTGCGGCGACTTCTCCATCACCGCGCGCGCCAGACTGATGGGATGCCGCGTCCGCGTCACATCCGCCACCGCGCCGGCGCGCAGCGTGGCGCCGTCCATGATGGCCGCATCGAGCTGGTTGGTTCCATCGGCGGCGAACACCGCGCCTTTGCCGGCATTGAAGTTCGGATCGTCCTCCAGAATCCGGATCGCCGCCTCGATGGCGTCCATCGACGAGCCACCCTTGTCCAGAACCGCTGCGCCTGCCTCGATCGCCCTCTTCAGCCCGGCGCGATACTCGGCCTCGCGCTCCGGCGTCATGGAGGAGCGCTCAATCACGCCCGCACCCCCGTGCAGCACAATCGCCCAGCGATGCCCACGCGCCTGCTGCGCACCCGCTGAAATCGCGCTCATCATCATTGCTCCTATCAAGAAGCCTGCAATTCCTCTCATTGCTGCCCCCAATTTGCCTAGAAGCGGCTCACCGCAGGCTGCACGCAGGCACCCGTCGCGGCCGGTCCCTCCGGCACGCTAACATGCTATAACCGAGCCGTGATCGGTCGATGGGGTTTCTGAGGAGAGAACAAGACCGTGAAGCTGAATATCCTCACGCTACTGATCGGAATGTTTGCCCTTGCCGTCTTCCTTCACCATGCCTTCCAGCTTGGATGGACCCCGATGCGCATCCTGGGCATGGTGCTCGCGATCTCCGGATTTGTGCTGCTGCTGATTGCCCGGCTCCAGCTCGGGCGCGCCTTCAGCATCCAGGCCAAGGCGACAACGCTGGTCACCACCGGCCTTTATTCCCGGATTCGCAATCCGGTCTACGTCTTCAGCGGACTCACCTTGGCCGGCCTCATCCTCTGGACCGGCCGGCCGTGGTTCTTTCTTCTCTTTATCCTCCTCATCCCGCTACAGGTCTTCCGCAGCCGCCAGGAGGCACAGGTTCTCGCCGATAAATTCGGAGACGCTTACCTCGATTACCGGCGGAGAACCTGGTTCTAGCGGTTCTAGGCCGCGTTACGCTTCGGGCTGCGAATATCCGGCTCCCGCTGCAGATTGGTCGCATTGTCCGGGCCCACGTCGGTATGCGGATCGGAGCTGGTGTCCCCCGGCAGCCGCGTCTTCAACGGCTCTGGCCGCGTCACCTCGCGCTGCCTGCCGGTGGTGGGATCGATGCCTTCCCGCATCAGCCCGCGCACGTCCGGCTCGGTGCGCGCAGCCTCCTCCGCGATCTGCGCCTCGGGCGTGGATTCTCCGGAGCCGATCGCATCCAGATACTTCGGATCCGACTCGAGCGTCGGCCCCACGTGGCGAATCGCAGGAATCTCGATGTCCCGTTCCTGCCGATTCTCCTGCTGCTCATTCTTCCCTTGGTTGTACTGTCGCTCTGGCTGTCTCGTTGGTTTGTTCATGGTTTCACCCTTCGCAGATTCGGAAGCCCGCCCGCTCTTCGGAGTTGTCCTTCCCGGCCGCCAGCGGACATCTTCCCGGCGGTGCTCTCCATCTCAACGCGCAACGGAGGTGAGCCATGCCTGACAAGAAGCAGCCTGAGACGCACGAGCGTAAGCAGCACACGCATGATCCCGCAGGTTTTACGCCGCAGAGCGGCAAAGCAGCCAGCGAGTACGCCCGCGAGCAGGGCTGGCAGACGAACCAGGACCAGCGCGCCAGCACCCCGCGCGAAAAACAGGAGTACGACGGCGGCAGGGAGTACGACTACGGCGCCCGCGACTTCGGCGACCTGCCCGTCGACACCAGCTCTGCCCAGCCGCCCTCGAAGAATTCCGGGCACGAAAAACCCGAGAAGAAGAAAAAGATCGCCTGAACCCAGGGCTCTCCGCGCGTCCGCGTGGAGAGCCCTGCGCTGGTTCGGTGCCCCTCAGCTCGCCAGCGCCTCGGCCGTGTTGCGATCCGCCCGGAACCGCAACCATGCCGCGATCGGCTGATCCGGCGGCAGCTTCGCGGAGCGCAGCATCCGCACGTCGATTGAGCGGCCCAGCGCGTGCCGCAGCAGAGCCTCCTCCGCACAGGGGAACAGGTGCATGAGGTGCCCGCACAGATCGCAGTTCCTCACCTCCCCTTCGCGCAGGTGCTCACAGTTGGAGCAGAGGGAGACGGTCCGGTTTCGCGAGTCGTGCGAATCGGGGAAGAGCAAGGCGCGCACCTCGTGTTTCTCGAGGCTGTCGATCACCGCCCGCAGCCCCAGTGCGCCCAGCCCGTCCGATGCCGCCGCCCCGGCCACCTTCTCCACGAGGTCCTGCTCTTCTTTGCGCTCCCGTTCGTCGATGAACTCCTGCGCCTTGGCCGCTACCTCCTCCTGCGTCGCTAATCCCGGATCGATAGCAAACCGCGCCACCAGAATCCGTTTCAGCTCCGAGTGCAGGGCCGCCTCGATCTCCGGCCACAGCTCGTCGCGGCAGCCGACCAGCAGTCGGTCAAAGTCGCCGTGCTCGCGGAAGTGCAACAGCGCATCTCCAAGGTAGGCAAAGTGCTGCCGCGCCCGCTCCTCTTTCTTACGCTCGATATGCACCGACTTGCGCGCGCCGGTGGTGCGCAGCTTCTCCTCGCCCTCCTCGGCCTCCAGCACCGGAACCTGCTCCACGATCTGCTTGGCTTCGAGCAGGAACAGGCGCGCCTGATGGCGGTCGACCAGCGCGATCGAGTAGCGCCGGCGTGTCTGCTGCTGGGCAAGCAGCGGCGCCAGCGCAAACCCGTGCCCCACCTCCATGCGCACCCCAAAATCGCCGGCAACGTCATACGCGCGCCAGAATTTCTTTCCGGCGCAGGCAAAGATCACCTTGGTCCGGCGATGATTTCCCTTCATCTGGGCGATGGTCTCCACGACGCGCTGGAGATCGGCGCGATCTGCGGACCCCACCCCCTGCAACTTCGAAAGCTGCTGCTGGATCTTTTCCTTCGCCAGGATCGGCTCATCCCGGTGGGCCATCTCGCTGGGTGCCGGCGCCTGGAAGTAAATCGAAACCGCATCCCCTTCCTTGCTCCAGAACCTTGCCAGTTCGCTGAAATCCTCTGCGCTCACTTCGCTTCCGGGTCCCAATCGTCACCTCGCTATTGCTATCGCGGCGTCTTGCCACTGTGATTCAATCTTGCGCGCGCCGATTCCGTGTGCCCCACCCCCGAGCGAGGCTTTGTTCTTGTCGCCAGGGTGGGGGACACGATTCACGCCACTCTCCGCTATGGCTCCTTTCTGCCTGTCGGATAGGAGCCTCTGCGCAGATCGCCGGCCGGCTTGGTGCGCGGCTCAGCCGGGCCCGCATCCAGGTGCGCCGCCTGCGAGCGGCTGTGCACACCTCGTGGTTGAGAGCCGGTGGGAGTTTGCACGGGGAATTGCGTCGTGGGTGTTTCGGTTTCGCGAACCCGGTGATCCTTATGAAAGCTCGTCAGTTTTTTCATTTGAGATGGACTCCTCACAGGACGCAGCTCTCAGCAGCTTTTCTGCTCTGCCGGAGCCGCACCTTGTTTCCATCCCCTTTCCGATGCCTGCCTGCAGTGCGAGGTTAGCCAAATTTCAAGGGGGCGCAGGCCGTCAGACCGCGCCCGACAAGCGTCCGTAGACATCTCCTCTACGCAAGCCTGACGGCACAGCAGCGCTTGAGAATCACGCCTGTTGACCGCATTGAACGCGCAGTTGCCTTCCCATTTTTCAGTTTTGTATGAGGATGCCGGAACCCTGCGGCCGCCCTATTCCAGGCAGGAAGCGATCACCGCCAGCGCGGCCAGCGCGGCCGTCTCCGCGCGCAGAATCCGCGGTCCCAGCGAAACCGCTCGCCACCCGTTCGTATCGAAGAGCGCCTCCTCGTTGGGAGCCCAGCCGCCTTCCGGGCCAATGGCAATCTCCAGAGCCGGCATCTCCTCGCCGGCCGACTCCATCGCCTCTTGCACAACCGTGCGCAGACTCGTGGTGCGCTCCTGCTCGGCAAGCACGATACGCGTTCCGGTTGCCGTCGCCCGCAGGCGTGCGGCCAGCGGCTCCGGCTGGGCTATGATCGGCACATCGGAGCGCCGCGACTGCTTCGCAGCTTCGTGCGCAATCCGCCGCCACCGCTCCGCGCGCTTTCCAGCGGCTTCGCCCAGGTGCTTCTCGGTGCGCCGCGCAATCACCGGCGCAATCTCCGCCACGCCCAGCTCCGTCGCCTTCTCGATGGCCCACTCCATGCGGTCGAATTTATAAACCGCCATCACCAGCGTGACCGGCAGGGCAGGCTCGGACTCCAGTTCGGCCAGCAGATTCAGACGCACTTCGCTCTCCGGCTTGCCGATCTGAACCGCCGCCACCTCGGCATGAAACACGCGGCCTCCGGCTACCACATCCGCTTCCATGCCCGGCTGGGCGCGCAGCACGCGCGCCATGTGCTCGGCCTGATCGCCCGTCAAAGTGGCAGTGGCCTCATCCCAATGTTCAGCAATCCAGCGGCGCCGCGTCACGTCTGCTCTCCTCCTGCTGTTCTACCCAAGAGTCTAATGCCTCTCTTCGTGCCCTGCCTGTGCGCAAAAACACTACGGGGGACGCTTTGAAGCGTCCCCCGTAGTGTTGCCTTTTTTGGTTGAGCCCGCTTACTTCTTCTTCGCGGTCTTCTTTGCGGCCTTCTTGGCCGCCTTCTTCGCGGGTGCCTTCTTGGCTGCTTTCTTGGTTGCCATTTGCCTATTCTCCCTTTCGATGGTTTGCATCGATTCTGCAATTCACATTGCAGTTGAAGAATGTATAGATTCACGCAACAACGATGTCAAGAAAAAAACGACATACAAGTGGAAAAATGATCAATAATTTTTCCCGCTCGCTGTTCGACCTCCGCGGATGAATGAGGAGCGGATGAGAAAGCAGATGGCCTCCTGCTCTTCACCTGCATCGCGCGCGGCAATTCGTTCGTCGCGCGCACCCGCATCCTCAGCACTCGATCACGTTCAATGCGAGCCCGGCGAGGCTCGTCTCCTTATAACGCGATTGCATATCGAGGCCGGTCAGATACATCGTGCGGATCACCTGGTCGAGCGAGACCTTGTGGCTCCCCGACTCATTCATCGCGATGCGCGCCGCCTGCACTGCTTTGGTCGCGCCCATCGCGTTCCGCTCGATGCAGGGAATCTGCACCAGCCCGCCGATCGGATCGCAGGTCATGCCCAGGTTATGTTCCATCGCGATCTCCGCGGCCTGCTCCACCTGATGATTCGAGCCGCCTAGCGCCGCGGCAAGGCCGGCTGCGGCCATCGAACACGCCACACCCACCTCGCCCTGGCATCCCACCTCCGCGCCGCTGATCGAGGCGTTGGTCTTGTAGAGAATCCCGATCGCCGC
>JAJZCY010000186.1 GCA_021828835.1 Acidobacteriota bacterium | reverse complement strand
GATTCAGATTTTCACGATGGACGCCCGCCGCAATGAGCGTCACATTCGAACCGGACGGGGGGCCGGGCGGCGGTGATCCGGCAAACAGAAACAGCATCCGCGCGCCGCTCAGGAAATCGCCCGGCCTGGAGATCGCAAGCTTGGCGGGACCGTCCAGCCGAAAGCGGATCGTGGCGCCATCCCGCCGGGGCCGTATGCCTAAGCGCCAGGGTTCGATGTCCACGCCGTGCATCCAAAAGTCCGGCTCGGCCGCAGTGATGGAGATCTCCACCGGTCCGCTGGTATCGAAGCTTACGCAATCGTAGTTCGATGCGGCATGGGCTACATCCACCACGCGCCGATTCACGGCGACGGCAAAGAAGCTGTCACGCATGGCAGCAGGGACTGGAGCCGCATGGATCCGCGTCGCGGCGCGAGCAGCGGGCGACAGCACGAACAACAGGCAAACCAACGCGCGAAAGCTCGGCAACAGAACATCCTCGACGAGGAATTGGAACCGCCTTCACTCTATCGCAGTTTCACTGATTGCAGTTTCACTGATCGCAGTTTCACGGAACGCAGTTGCACTGTGCGCAATCACAGCAACGCAGGAACCCGGCGCAGCGGTTGCCAACTCCGGCGGATGAACACGATTTGCATTGTTGCCATGACAACCTGCCGCGCCGAAGAGCTGGGCAACGCTTCCGCACGGAGGCCAATTGGGAGAGATGTCTCTGAAACCAGGAGGACCCTGTCGTGGCACCCCGGATAAGGATCTCGCGGACCCCTACAAGCGTGTAGGGTAAATCACCGATCCACCTGATTTTATTGGCGATTCGCTGCAATTGCGTGCACTTGACAGACAACGAGAGTGTGCCCTTGCGCCATCGAAGCTTTTGTAACGCGAGAATGCAAGCAGCCGCGAGCGGAACCAAGAGGAGAGCACTGTGATGAACCGGCCTGACAACGACAACATCGTGACGATGAGGGACAACGCGCACTCTGAAGTCATTTCCATGCCCTCACGGGAGCGCAGCGTGCGCTCCGCGGCCGTGGTGCAAATGCCCTCGCGAGGGGCGCGCGCTGAGCGCGGCGCAGCCGTTATCACGATGCCCACGCGCATCGACAGCGCAGCCGGGTATGCAGAGGCGAAGGCAGATGCCGAAGAACCGCTTCGTCATCTCCCGTCAGCGTTCCGCCTTACCCTGCTGGCGCTGTTTGCCTGGCTGGGCTGGCCGCGGCCGACGCACGGCAAAGGTCCCGGGGCGGCCGGGGCGCGGCCGTGGAAGCCTTCGCTGCTTAGCCTGATTTCGACGCTGCATCTTCCGGGCGTAGCGACCAAGCCGGCGTGCGCCGCGGTCGTGGAACTGCCCGTGGGCAGAACGTCTGATCTGGAAGTGGCCAGCTTGCGCGCAGCATGAGGCGCGGGCCCGAAGAACCCGATGATATCTATTCTTTAGAAGCATGAACGGACTTGCCTGCATAAGGCGAGCGGTTAGACGAGCGCATCGCGGCGCGCCTTGAGCGCGCCGCATTTTTTTGCCTGCCGCAAGAGACTCACGGTCTAAATTCCCTCGCCCATCGAGACGTACACGCGGGCATGATCCAGCTCCGCGCGATAGGCGCTGCGCTCGGCCTCTTCCTCGGCAAAGGGTTGGGCGCGCCGTTCCTGCGCCCCGAGCCGCTCCTCCAGCTCTTCGACGCGCGCCGAAAGAGCGATGAGCGCGTCGGAAAGGGGATCTTTAATGTCGTGCGGATCGGTAATGAGCACGCGCTGGCCGTTGCTGTACACGATGTGCGCGGGCACACCCACCACGGTGGAGTTCGGCGGCACGTCCGCGAGAACGACCGACCCGGCGCCCACCCGCGAGTTCTCCCCCACCGTGATGTTGCCGAGCACATTGGCGTTGTTGCCGATGAAGACGCGGTCGCAGATGGTAGGGTGGCGCTTGCCGTGCTCCTTACCCGTGCCACCCAGCGTCACCCCCTGGTACATGGTGACATCATCGCCGACGATGGCCGTCTCGCCGATCACCACGCCGGTGGCGTGATCGATAAACAGCCTGCGGCCCAGCTGGGCGCCGGGATGAATATCCACGCCGGTGAGAAACCGCCCGACTTGCGACAGGATGCGCGCGGGGAGCCGCAGCCGGCTCCGCCATAGCCGGTTGGAGACGCGATGGATCCACACCGCCCACAACCCCGGATAGCACAGCACGACTTCCAGGCGTGTGCGCGCAGCCGGGTCGCGCTCCATCACGGAGCGAATGTCGTCATTCATCTGGGCGAAGAAACTCATCTCGTACGCTTCCTCAATACAGGGACAAAGGAATAACGCAGGGCCGAGGGAACAGGGGACAGAAGATCAAAGAAGACCTGCTCCCTGCTTTCTTGTTCCCTCGTTCCCTGGCCTATCGTTCCCTTTTTCCCTGCCTTATCGTTCCTGCTCTACGCCGTCACCGCAATCGGCTCCGCCTGCAAGGCCAGCGCCTGCTGCCGCAGCGGCTCAAACAGCACGCTCGACAGATAACGCTCACCGAAGTCAGGCAGCACCGCCACGATCAGCTTACCCGCGCTCTCCGGCCGGGCCGCCACCTTCAGCGCTGCCGCGGCCGCCGCGCCGGAACTGATGCCCACAAACAAGCCCTCTTCGCGCGCCAGCCGACGGGCCATCTCCACCGACTCGTCGTTGGTCACCTGCACCACCTCGTCGATGAGCTGGGTATCCAGAATGCTGGGCACGAAACCGGCGCCCAGGCCCTGAATCTTGTGGGGGCCGGGCTTGCCGCCGCTCAGCACCGCACTGTCGGTCGGCTCTACAGCAATGGCCTTGAATCCCGGCTTGCGTTCCTTGATGTACCGGGAGACGCCGGTCAGGGTGCCGCCCGTGCCCACACCGGAGATCAGGACATCGGCCTTGCCGTCAGTGTCTTGCCAGATCTCGGGGCCCGTGGTCGCGAGGTGAACCGCGGGGTTGGCGGGGTTATCGAACTGCTGCAGGATATAGCCATTCGGGGTTTTGTCGCGCAGCTCCTGCGCCTTGGCGATGGCTCCCTTCATCCCGTTGGGTCCAGGCGTGAGCACGATCTCCGCGCCATAGGCCAGCAGGGTGACGCGGCGCTCCAGGCTCATGGTCTCGGGCATGGTCAGGATGATCTTGTAGCCCTTGACCGCCGCCACAAAGGCCAGCGCGATGCCAGTGTTGCCGCTGGTGGGCTCGATCAGGGTGGTGACGCCGGGCTTGATCTTGCCGGCCTTTTCGGCGGCCTCGATCATTGCCAGGCCGATGCGGTCCTTCACGCTAGAGGCGGGATTTTGGCTCTCCAGCTTGACCAACACGGTGCCTGGCAGCCCCGCAGCTACACGATTCAGCCGCACCAGCGGAGTACGGCCAATCAACTCGGTTACGTTCGCGGCAATGCGCGCCATAAAAACCTCCTTCGCGGGCCCTCGGCCCTACCGGATCAAAATGGGATTAGGGGATCGGTGCAGCTGTCAGTGGGAAGAGCGCGCGCAACAAGGCGCACATCGGCATCGGAGCTTGCACCAGGACGGTGTTAGCGACATCGATGCATATCAACAGCGTAGACCCGCGCCGTCCCCTCTGGCAAGCCGGGAATCTGGCGCATTGCGATTTTCGTGGCGCAGCGCACACGCAAAAAGCGCCCCCTGCCGCGCAAGAGGCGCTTCCGTTTTGCAGAGCCGTCGCTCTGGCTGCAGAGCCGTCGCTCTGGCTGCAGAGCCGTCGCTCTGGCTTAGCCGACCTTGGGAGCCTCAGCCGGGGCCGAAGCGCCCGCAGCCTTGCCGCCGCCCTCGGGCTTGCGGATGTCGATGCCGCCCTTGAAGAAGGCGCCGTCTTCGATGCTGATGCGGGCCGCTGCCACATCGCCGTTCAGCGCGCCTTCGGCGCGGATGTCCACCCGGTCCGTAGCCGATACGTTGCCGCGGATCTTGCCCAGGATCACCACCTCGCGGGCAGTGATGTTGGCCGCCACCTGGCCGTTACGGCCCACTGTGACGCGATTGCCGGGGAGGTTGATACTGCCCTCGATCTTGCCATCGACGAACAGCGACTCGGAGCCGGAGATTTCACCTTTGATGAACAGGCCCTTGCCGATGGTCGCCTGCTCGGCATTGGCGCCGCCACCGCTCTGTGCGCGCACCGGCGGTTCCACGGCCGGTGCCGGCGGCGCGGAGGGCCGCGGCGGTTCAGGCGTAGGGGTAGGGTTCATCGATCCGGTCTGGCTGGGTTTCCACATTGCGCTCAAGGTAGTTCCTTTTCTGTCCCGTGGGACGGGGGATTGGCCAAGGCAAAACCATGGCTCGAACCCAAAAAAATCAAATCCGCAGACTGGCCGCGCCACGGCTCTTCGACCCTCGCCGCGGCTATGATTTGGATGCTGCTGGCCAGCCCGCCTAATCGCCTTACCCGTATTCTAAACGGAACTTATCCGATCGTTCGAGTGTTTATCCGCAAGTTTACAACCGCGGCGCGGGGATAGCCCCAGCTCGGCCTGGCAAAGCTTTTACGTCTGCCGATTCCGCTGCGCGCTCCGATCGCCTACTCTGGAAGCATGACGGACCGCGAGCTGATCGCCCGCATCGCACGCTCCGCCGGCGGCCGAGCCGGCTATAAGCAGTTGGTGCGGGAGTTGGGCCTGGGCGGCGGACGCGAGCGCCGGCTGCTGCTGGAGCAGCTTGCCCGCCTCACCGCGCGCGGCCGTCTGGTCAAGATCGATCGCGAGCAATGGAGCCTGTCCCAGACCGCCGCGGCCCGCGACAACCTCGCCGCCGGCCGCCTCGACATGCACCGCGACGGCTACGGCTTCGTGCGGCCAAACGCGCGGCAGGAGATCACGGGCGACATCTTCATCCCCCCCAACGAGATCGGAAGCGCCATGCAGGGCGACCAGGTGCTGGTGGAGGTGGAGCCGCCCAAGGCCGACGGCCGCAGGCAGGGACGCATCGTCCGTATCCTCACGCGCCGTAATCCAACGGTGGTCGGCACGTTTCACTATGCCCGCCCCGCGCAGTGGTCCGGCGAGACCGAGCATCCGCCTGGCTGGCACACGGTGACGCCCTTCGACGAGCGCATGACGCAGCCCATCTTCATCCTGCCCGACGAACCCCTGCCCGAGCCGCGCGAAGCGCCCTCGCCGCATCGCGTGCTGGGAAGCGATGTGGCCCGCCACGCCTCGCTGGAAGGCCTGATCGTGGATGTCGAGATCACACGCTGGCCCACGCCCACGCGCCCGCCCCTCGGCCGCGTGGTGGAAGTCCTGGGCTCTCCCGATGACTTCGGCGTCGACGTGGAGATGATGATCCGCAAACATCAGCTCCCGCGCATCTTCCCCGAAGAGGTTCTGGCCGAAGCCCGCGCCATCGCGCATCTCGACCCGAAGATCGCCGCCAGAAGGGCCGATTTCCGGGGATTGCCCATCGTCACCATCGACGGCGAAACCGCCCGTGATTTTGACGACGCTGTATTGGTGACCGAGCGAATCGACAGCCAGGGCGACGTGGGCTACGAGCTTCAGGTGCACATCGCCGATGTGGCCGAGTATGTCACCACCGGCAGCGCCCTCGACCGCGAGGCGCGCCTGCGCGGCACCAGCGTTTACTTTCCCGATCGCGCCATTCCCATGCTGCCGCACGAGCTCTCCAGCGGCATCTGCAGCCTGCGCCCGCGGGAAGACCGCCTGGTGCTGAGCTGCATCCTTCAGCTCGACTCGGCGGGTCGCATCGAGAGCTACGAAATTCTTGAGGGCGTTATCTGCTCCGCCGCGCGCATGACCTACACCGAGGTGCACGCCATCCTCGAAGGCGATGAAGAGACGCGCGACCGCTACGAGAATCTGGTTCCCGAGTTCGAGCGCATGCGCCGCCTGGCGATGCTGATGAACAGGCGCCGCGAGGAACGCGGATCCATTGATTTCGATTTGCCCGAGCCGGTGATCCAGTTCGACGAGCACGGCCAGATGAGCGGCGTTACGCGCGCCGAACGCACCTGGGCCAACCGCCTGATCGAGGAGTTCATGCTGGCCGCCAACGAGTGTGTCGCCACCTGGCTGGAAGACCTGGGCGTTCCCTCGCTCTATCGCGTTCACGAGAAGCCGGAGCCGCGGCGCGTGGTGCAGTTCGAAGAGCTGGCCGCCAGCTTCGGCTACTCTCTTGGGTTGGGACCGCTTCCGGTGAAACGAATGCAGTTCCGCGGCGAGCGCCGCGAGATGCACGGCCGCGGCCGCAATCCGCGCACGCACGAAGTGCCTGAGGATATCGCGGTGACGCCGCGCATGTACCAGAAACTGGCGGCGAAGATCGAGGGCCAGCCCGAGGAACGCATCCTGAGCTATCTCATGCTGCGCTCGCTGATGCAGGCCCGCTACAGCGAGATCAACGAAGGCCACTTCGCGCTGGCCGCGCCCACCTACACGCACTTCACCTCACCCATCCGCCGCTACCCCGATCTCATCGTGCATCGCATCGCCAAGGCGCTGCTGCGCGCCGGCGTGGAAGGCAAAGGCGAGATTGCCGAAGACCGGCTCAGCTCCCCTTGGTCGCACCCGAATGAAGCGCTTGACGATTCGCGGGTACCCCACCTGGCTCGGGCGCCCCGCAG
The DNA here is from genome assembly GCA_021828835.1 of Acidobacteriota bacterium. Taxonomy (GTDB): domain Bacteria; phylum Acidobacteriota; class Terriglobia; order Terriglobales; family Acidobacteriaceae; genus Telmatobacter. The sequence goes on along the minus strand of JAJZCY010000186.1, from coordinate 1,396 downwards.
GCGACCTGGGAGAGATCGAGTTCTCGATCCGCCCATTCCCGAGGCGGAGCTCGCCCAGATTGCCGAAGAGACCAGCCAGACCGAGCGCCGCGCCGCCGAAGCGGAACGCGAACTGGTGGAGTGGAAGAAGGTCCGCTTCATGCAGGACCGCGTGGGCGAAGAGTTCGACGCCCTGGTGCTCAACCCCGCCAAGTACGGGCTCTTCGTGGAGCTCACGGATCTCTTCGTCGAGGGTCTCGTCCCCATCGACTCCATGCGCGGCGACCGCTATACCTGGCGCGAGAACACCCACGAAATCGCCGGCGAGCACACCGGCCGGATCTTCCGCGCCGGCGACCGCGTACAGGTCATCCTCGACCGCATCCTCCACCAGGAACGCAGACTCCAGTTCTCGCTGGTAGAAGAAGGTATCCCTCTCACAGGCAAGCGCCCGCCCAAGCCATCGAAAAAATCGAAGAAGAAGCGCGACGAAAAGGGTGCGCCTAGGCCCTCTTCCCGCCCGCCCGCTGGGCGTGGCAAGAAGCCGGGGAAACGACCACGGAAGTGAGCTTTGGAAGGGCCGCTGCTTTGCCTGGTCGTTAAGCTCCAATTTTTTCACTGTGGAGCATGTACCCCAACCGCAAGCGCAATATGCGCGCCAGGAGGAAGGCTCTTGAGAAAGATCGCATTGCGATCTAAAATAGATCGTGATGCGATCTATTCCTGAAAAGCCGGAGACCGAATCGGAGAATGCGGAGCTGCTCCGCGACCTGGCCCGCTTCCGCTACAACCTGCGCAGGTTTCTGCGCTTCAGCGAAGAAGCTGCACGCACCGAAGGCATCACTCCACAGCAGCACCAGCTCATGCTGGGTGTAGCCGGATTCGGCGAGAGCGGCCACGCCACCATCTCCGAACTGGCCGAGTTCCTCCAGGAGCGCAACAACTCGGTGGTGGGGCTGGTGGAGCGGGCCGCGCAGAGCGGCCTGGTGCGGCGCGAGAACGCCGCCGCCGATCGCCGTCAGGTGATTGTCTCCCTCACCGCGAAGGGCCGCGGTATTCTGCTGCACTTGAGCCGCCTGCACTACGAAGAGGTTCAGCGCGTGCAGACCGGGTTTCTGGCGCGGCACGGCTCGGATCGATCCGCACAAGGAGAGCAAGAGATGCAAGGTAAGTCGAGCGGGACCGGCGCAGTGGCCCGGACCGCCAGGAGGTCGGCATGACAGCGCGCGAGGCAATCGCACGTTCAACGGTGGGGCGCACGCTCAGCCACGACAATCTCATTCGCCGCCTCCTGCAACCGGTGCGCGAAGATCTGAAGCACACCTTTGCCCGCGATCTGCGCAAGTGGCTGATTGTGGCGCCTATCGTGGGCGTCATTACCGGCCTTCTCATCACCGGCCTCGTCATCGTGATCCTC
>JAJZCY010000185.1 GCA_021828835.1 Acidobacteriota bacterium | reverse complement strand
GGCTGGTCAGCGCAATCATCTTCCCGGTTTCATCAGCGGTCAGCGCGCGAACCCCCGCGCGGCCGACGAGTTCAGCGTCGCGGCGGTCCTGCTCCGAGACATGCAGCATCGAGCAGCGCCCCAACAGCCCCGGCTTCTCGCTGCGGCATCGCATCTTCAGGTTCCTGGCAACAAGGTCCGCCAAATATTGCGCAACACCGCCGGTCATCGGCCGCTTCAGTGGATCGGTCTGAGAAGCATCACTTACCTGGTAGACAGGCTCACCGCTCGCAGTTTGCAGCCCCTCCGAAACCACTACCACCGCCCATCCCTGCCGGCCCACAATTCCGTCCAGATCTGCAAGGAATCGTTCCGTAGAGAAGGCAAGCTCCGGGGCATAGACCAAGTGGGGCGCATCGTTATCCCGTTCCCGCGCCAGCAGCGACGCAGCGGAAAGCCAGCCCACGCTTCTCCCCATGGTTTCCAGGATGGTGACCGGCTGGGGCAGAGCACGGATGTCCATTCCGAGATCGCGGGTAGATTGAGCCACATAGCGCGCGGCGCTGGCGAACCCCGGCGAGCGGTCGGTAATCGCCAGATCGTTATCGACGGTCTTGGGAATGCCGATGATCGCAATTGCAAGGCCGGCCGCGCGACACGCTTCACCAATCAGGTCTGCGCCGCGCATCGTGCCGTTTCCGCCCATGAAGAGCATGTGGCTGATCTCAAGCTCGCGAAGATTCGCAACCAGCCGCTCCATCTCGCCGCTCTGCGGCTGATGGCGCGAAGAGCCCAGTGCCGCTCCGGGACTGTTGCGCAAGAGTTCCAGCAATGCCGGCGTCGGATGGCTGAGGTCGGCGACGGAGTTCTCGATCACTCCACGAATGCCGTACCGGGAACCTAAAATTCTGCCGAACTTTCCGCTCGCCTCATCCAGAATGCCGGCCAGGCTGGTATTCAGCACCGCGGTAGGGCCACCGCCCTGGACGACCATGAGGTTGGCAGATTCCATCGTTCGGCCCATTCTGTTCGTGAGATTCACCATATAATCGTTTGTGATCGATTGTCAATCCGAAACTCAGTTCCTACAGCGGTTTTGCTGAACAACACAGCCCCAACGAGTGATCCCCGGCCCGACTCCAGGCCTCCTCAGAACTCGCCGTGCTCAGGTGCGAAGTTCGGGATGGAGGCTGGGGCCTCGCGGTTGTAATTGTTGGCCAGCAGAAACAAGGCGAGGGTGCCCAACAAGGGCATCACGCCGATCAGCAAAAAGACGGGCTTGTAGGAGAGTCGGTCCACCAGGAAGCCGGTCAATAACGGGAACAGAAGCCCGCTGAACCCACCGGCAACGCCGGTAAGCCCGGTGACCCGCCCCACCCGCCGATCCGGAAACAGGTCAGTGATTGCCCCGTACATGTTGGCCGAAAGGAAGTTGTCGGCCAGGATCGCCGCTCCAATCATCGCCAGTGCGGACGCGATTCCCTTCATCTCCGGAACCAGCAGACTGGTAAGGCACGCAATGCTGCTGCCATACATCGTGATGCGCCGTACGTTGAGAGTGGAGACCCCCCTGCGTTGCAGAAGATTGGCAGCGAAACCGCCCGCCACCCCACCGACTGTCCCCAGCAGGAACGGAAGCCATGCCACCAGCCCGATCCTCACCATCGACATGTGGCGCACGCTGAACAGGTAATTTGGAATCCAGTACCAGTAAAACTGAATCACCGGACCGATGAAGAAGCGGCAGAGCATGACCGCCCAGGTGCGGCGCTCGCTCAGAAGCGTCTTCACGGAATCGGAGGAGAAGATGTTTGCGCGTGCCGAGGGGGAGAACCGCTCCTTGCCTCGACCAAACCACCACATCGGCACCCAGATAAGGCCAGCGATCGCGGGCACGAGGAACGCTGCGTGAAATCCGTAGCGCTGCAGCAGAAAAACGATGATCGGAGGAGCAATGGTCGCGCCGATCATGCTGCCGCTGTTAAAAATGCCGATGGCCAGCGTGCGCTCCTGCTCCGGAAAGACCTGCATGACGGTCTTCATGCCGCCGGAGTAGTTGCCGCATTCTCCCGTTCCCATCCAGTAGCGCACAAACCCGAACTTGACCCCGGAGTTCGTGACCACCTGCGTGCCTGTCGCGGCCGACCACCACAGCACCGCAAAGCAAAGGCCCAGCCGCGCTCCCCAGCGATCCATCAGAGCGCCCATCGGAAACTCGCCCGACATCATGCCAAACTGCAGCGCTGCAACAATCCGGCCATATTGTTCGTTGCTCAGGTGAAATGCTGCCCGCAATACCGGAGCAAGCACCGACAGGGTCTGGCGATCGACGAAGTTGATGGTGGTGATGGCCAGCAGCAGTCCGAGAACCAGCCAGCGACGCCACGTGAACCCCAAGGCCCGCGCAGCTTCGTCATTTTTGACCTTCTGGTCGAGGTTCAGCATGGCTCACCGGGGATGAAGCACGTTCAGAATGAAGACCCCACGAGCCGCACAACGCGGCGCGCCAGCCTGGCTCGTGGGCTGTTGCCTCAGGCCTGCATGCTGCGGGCCGAATGCCAGGGCGCAGCAGAACTCAGCACCTGGTTGACCATCTGCACATTCTTCGCGCCGGTCGTCTCCAGCCATTGCTGAAGGGCCGTCGATCCGCCTTTCACAAATGCCGGAATGCCATCCTGCCAGTTCGCGCGTCCGCCCAGCACGCCATGAAACTTGACGCCGCTCTCGAGCGCCAGTTCCAGCATTTCAATGAACCCTTCATGGCTCACTCCCGCCGAAAGATACACGATTGGCTTGTCTGTGCAGGAAGCGGTGGATCGGAAAATCTCCATCGCCTCGGCGCGGCTGTAGGCACGCACCCCCTTGTAGGCCCTGGTGCCTTCCACGTACGCCATCTGCACCGGTGATTCCAGCTTCAGCACGTCGGCCCCGTAGCGCTCCTTGCTGAACTCCTCCATGAAATGACGAACGATCTCCGGCTTCTGCTTCGCGTACTCTAGGCCTGACTCATCCGCCCCATGGGGATCGTAGGCAAGCAGTTCCAGAAAGAGGGGCATGTCGAGGGCACGACACTCGGCGCCGATCCGCTCCACCCATGCCTTCTTGATGTCGTTGAAGATCGCCCGCTCAAACGGGGTGTAAAACAACAGGATCTTGACGCAATCCGCACCGGCTTCCTTGAGCCTCTGCACCGACCATCCGTCCGTCAACGTAGGAAGCTTTTCCGGCCCCCGCACATCGTAGCCGGATTTCTCGTAGGCCAGAAGCAGACCCTTGCCGTTGATCGACTTCGAGGCCGGCAGGCCGTACTCCACATCCAGCAGGATCGAAGACGCGTTTCGGGTCAGCGCATTGGCCACGACCTTCTTGAACTCCACGACCTCCGCGTCAGCCACTTCCCCGCCTCTCACCTTGGCGATCATTCTCTTCAACAAATCCCGCTGATCGAGAGCAGCGGCAGCAATCACGCCCTTTTCGTTGGCAACCGCCTTGAGACCGGCAATCTTGCCCGGGGAAAGCTTAATCGACATTCCAATCTCCCATTCCTGTCTGAAAATAACCAGTGCGAAAACCCTCGGTTGTCGCGGATGCGAACGGCACAGACAAGTGTTTCGAATATAGCTGTGGCACCGCGGAGTCGTCAATCGTTTGTGATCGATTACAGGTGAACTTTCGCAACCAATTGTTCCAAACTATGCTAGATTGATCCCACGGAGACAAAGCAATGGCAAGAGGCAGTGCCACCAGAATGGTTGCGCGGCACGAAATACGACAGGAGCTCGAGCGCAGAATCCTCTCTGGCGAAACCAAAGCAGGCGAACGGCTTTCCCAACAGAGCTTGGCCCGCGAGCTCGGCGTCGCCCAGGGCACGGTGCGTGAATCGCTCCTTGAACTGCAATGGCTCGGCCTGGTCGAATCCATCGATCACCTTGGCGTCTTTGTTGAAAAACTCGACGTCAACAGGATCTGCGAGGCTTACATGTTGCGCGAGGTGCTCGAGGGGTTGGCGGCTCGCCTGGCTTGTCAGAACGCCGGCCGCGCCGACATCGCTGAGCTGCGGGCCATGGCCGACCAGATCCTGAAGCTCGCCGAGAATGACGACGCGGAAACCGCCACCGTGGACCGCCGCTTCCATCTGCGCATCATCGAAATGGCCCGCAACAGCACCCTGAAGCGGCTCTCCCAGACCTACCGGCCCTTGGGAATGACGGTGCGCGCTTACCGCGAGCCCTCGATGATCCACGCGGAACACCTGCGCATCGTGGACGCCATCGAACACAATTTTCCGGAAGAAGCCGAGCGCCAGGCCCGTGCCCATGTGGTCGGAGCCCGGGAGATGCTGGAGAAACTGGATCAGGAAGGGAAGTTCGTTCCTCAGTGGGCAAAGTAGCGCCTTCCTTTTACCGCTAAAGTACATCGGGGTACAGCTCGTCCGCTCTCAGGTTCTCCAGGAGATCCCTCACCTTCCTTGACAGATTACAATCGATTCTTCTAGCCTGAGCGGCAATGCTTCGTTTCCTTCTGCGACAGGCGATGAGCCGCCTGCTCTTTGGGAACAGGCCAATCAAGGGAAAAGCACAATGAGTGAACAGACAGAGCCGCGCTCGCGCGGTGAAAAGAGCCTCTCCCGCCGCGGTTTCCTCCGCAACTCCGCAAGCGCCGGACTCGGTGCTGCATTGATCCCGGTTCTCGGTCAGGCTACCGCCTTCGGTCTGAACAAAGGCGCTGCCGGCGCGGCCACCAGGATCTTGCCCTTCGATCAGGATTGGCTCTTTGGAGGCGAATCCAAGCCCGGCGATGCCACGCCTGCCTACGATGATTCTGCCTTCGCGCCCGTCTCGCTGCCCCACTGCGTGACCAGCCTTTCCTGGCAGAAATGGCTGCCCTCCTCGTGGGAACGGGTCTGGACTTACCGGAAGCATTTCTCTGTCCCTCGCGATTGGGCGGGCCTTCGCATCTTCCTCGAGTTTGATGGAGTGATGGTAGGCGCCAACCCTACCCTCAACGGGCACACGCTGCCCACCCACCTCGGCGGCTATCTCCCCTTCCAGTACGAGATCACGCATCTGCTGGAAGAGAAGAACATCCTGGCCGTTGAAGTCGATTCGCGTTGGAGCAATGTGCCGCCGGAGGGAGCCCCGGGTGGGGCCAGGCGCGTCGACTATCTGGAACCGGGCGGTATCTACCGCAGCGTTCGCCTGAAGGCTGTTCCCCACATCTTTATCAGCGATCTCTTTGCCAAGCCGGTCAACGTGCTCGAGCCCACGCGACGCATTGAGGTGGCCTGCACGATAGACGTCGACCACCTTCCGCGGCAGCCTTTGCAATTGCAGGTGGAACTGCGCCAGGGCGATCGCGTCATTGCGCGCGCCCACGCTCCCGTGCACCCGGTAAAGCCGGGCCAGACCGAGATGAAACTGGATCTCACCCACCTCGGCAACGTCGCGCTCTGGCATGTCGATGCCCCCCACCTCTATCGCGTCGAGGCGACCCTGCTCGCCGGTTCCCAGCCGGTGCACGACTACGCAGTGCGCATCGGCCTCCGCGATGCCCGCTTTGAACTGGGCGGCTTCTATCTGAACGGCAGCAGGCTGCAGATCTTCGGCCTCAATCGCCATCAGTACTATCCCTACGTCGGTGGCGCAATGCCCGCTCGCGTGCAGCGGCGAGATGCGGACATCCTCCGTCACGAATTCCACTGCAACTTTGTGCGCTGTTCCCATTACCCCCAGGCGGTCGAATTCCTCGACCGATGCGACGAACTGGGCCTCATGGTGTGGGAAGAGCCGCCGGGATGGCAGTATATCGGCGACGCAGTTTGGAAGGATCTGGTGGTGAGGGACGTCGGCGAGATGATCGTTCGCGATCGCAACCATCCCTCCATCGTGATCTGGGGCGTCCGCATCAACGAGTCGGCCAATGACGTCGACCTCTATAAGCGCACGACTGCGGCGGCAAAGTTGCTCGACGATTCCCGCCCCACCTCCGGCTCCATGACCCCTTCTTCCCGCAAAACCTGGAAACAGGACTGGCATGAGGATGTGTTTGCCTTCGATGATTACCATTCCGCGCCGGATGGAACTGTGGGCATTAGGCCACCAACCGAGGGCGTGCCCTATATGCTGGCCGAGGCCGTAGGCCAGTTCAGCTACCCGGCGCACAAGGGCTTCGGCAACATCTATCGCCGCGCCGGCGAGATGAACGTGATCACGCAGCAGGCCATCTGGCATGCGCAGGCACATAGCCGGGCCGCCGCCCAACCCCGCATCTGCGGAGTTGTTGCCTGGTGCGCCTTTGAATATGGGAGCCTCTTGGCTGGCTATAACGCCGTCAAATATCCAGGCGTCGCCGATTTCTTTCGCATTCCCAAATTGGGGGCAGCCTTCTATCGCACCCAGGTCGATCCAGGCTCAGGCGTGAGAATCGAGCCCAATTTCTATTGGGACTTCGGCTACCAGACACCTCGCGGGCCCGGCAAGCAGGCGGCGATCTTCTCCAATTGTGACCGAATCCAGGTATTCGTAGATGGTCACCTTCACTCCACCCTCCATCCCGATACCGCGAACTATCCCCATCTGAAGCATTCCCCGTTCTTTGTTGATCTTGATTTGGACGGCTCCACGCATCCCGAATTGCGCCTGGATGGCTACATCGGATCGAAGCTCGCAGTTTCCCGGTCCTTCTCCTCCGATCCGCGACGGGACCGATTCCACTTCAGCGCAGACGATGCCGAACTGATCGCCGACGGCATCGACATGACGTGCTTGGTTTGCAAGGTCGTAGATCACTACGGCGCGGACCGTGCCTACGGAACAGGAACCGTCTCTTTCCAAATCTCCGGCCCCGGAGAGATCGTCGGAGATAATCCCCTCTCGCTAACCGAAGCCGGCGGCGCTGCCGCCGTGTGGATCAGAACCATCAGGAACCGCTCCGGTCAAATCCGCGTTCGCGCCACCCACTCTGTCCTGGGCAGCGCACAGGCTGAGGTGACCGTCCGCCGCAGTTCACGAGAAGCATGAAAGACGTATGACTCGATTGAGAGGCTCGCTCGGGCGGGCGAAACCTACAGGACCGTCAAAAAAATGTTGACAGATCATAATCGATTGCTTTAACGTCCGAACGATCAGGGATAGCTAATCCTCTCGGTGGAGTGAAGGCCGCACACCGCTTTCATCGGAAATACCCACAACCAAAAGAACCCTCAATGCGCCAAGGAGGACCCAGTGAGCGTTGCAATCCAAAGTCGCACAGTAAAACCCAAGGGCCAAGAAGAAGCTCGGGTGCGAACCGTAAAGCCGATATGGATCACCATCGTGTTGATCGCGGCGTTGGCCATAATGAGCCCGCGTGCAGGTTATGCACAGATCAGCACCACTGGCACGATTAATGGAAGCGTGCTCGACTCCTCAGGCGCGGTGGTTGCCGGCGCCAAGGTCACCATTACTCAGGTCGAGACCAAGACAATAACCCAAACTGTCTCCAATGGTACGGGCAGTTTTGCTCAGGTCGGCCTGAACTCCGGCCACTACGATGTGCGGGTCAGCGCTCCCGGCTTCGCCAGCTACCTCGAAAAGAACATTTACCTCGAGCCGATGGCCACCTATACCGTTCATGCCTCCTTGAAGCCGAGCGGCGCCGCCACTACGGTGACGGTCTCCGGCAGCCAGGCTCAGGTGCAGACCACCACTCCCGAGATCTCCAGCACCGTGTCCGGTCAGGAGGCGCAACAACTTCCGTTGAACGGACGCAACTTTGAGCAGCTCGGCTCCCTCATGCCGGGCGTCCGGAACACCGATCCGGTAGGCACCATGGGCACCGGCGGTTATACCACCAACAACAGCCTCCTGGTGAACGGCGGAACCCACACGGGCAGCAATGGCTCCGGTGAAACGGGGGTCATCTACTACCTGGACGGAATCTGGAACTCCTCGAACGTCGTGCATGACGAAAACATCATCATGCCCAACCCCGATGAGATTTCAGAAGTCAAGGCTCTGCAAAACAACTTCAGCGCCCAATATTCG
>JAJZCY010000184.1 GCA_021828835.1 Acidobacteriota bacterium | reverse complement strand
TGTCGGAGCAGCAGTTGCAGGATTATGCCCAGAACTACGTGCGCACCCAGTTGATTACGGTGCCCGGTGCGGTGGTGCCGCTGCCCTACGGCGGCAAGACCCGCCAGGTGATGATCAATATGGATCAGAACCTGATGCAGGCCAACGGCGTCTCGCCCACCGACATTCTGAACGCGGTGAACGCCCAGAACGTGGTGCTCCCGGTCGGCACGGCCAAGATCGGCACCGACGAGTACGACGTGCGCATGAATACCGCCCCGCGCACCATCCAGGCTCTGAACAACCTGCCCATCAAGCAGGTGGGCAGCACTACCATCTACCTGCGCGATGTGGCCACGGTCAGCGACGGATTCGCCGTCCAGACCAATATCGTGCGCCAGGACGGCCGGCGCGGCGTGCTGGTCACCATCATCAAGTCCGGCACGGCCTCCACTCTGAGTGTCGTCAAGGGCATTCGCGACCGGCTGCCGCGCATTGGCAGCATCGTGCCGCCCAATCTCAAGATCGTTCCCCTGGCCGACCAGTCGATCTTCGTGCGCGCCGCGGTCAACGGCGTCATCCGCGAAGCCGTCATTGCCGCCGCGCTCACCGGGCTCATGATTCTGCTCTTCCTGGGCAGTTGGCGCAGCACGCTCATCATCGCCGTCTCCATTCCGCTCTCCATCCTGACCTCGGTAATGGTGCTCAGCTTCCTCGGCCAGACCATCAACATTATGACCCTCGGCGGGCTGGCGCTGGCGGTCGGCATTCTGGTCGACGACGCCACCGTCACCATCGAGAACATCGAGCGCTACCTCGAAGAGGACCTGCCGCTGGAGACGGCGATCCTGGAGGGCGCCGCGCAGATCGCCGTGCCCGCCCTGGTTTCGACACTCGCCATCTGCATCGTCTTCCTGCCCATGTTCCTGCTCACCGGCGTGGCCCGCTACCTGTTCGTTCCGCTGGCCGAAGCCGTGGTCTTCGCCATGATCGCGTCCTACGTCCTCTCCCGGACGCTGGTTCCCACCATGGCCATGTACCTGCTGCGGAAGCATGAGCACGGCCGCGTAACGCGCAACCCGTTCGCCCGCTTTCAAGCCGGCTTCGAACGCAGCTTCGAGAGCGCGCGGCGCTGGTACGCGCAGCTCCTCACGCGGATCGTCGGCAGCCGCAAGGTCTTCATCCCACTATTTCTGCTGGCTTGTATCGCGGTCTTTGCGCTGGTTCCGTGGCTGGGCCAGGACTTCTTTCCCAGCACCGACAGCGGACAGTTTCTGCTGCACGTGAACGCGCCCACCGGAACCCGCATCGAGGACACGGCGCGCTTGTGCGATGAGGTGGAGAACTCCATTCGCAAAGAAGTGCCCCGGGAAGAGATCGACAATATCCTCGACAACATCGGCCTCCCCTACAGCGGCATGAACGTCATGCACCTGACCTCCGGCGTCATCGGCGCCAACGGGGCCGACATTCTGGTCTCCCTCAAGCAGGACCACCACCCCACCGCCAACTACGTCCGCGCTCTGCGGCAGAAGCTGCCCCGCGAGTTCCCCGGCGCCTCGTTCTACTTTCTCCCGGCGGACATGGTGACGCAGATTCTCAACTTCGGATTGCCTGCCCCCATCGACATCCAGATCGAAGGCAACAACGTTGCTGCCAGCCACGACATTGCCGACCACATGCTGACGCAACTGCGGCAGGTGCCGGGGCTGGTGGATCTGCGCATCGAGCAGCCCTTCGACTATCCCACCCTTAACGTGGATGTGGATCGTACCAAAGCGGAGCAGGGCGACTACACAGAGCGCGATGTGGCCGGCAGCGTCCTCAATACGCTCAGCGGCAGCATGCAGATGACCCCCATGTTCTTCCTGAACTACAAGAATGGGGTGGACTACAACCTGGTGGCGCAGACACCCCAGTACCGCATGCAGTCCATCCAGGACCTCCAGAACATTCCGCTGACAGGCGCCGGCAATCAAAAGCCGGAGATCCTGGGGGATGTCGCCTCCATTCAGCGCGGGCATGAGATGGCGGTCATCTCGGAGTACAACCTCCGCCGGGTCATCGATGTCTACGGGGCGGTACAGGATCGCGATCTGGGCTCGGTGGCGCACGACGTACAGGCCATCGTGGCGCAGGCCCGCAAGAACCTGCCCCGCGGAACCTTCATCACTGTGCGCGGCCAGGTGCAGACCATGCGCAACTCCTACGCCGGCCTGCTGACCGGACTCGGCTTTGCCATCGTACTCGTCTACCTGCTGATCGTGGTGAACTTCCAGTCCTGGCTCGACCCCTTCATCATCATCACCGCGCTGCCGGCCGCGCTGGCCGGCATTGTGCTGATCCTGTTCTTCACCCACACCACGCTCAGCGTGCCGGCGCTGATGGGCGCCATCATGTGCATGGGCGTGGCCACGGCCAACAGCATTCTGGTGGTTTCGTTTGCCCGCGATCGGCTGCGGATACACGGCAGCGCCGTGCGCGCAGCCCTCGAATCAGGAGCCACCCGCTTTCGCCCCGTGCTGATGACCGCGCTGGCCATGATCATCGGCATGGTGCCGATGGCCCTGGGACTCGGCGACGGCGGCGAGCAAAACGCGCCGCTGGGCCGCGCGGTGATCGGCGGCCTGCTCTGCGCCACCGTGGCCACCCTGGTCTTTGTGCCGGCGGTCTTCGCCCTGCTGCACGGCGGAGGTTCGAAAGCAGATGCCGAACTGGCTCTTGCAGCCGAAGGAGAGCCCACGCATGCCTAGCGCGACGGAGAATTCCATGACCACGGTAGCCAACGAGACCCACACCCCGCGTAGCCAGACAGCCGAACAGAATCCCGGAGCAGCGGGCGCGCCGCAGCAGGACCCGGGCGGCAGGGGACGCACCTGGCTTGCGATTATCGTACTGGCGGTTGTCGCCGTGGCGATCTACGCCGGCATCCGTGCCCGCGCCCAGGCCGAGGCCAAGCTGGCCCACGCCACCGCCTTGTCGTCCGTTCCGCCGGTGGACGTGGTCTACCCCAGGCTCGGATCGGCGAGCCAGGAGATTGCCCTGCCCGGCAACATGCAGCCCTACATCGATACGCCCATCTACGCGCGCACCAGCGGCTACCTGCGCAAGTGGTACTTCGATATCGGAGCGCATGTACGAAAAGGACAGTTGCTGGCTACCATCGAAACACCCGAACTGGACCAGCAGCTCGCGCAGGCCAAAGCACAACTCAAGAACGCCCAGGCCAATCTGCAACTGGCCCAGATCACCGCGGCGCGCTGGCAGCATCTGCTCAAAACCAACTCGGTTTCGCAGCAGTCCACCGATCAGGCGGTGAGCGATCTCGCCTCCAAGCAGGCCATTCTCGCTTCCAACGAGGCCAACGTCCGCCGGCTCGAGCAGCTCCAGGCCTACGAGAACATCTACGCGCCCTTCGACGGCGTCATCACCCAGCGCAAGACCGACATCGGTGACCTCATCCAGGCAGGCGAGAACAATCCGCCGCAGGAGCTCTTTCACCTGGCCTCGATCCGGACGCTGCGCGTCTACATCCCGGTCCCCGAGGTCTATACCGATGCCGTGCGCACCGGCGAAAAAGTGGCCATCACTCTGGACGAATACCCGGGGCGGACCTTCACCGGCACCCTGGTGCGCAACTCCGATGCCATCGACATGGCAACCCGCACCCTCAATGTGGAGGTGGATGTGGCCAATCCCGACGGCCTGCTGCGCCCCGGCTCCTATGCCTTCGTGCACCTGACGGTGCCGCCTGTCGCCGGCGCGGTCACCATCCCTTCCAACACGCTGCTCTTTCGCTCCGAGGGCCTGCGCGCGGGCGTGGTGCGCGACGGGCATGCGCACCTGGTGCCCATCACCATCGGGCATGACTACGGCAGCAGCGTCGAAGTCGTCTCCGGCCTCAAGCCCACCGACGCCGTGATCCTGGACCCCTCGGATTCGCTGGAGGACGGGCAACCGGTTCAGGTGGTCAGGAGCGCGCAGCCATGAAGACTCTCCTGCACATCTCCGCCGGCGCGCTGCTGCTCCTGATGACCGGCTGCATGGTGGGTCCCAAGTACAAGGTGCCGGCCACCGCCATGACCCCGGCCTTCAAGGAAGCTCCCCAGGCAAACGCAAAGCCCGTGGACGGCTGGGCGCCCGCACAACCCGGCGACGTCACGCCCCGCGGACCGTGGTGGCAGCAGTACCAGGATCCCCAGCTCGATGCCCTGGAGCAGCAGGTGGACTCTGCCAACCAGTCGCTGAAGATGGCCGAGGCCAACTACCGGCAGGCGCGCGCGGAGATTCAGTACAACCGCTCCTTCGAGGCGCCGACTATCGGCGTGGCTCCGGGCATCAGCGCCATGCGCAACTCGGCGCACCAGCCCTACTTCCCGTCCAATTTGGCGGATGGCGGCGAAAGCTCCTTCACCCTGCCGCTCGAATCTTCCTGGGAACTGGATCTGTGGGGGCGCATCCGGCGCAGCGTCTCCGCCGCAAAAGAAGAAACTCAGGCGAGCGCCGCCGATGTGGCCGCGGTGCGCCTGAGTTTGCATGCAGAATTAGCTGTGGATTACTTCGAGTTACGCAGTGCGGACGCGCAGAAGAAGCTGCTCGACAATACCGTGCAGGCCTACACCCAGGCCCTGCAGCTTACGCAAAACCTGTTTGAAGGCGGCGCGGCGCCCATGGCCGACGTGGCGCAGGCCAAGACGCAGCTCCGCGATGTGCAGGTGATGGACTCCGACATCACCGCCACCCGGCAGCAGTACGAGCATGCGATTGCGATTTTGATTGGGAAGCCGCCCGCGGCCTTCAGCCTGCCGCCCGATCCGCTGGACGTGCGCCCGCCGGCGTTGCCCGCCATTCCGCGGGTGGTGCCTTCGGATCTGCTCCAGCGCCGCCCTGACATCGCCGCCGCTGAGCGGCGCATGGCCGAGGCCAATGAGAGAATCGGCATCGCCCAGGCGGCATGGTATCCCACGCTGGGGCTGTCGGCGGTTGCAGGTTTTCAGGGGACGTCAGCGCTGAACTGGCTGACCTGGCCGAGCCGCTTCTGGGCGGTAGGCCCGGTATTTTCCGAGACCCTGTTCGACGCCGGGCGGCGTCATGCGGTCAAGGAATCGGCGCTGGCGGGATATGACGGCGCAGTCTCCAACTACCGACAGACTACGCTGAGCGCCTTTCAGCAGGTGGAGGACAATCTGGTGGTGCTGCACGTGCTCTCCACCGAATCCGAGCAGCAACAACTGGCCACGCAGTCGGCGGAGCAATCGCTACAGCTCTTCATGAACCGCTATCAGGGCGGCGTGGACACTTACCTGCAGGTCATCACCGCGCAAACGACCGCGCTCAATAATCAGCGCAACGACATCGACATCCTGCGCCGCCAACTGGAAGCCAGCGTGCTGCTGGTCCGCGCCCTCGGCGGCAGTTGGAGCCGCGCCCAGCTCCCGCATGTTTAGCCGCGCCCTTCCGTGCGCATGACTGCGCGTTCCTGGGTAAGCTCCTGAGCCTCTCAACCAACCTCCTGGCGGCCGTAGGCTGCTGCGTCAATACGCATTTTTGCTGATGAAGCCTCCCAGCAGGGTTCGCACGATGATGCGCAGATCAAACGAGAGGCTCCAGTGTTGCAGGTAATAGAGATCGTAACGGACGCGCCTCTGGATCGAAGTGTCCCCTCTCAAGCCGTTCACCTGGGCCCATCCCGTAATCCCCACATTGAGGAAATGGCGCGCCTGATAGCTGGCAATGTCGCTGCGGAACTTCTTCACAAAGTGCGGGCGCTCCGGCCGGGGACCCACCACGCTCATCTCCCCCTTCAGGACATTGAAGAACTGCGGTAGCTCATCCAGGCTGGTCTTGCGCAGAAAGGTTCCGAACCGCGTCCGGCGCGGATCGTTTTCGGTCGTCCAGCGAATATCTCCTTCCGCTCCCGTTGCCATCCTCATGGTGCGGAACTTGTACATCGTGAAAACCGCTCCATTCATGCCCACCCGCTGCTGGCGGAAGAGAATCGGCCCTGGCGATGTCAGTTTGATGATCAGCGAAATGAGGAGCATGGGAACCCCGCAGATCGCGATGACCACCGCCGAAAAGGCCAGGTCGAATGCCCGCTTCACGAGAAAATACCAGATCGAGTAGGCCGGCCCCGGATCCAGGTCGAGCATCTGAAGCGATCCGATCTCCAGCACGCGCTCCCGCACCTTGACGCCATTGCCAGGATCGACCACGATGCGGATCGGTTTGGACAGCACGTTCAATCGCGCGATACAGCGCCGCAAATCGCTGTAATGATTCGGCGACACTGCGATCAGTATGTCCTGAATATTGAGTCTTTCAATCGCATCGACGTCATCCAGCTCAAAGACCTGCGTATCGCTCACGTAAACCGTCTCGCCCGGCAATCGCACGAACCCGACCACCTCGCAGCGCACGAACTCATTGCGCTTGAGCCGCATCGCCGCCCGCGCCGCGGTCCGGCCACATCCTACGACGAGCACGCGTGTCGGCGAATGCCTTCCCGCGTAATCGCGCGCCAAAATGCGAAACAGCGTCCTGACGCTAAGCGTCAGCACCAGCAGCAGCACCGCGCTCAGAAGGAAGATCGGCCGGGAATACAGAAGCTCGTTCACAAAAAACACAGCCACCAGATCGACCAGGTAGGTGATGCCGCAAGCTGCAAAGGACGCACGAATGCCGGTGTTTTCCGCGCTGACCTTGGCAATACTGGTCACATCTTGCCTCTCGGCAATGATTGACCAGACCATCGTGGTAAACAGCACCAGGTACAGGTATTCGGCCCGCGCAAACGTTGCCGCTTGATGGAGCGAGTGGGAATAGATGTAACTGGCCAGATAGAAAGATAAAAGCGGAAGAGCAAAGATGGTGATCCGCAGAAGAAGCTGGTAGTGACGCAAACGTGCGATCATGATCGATCTCCTGACGCAGTGCGACAGCTGCTATGATTCGGGCGGTTAGACGGCTCTTTACGGCTCTTTGCTGTCCCAATCACTCACCAGGTGGTCGGCGATGCCGTACGGTCAGTATTGAAACAGAAGCGCGGTACGGCTCAGGCGTTCCAACCTAACCTGCTGCAGGACCAGCTTGACCAATTTCTCGCGCAGGTGAGCGTTCTGCTTCGCCTTCGTCCTCTCATCCGGCGAGGGTATTGAGGACGGCTGAATCCTGCTCGATGGGGAGTCGTGCAGATCTGTAGTTAACTCTTTGAGAATGAAGCGCTGAGGATGCCTTTCTCGATCATTCTGGTGGTTGAGAATCCCTCCAGAGTGGGCACGATCTGGACTTGACCGCCCCAAGATTCGACCTCCCGCGCACCCACGATTGACTCCGCGTTATAATCACCGCCTTTGACAAGGACATCGGGGCGAATGGCAAGGATCAACTCAAGCGGTGTAGGCTCATCGAAAATTACGACTGCATCTACCGCTCCCAAAGCGGCTAAGACACGCGCCCGCTCGCTCTGCGACACAAGGGGACGTCCTGCCCCCTTGAGGGCACCAACAGAGCAATCGCTATTGATAGCTACAACAAGGCGATCCCCAAGCCTGCGCGCTTGCTCAATCACCGAGATATGCCCCACATGAAGAAGATCGAAACAGCCATTGGTGAACACCACTCGGTCGCCATTCCGCCTCCAAAGTGCCATGCGGTAGGAAAGCTCCTTCAGAGTTAGGAACTTGCCTTCTGGCTGAAGTGTGATCTCCGAGTTCAGGGCGGCAAGAAGCTCGTGTTTTTCGATCGGAATAGTTCCAACCTTGCCCACCACGACGCCAGCAGCAAGATTCGCTAGCTGAATGCCCGTTTCGGGCTTCAGTTGCGAGGCCAAGCTCAGGGCGAGCGTGGCAATTACTGTGTCGCCTGCGCCGGAGACATCGAAAACCTGGCGCGCAACTGCCGGATCCAGAAGGCGCTGGCCCGGACGAATGAGTGCAATCCCTTGATCGCTCATCGTGACCACTAGAAACTCGAAATCGAATCTGCCCACCATACCTTCCGCTTCGCTCAGCAGCGCATCGACTCCGGACGGTTCGCAATGCGCTGCGTGGGCCAGCTCAGAAAGATTCGGGCAGATGGTGGTGGCACCGCGATATCGTGA
>JAJZCY010000003.1:20156-45805 GCA_021828835.1 Acidobacteriota bacterium | reverse complement strand
TGGGCGGCGAAGATCTCCTGGATGCCGGTTTCGGCGAGGTCGATCAGCTCGTCGAGCTGCGCGCGCGAATAGCTGCCGCGCTCCGCCGTGGCCTGGGTTTCGATCAGTCCCCCGGCGGCGTTCATCACCACATTCATGTCGATCTCGGCCTGGGAGTCCTCTTCATAGCAGAGGTCGAGCAGCGGTGTGCCGCTCACGATGCCTACCGAGGTGGCGGCCACCAGGTGCCGCAGCGGCGACTGCTTGAGCGTCCCCGCCTTGACCAGCGCGTTGAGCGCAATGGCCAGCGCCACCGCAGCGCCGGTAATGGCCGCGGTGCGGGTGCCGCCGTCGGCCTGGATGACGTCGCAGTCGAGGATCACCGTCCGTTCGCCCAGCGCCTGCATGTCCACGGCGGAGCGCAGGCTGCGCCCGATGAGGCGCTGGATCTCGTGGGTGCGGCCGCCGATCTTGCCGCGCTCGCTCTCCCGCGGGGTGCGGGTGACGGTGGAGCGGGGCAGCATCGAATACTCGGCCGTGACCCAGCCGCGCCCGGCGTTGCGCAGCCAGCCAGGCACGCTCTGCTCCACCGTGGCGTTGCACAGGACGCGAGTGTTCCCCAGCGAAACCAGCACCGAACCTTCAGCGGTCTGGACGTAATTGGGGGTAAGCGTGAGCGGGCGAAGCTGGCCGGGGTTGCGGCCGCCGGGACGGAAGAAAGGGCTGGCGTGCATAGGGGGATTGTACGGGACGGCGCTGCGTGGGCCCCGAGGTTGCAAAGCGGGAATCCGCAGGGGGACGAGACCCGAATCCGGAAATCCAGGTAAGTCGCTGATTGCGCGGGGTTTCATGCGGAGGAAGAGCGGGGCGGATTCCCATTTTGAATTCGCAACGCGCATTCAGGTGACCGTCAACCGGGCGGCGTAGAAGGGGCAACTTCCTGCTGAAGCACAACTTAGGAAATCTGTCCGAGTTTGGCACACCACGTGTACTAGAAGAGGACGAAACCCAGAAGCGGAATCAGGAACGCAGAGGCCATCGAAACGGCAACCGCGGATCAGCGGCAGAAGCCGGACGGCGGTGGGGAAAGGACACAGCCATGCACGAGATTCAGGAGAGACCGGCACGCAACGGAGAAGAGCGCAAGAGAGTGGAGGCGGTGGTGCAGACGCTGGCTCACTTGCAGAGCCAGGGCGATACCCTGGCGGCGGTGGCCCACGATGCGCGCAATATGGTGACCGCGCTGGAGCTCTACTGCGATCTGCTGGAGGAGCCGGGGGTGCTGGCGGAGGGGTTGGCGCACTACGGCGGCGAACTGCGGCTGGTGGCAGCAGCCAGCCGCCGCCTGGTCGAAAAGCTGATGGCGCTTGAAAATGCCGGGGCCACTCAACCCTCCTTCTGGCGCGGCGACGCCCCGGCAGGGGAGCGGTGGCCGGCGCAGATGCCTTCGTCTGCACCCGCGCCGCGAAGCCGGTGGGAGGCAGTGGCCGCGGGGCCGGTGGAGAACCTGGCTGAGGAAGTGCTGGCGACGCGCAATCTGCTGGCCGCTTTGGCTGGCCCCGGCATCGCCGTCACGGTAGACGCCCAGGCAGGCGCGCGGCCGGCACGGATCAGCAGCGAGGATCTGACCCGGGTGCTGGTGAATCTGGTGCGCAACGCCGTGGAGGCGATGCCGTCGGGAGGGCGCATCCACATCGGCCTGAGTGAAAGCGCCGGTGAGGACGGCCGCGGCTGGTTGCGGTTGACGGTGGAGGACAACGGCCCAGGGATCGCGCCGGATGCGCTGGAGAGGATCTTCGAGGCGGGGTACAGCGGCCATTCCGGAGCGGCGGAGGCGAGCCGGGGCGAGGCCGCTGCCCATCGCGGTCTGGGGCTGGCGATTGCCCGCTCCATCATGGAACAGGCCGGGGGGCGGATCGCGGCGGAGAACCGCGCCCTGGGCGGAGCCCGCATGGTGCTCGAACTGCCCTCGGAACCGGCTCGCTAGGGTGGCATTCGAGCACACCGAACCTGCCTGTGATCCATGACCGTTTCAAAAACGACCTGAGGCGAATACAATGCTGGCAACATTTTTGAACCCGAGTACGATGGATTCTGTCCTTCCGATAGCCGAACCGGCGGTGCGGCTGCGCCTGCTGGTAGTGGATGCCGACCCGGCGGTGCGCTCGGCTTGCGCCGAGATTGCAGCCGGGCTGGGCTACGCCGTGGAAAGTACTGGAGATCTTGCACAGGCGCGCACCCTGCTCGACGCGCGCGCCGCCGACATCCTGCTGATTAATCTGTCCGCCGGCTCCAGCCGCGGCCTGGAGATGGTCGCAGAAGCGAAAGCTCTCTATCCCCAGACCGCGGTGATCGTAATGACCGCCTCCGGTTCGGTGAACGCGGCCGTAGAGGCCATGCGCTGCGGCGCCTCGGATTACCTGACCAAGCCGTTCGCCATGGATGAGCTGTCTACGGTACTGGACCGCGCCTCTCAGCATCACGCTGTGGGTTCCGCGACCCGGCACCTGCGCGAGCAGCTCCGTGCCTCCCACGGTCTGGGTGCGATGATCGGTCGTTCCCCGGAGATGGAGAAGCTCTACCGCATTCTCTCCAAGGTGGCCCAGACAACGCACCCGGTGCTGGTGCTGGGCGAGAGCGGAACCGGCAAGGAGCTGGTGGCGCGCACCATCCACGCCCATGGGCCCCATGCCCACAAGCCGTTTCTGCCGGTGGATTGCGGCTCGCTGGTGCCTACCCTGATCGAAAGCGAGCTCTTCGGCTACGTGAAGGGCGCCTTCACCGGCGCCAACCGCTCCAAGGACGGCCTGCTGGTCGCGGCCGAGGACGGCACCGTCTTCCTCGACGAGATCGGAGAACTGTCGCTCGACCTGCAGGCCAAGCTGCTGCGCGCGCTCCAGGAAAAGGAAGTGCGCCCGGTGGGCGCCACCCACCGGGTCCCCATCCGCGCGCGCATCATCGCCGCCACCAATCGCGATCTGGGGGCAATGGTGGAGAGCGGCAACTTCCGCAAGGATCTCTACTACCGGCTGAACGTGGTGAACCTGCGCCTGCCCCCCCTGCGCGACCGGCGCGAGGACATTCCGCTGCTGGCGGCGCATTTTCTGGATCACATCCGTCATGAGCGGGGCGAGAACTTCACCCTCAGCGACGAAGTACTGGGGACCATGATGCAGTACGACTGGCCGGGCAACGTGCGGGAGTTGGAGCACGCTGTGGAGCGCGCCTGCGCGCTCTCCTCGGGGCCGGTGCTGCACCTGGGCGATTTGCCCACGCAGTTGCAGCACCACGTTCTGGAGGCGCGCCGTGCCGCCGGCGCAGGCAACGGCGATGGATCGTCGGAGATACCCGGTGTGCGGCCTCTGGCGGAGCTGGAGCGCGAGGCCATCCTGGGGGCGATCCGCACGCTGAATGGCGACAAACTGCAAGCTGCCCGGCTGCTGGGCATCGGCAAAACCACTCTCTACCGCAAGCTCAAGGAATACGGCGTCGCCGATCCGATGCGGGAAGACTGAGCAAGGCGGCCAGCCGTCAGCGATCCGTCTCTTCCTGCTCAGACCCGGAGCTGCGGCTTCTCACAACGACATCTTCAAGCGAAGCGAGACGGGCAGCCGAAAGCCGAGAGCTGCGAGCTGGCCTGAACCCTGCAAGGAGCCCGAGATGAACATTCTTTTGGTGACTGGAATTGAAGGAGCGAAGAACTGTGCCGCAGTCCTGGCGGCGGAGCTGGGCGTCGAGGTCGAAGTTGCGGCGGGACGCAAAGAGGCCCTGGCGGCGCTGCGCCGCTCTGAGTTTCAGGCCGTCGTCGTGGATGAGAGCCTGGCCCTCTGCGATCCGGCGGCGGCGGAGGCGCTCTGGCAGCATTCCGGCCTGGCCATTCCGCTGCAGATCAACTTCGCGCTCTCCGGCGCGGCCCGTCTGATCCGCGAGGTGCGCTCCGCGCTGCACCGCCGCGAGCGGGAGCAGATGCTGGCCCGCCGTGCCGCGGCCGCGGCCATCGAGACGGAGCTCAAGTCCACCGTGGCCGGCCTGCTGCTCCACTCCGAGCTGGCCCTGAACGGCAGCGAGGTGCCCCGTCCTGTGGCCGACCGGCTGCGGGTGGTGCTGGAGCTTGCCGGGAGCCTGCGCCAGCAGTTGAACGCGGCAGGCGAAACTCATCGCCAGAGCGCGGCTTGAGAAATGCAGTCCAGAGATCGGCACCTTCTTGCGTCGCACGCGCACGCCGGGGCCAACCAGCTCCGGCGCTTTTTTTCGCGGTGACGTCCCACGATCTAGAAGGGCGCTGGCGCCCAAACGCGGTCCCTTTTACTCTGGAAGAGATGAAGAACACCGCGGTACTTCTGCTGAGCTGCCCGGACCGCAAAGGTCTGGTGGCCCGCGTCGCCGGCCTGCTCTACGAGCAGGGCGCCAATATCCTGCACGCCGACCAGCACCAGGACCACGACCTAGGCCTGTTCTTCATGCGCGTCGAATGGAGCCTTGCAGGCGCCGAGACGGGCGGTGCGTCCCAGGGCAAGGCTTTCGATCTCAAAGCTTTCCAGACCGCCTTCGCGCCCATGGCCGCCGAGTTGGGCATGCGCTGGCAGCTCACCTCGAGCGCAGCGCGGCCGCGCGTGGCGCTCTTCTGCTCGCATTACCTGCACTGCGTGGCCGACCTGCTCTACCGCTGGCGCGCCGGCGAACTGGACTGCGAGATTCCGCTGATCCTCTCCAACCACCGCGAGGTTGGCTCGTTGGCAACCTTCTACGGCATTCCGGTGATGTATACGCCGACGACGACGGCAACCCGCGCGCAGACCGAGGCGCGGCAGCTCGAACTGCTGGCTCAGCATCGCATCGATCTCATCGTGCTGGCCCGCTACATGCAGATCCTGTCGCCGGAGTTCGTGGGCCGCTTCCCTTCCGGGATCATCAATGTGCACCACTCGTTCCTGCCCGCCTTCACCGGGGCGCGGCCGTATCACGCCGCGCATGAACGCGGCGTCAAGCTGATCGGCGCCACCAGCCATTACGTGACCGAGGTGCTCGACGACGGGCCGATCATCGAGCAGGACGTGGCGCGCATCTCGCACCGCGACCAGGTGGAGGATCTGGTCGCCCGCGGCCGCGACCTGGAACGTATGGTGCTGTCGCGCGCGGTACGCTGGCACCTCGACCGCCGCATCCTGTGCTATGGCAACAAGACGGTGGTGTTCGACTAAGGTGGCGTCGGAGAAGCGAATTTCTGGCTCGACGATCTGAAGCCTGGAGGGGACCGGAATCGATCTTCACCCGATTCAGACGCCGCCTTTCCGCAGCGAAAGGCATCTCCTGGTCTTCTGCCCGGCCGTTCGCCAGCGTGCCCGCACTGGAAGGCGCACGGCCGGGACGGGTAGACTTGCAGACATATCTAGAATCCGGACCAAAGGTTCCCATGCGCGCTACTGGATCGCTTCTCGCCTTCTCTGCACTTGCCCTGGGCATCTGCGCGGCTCAACCTCCGAAATCCCGGCCGGCGACACGCGCAGTGCCGGAGGTGACCATCGCACCGCCTTCGAGCCCGGCGGTGCGAGCGCAGGTCATCAACCCGGAACTTGAGCCCGCATTGACGACGCAAGAGAAGCTGCGCCTGATCCGCAGCCGCATCAAGTATGTCTTTGTGCTCTTCCAGGAGAACCGGTCCTTCGACTTCTACTTTGGCAGCTACCCGGGCGCGGACGGCCTGTACGCCGGGCCAGAGGGTCCCAAATCTCCGGCGCAGGTGGCGGGCTTTACGCAGCAGATCGTGAACACCGACGGAACGATAGGGACCGTGACCCCGTTCCGCATTCCGGCGACGATCGTCGACGCGAAGGGAAAGACGGTGCCGCTCTATCCCGCCGATATCGCCTCGGTGAATCATTCGCACGTGGGCATCGCGCGCAAGATGGATCTGAATGCGCAGGGCGTGGCGCGCAACGACGAGTACGGCCTCACCGAAGAGGGCGAGACGCTGGTCAACGGCAAACCCTCCAAGGCCCCCACCCTGGAACGCAAGCAGTTCGGCGAGCTGGTCATGGCCCACGTAGACTGCGACACCGCGCCGTTCCTCTGGCGCTACGCGGACCGCTTCACGCTCTTCGATCACTTCATGGACACGATCATCGGGCCTTCGACGCCGAACGCCATCGCCATGATCTCCGGCCAGGGCGGCGAAACCCAGTGGCTGCTGCATCCCGATCAGCGAGCCAGCGGCGGCCAGGGTCCCGGCGCGACCGTGCCTATGGTCTCCGACGCGCAACCCTACTGGGGATCGCCTCTCGACCTGCCGAATCGCACCCATGAGCCGCCGCCGGCGCACCCTTTCGGAGGCGTCTCCAAGAACCTCACCTTCGCAACGCTGCCGCTCTCGTTCATGGGCGCCTCGATCCGCAAGACCACGGCCGCCGACTACGATCCCAAGTTCGATCTGCCCGACGTGCAACAGGATATCGAGAAGATCGCCGGCCACGGCGTGCGCGCGGTGAACTGGGCCTGGTATCAGCAGGGCTACGATCACGAGATCAACGACCCGGCGGGCACGGCTTCGCACGCAGGGTATATCGCGCATCACAATGCGACCCAGTACTTCGGCTATATTGCCAACAACCCGGTGGAGGCGAAGCATCTGCACGGGCTGAGCGATTTCTTCAGCGACGTCCGGGCGAAGCGCCTGCCTGCCTCCGGCGTGTTCTACGTGCGCGGTGGCTACGGCAACATCCAGGGCTGGAAGCCGCAGGATCCCAATCCCAGGCTGGCCGGCGTATTTAATGGCAACGACGATCACCCCGGCTACTCCGACACCCAGATCAGCGAAGCCCTGCTGGCCGAGGAGATCAACGCCATCGCCGCCAGCCCCTACTGGAGCCAGAGCGCCATCATCATCACCTACGATGAGTCGGACGGCCTCTACGATCACGTCCGGCCGCGGGTGCGTTCCTACGATCCCTCCGGGATTCCCCTGGAGCAGGGCCCGCGCATTCCGGCCATCCTGATCTCGCCCTTTGCCGTGGCGCATGGGGTGTCGCACGTACCCAGCGAACACAGCTCCATCATCAAGTTTGTGGATGAGTTGTTCGGGCTGGTGCCGCTGGCCGATCTTCCCGACGAGGCGCGGGCGCGGCGGATCGGCATGGAGAAATATCACCAGGCCAACCTCGGCCCGGCGGACGACAAGGTAGCCGGTGTCGGCGATATGACCTCGGCCTTCGACACGCTCCGCCTCCAGGGCAAGCGGCCGCCGCTGAGCGCCGCCTATGCGGAGATTCCGCAAGCCGAAGTGGATCGCTTCCCGCACGACAACGGCAACGGCTGCAAGGTGCTGCACATCACGCCCACCGACTGGCGCCGGCCCAATCCGCTTCCGCCCGATTTCAATCCGCGGCCCGACACTACGCCCGGCATTCCCGCCTCGGGCAACTGGACGCCGTAGTGCGAGTTCGATCGACGTGCGCGGCTCTGGCGCTGGCGATCGGCTGCGCATGCACAAGCGCACGCGCGGCCAGTCCGCAGAGCACGCTTGCACGCGTGCGCACGGCAGCAGTGCTTCGCTGCGGCATCGACGTCGAAGAAGCGGAGTACACCACCGCCGATGATCATGGCAACCGCCAGGCCTTCGACGCCGATCTGTGCCGCGCTGTGGCCGCAGCAGTACTGGGAAAGCATGCGCGTGTCGCCGTCCGGCAGTATCCCGACGATCAGGCCAGCATGCAGGCGTTGACCAGGGGCGACGTGGATATGGTGGCCACGCTGACGGACGACTTTACGCATAGCGCCGGCACGCACCTCCAGTTCACGCGGCCGGTGCTGTGGGATGGGGTTGGATTCCTGGTGCCGGCGGCGAGCCCGGTGACGCGCGCGCCTCAGTTGAGCGGCCGAAAGATCTGCTTCCTCTCTGAGACTCAGGTCGAAGAAAGCGTGCGCGCCTGGTTCGCACGCGAGCATCTGAACTTCGTTCCCTTTCCGTTTCAGGAGGAGGGCGAGATGGAGGCTGCATTTGTCACCGGCAACTGTGGCGCGCTGGCTGGCGACCGCACACGGCTGGCCCAAACGCGCGCCGCCATGGCCAGGCATCAGGAGAAGGCACGCCTGCTCTCGGGTACGATCTCGAAGGATCCGTTGGCCGCGGCAACCCGGGATGACGATCCGCAGTGGGCGACGCTGGTGAACTGGGTGATGGAAGCGCTGGTGCAGGCCGAGGAGAGCGGCGTAACCCGGGCCAATGTGGAGCGGATGCGCGTGCTGGCTGCAACTCCTGCGGGAGCTGACCCCACGCTCCGGTTTCTGCTCGGCGGGTCGCACCAGATCGGCGCGGCCTTGGGGCTCGACAACGACTGGGTGGTCCGCGTGCTTGAGGCGACCGGCAACTACGGCGAGATCTACGCGCGCGATTTAGGCGTGGAGTCGGTCATGAAGCTGCCGCGTGGCGAGAACAAACTGCACGAGGACGGCGGCCTGATGATCGCGCTGCCAATGAAATAAATTCCCCACGAATCCTCTGTTCCCTGCTCTCTGCTCTCTGCTCTCTGCTCTCAATGCTGTTCGACAGCAACAGGCACGGTCGCGCTGGCGCCCGCTGCCGCCAGTCCGTAGAGGCGCGTGGCAACACCGGGCAATGAAGCGAGCGTGAAGAGGACCGTCCCGTCGATAGCGGAGCGCGCGGTGGCGGTCTCAATGGCCAGCAGCGCCCCCAGGGTGCAAGTTGTGTGCGCGGCGCAGGGCGGCGTCCATTCGTAGAGAGCCTGGTAAAAGTTCACGGAGCCGCCCGCCAAGGGATTGCCGCTGCTGTCGAGGAGGCGCAGAACGATCTGGGCGGGCGTGCCGGAGGCTGCGACGGTCTGTGCGGTTCCTGAGACCGGCGCCAGCGTTGCGTACTCCATGCGCGCGCCGAGGGCCGAGAAGGCGACGCACTGGCTGCCGCCGTTCAGGCAGGCCTGAATGGATGCCGTTTGTCCTTCGCTCAGCGGGCCCACCGTCAGTGTGAGCGTGGCGATGCCATTGGCGTCGGTGGTTGCGGTGGCGTCGCCCTGTACCGCAATGCCGCTGCCGGACTGAAAGATGACCGCCTGGCCGGGCGCGGGCACTCCGTTGGTGAGCGCCAGCGCCTGCACCGGCCACTGCACCGTGACGCCTGCGGCGATGGAAAGCGAAGAAGTGAGCGCGGCCAGCATCGGCGGAGTTCCGCCGGCAAAGTGCGCCTGCACGCTGGAACCGTTGGTAAGGCTGGCGGTGACCACCGAGGCGGTTCCGTCCACGGCGGTCACGGCGATGGTCGCCCTGCCGTCGCCGCTGGCAGCGATGGAGCAGACGGCGGCTCCGCAGCCTAGCCTGGCCGTGCCGCTCGCTACCTTGTAAGTGACGGTGATACCGCCGGCGGGCGCGAGCTGGGCATCCCGCGCGGCTACCGTGAACGGCAGCGGCACGCCGATCGGGACGGTGTTCATGGGCGCGCTGATCAACGCCAGCGCGTCCCCGGAGGCGGCATCGTAGCTGAGCCCGCCGCTGATGATAGCGGCAGCAAAGTACTCCGGCCGATCGTCCACCTCCACGTCCACCGGACCGGTCACGCCGGAAGCAGCAGCGGGCGCGACCGCCGTAATCTCGTTGGGCGAGATGCTGGTGACCAGCGCCGGCTTTGCGCCGATCGAGACCGTGTCGCCCGGTCGAAAGCCCATGCCGCGGATCACGATGGCGCCGCCGGAGGCGGGCAGGCGGGCGGGTTTCACGCTGTCGGCATAGAGCACCCACCCGTTGTAGGCGTAGTCGGGGCGGCCGTCGCCGCGCTGGTCGGCGATGCCCGCGCGGACGAAGACCGCGCCATTGGTCATGACGCGCAGCGAGGTCGCACCCGGGGCTTGAACATTGAAGGCGGCGGTGGCGCGGGCCGGCGCATTGCCTGCGGGTGCGAAGGCATCCCATACGCCGATCGCGGGCATGGCTTTGGCATTGCCCGGCGCGCCGGTCTCATCCAGCGCCTGGGTGACGAGGGTGAACAGGCGATGGCCGCGTGCCGGGAAGGTGAACCAGTCGGCCTGGCCTACCTGGCCGAGCCGCCCGGACCAGAAGCCGCTGGCCGGCAGGGGGCGCGGCTGGGATTCGGCGCCGATGGCATCGCTACCTCCGCGCGCCGAATCGGACGCGGTGATGGTGAGGGTCTGCGCTGTGCCGGCGGAGAGGCCATGCAGCGTAACCGGAGCCAGCGTCCCCGAGGGGGCGACCTGCCCATCGCGGTACGGCCCGACGGAATCGCCGAGGGTGTAGAGCGGGCCGATGGGCTCGAAGCTGATCTGATAGTCCGCCGCGCTCATGCCCGGCGGCAGCGGGATGCCGCTGAGATCGAAGAAGCCCTGCTGGGCGGGATCGGCCGAGCCCCACATGGAAAACGGATTGCCGCTGCTGTCGTTCCAGCCGGTCACCGGGTTGCCATGCTTGCCGCTGAAGAGCGCGCCCGAGACCGCAGTTACCGTGTACTGGTAGAGCGGCGCGCCGTTGCGGTCGAGCGGGCGCGCGACCACGTTCACGCCCTGCATTCCGTAGCCGCTGACAAAGGAGACGGTGCCCTGAATGGAGATGGTGTTGGCGGCGGTGAGTTGCTTGCCGGGAAAGCCGGCCTGATTCGCAGCGGTGACGGGATAGAGGCGGTTCGCTGCGGCGATGTCGTCGAAGCGCAGCGCGGAGGGAGTGGAGATGCAGGCGCCGCCGGAAGAACCGCAGAGACCGCTGAGCGGCTGCATCACCGGCCAGCCGTCCGTGCCGCCGGGTTCGCCGGTGCGGTCGGCGCCGGGGTTCACCTGGGAGAAATCGAGGCCCAGGACGCGGCCAAAGGCGCGCTCCACTTCGAACTGCATCCTCCCCATGCCCTCGGCATCGGCACAGCGGCCGTTGAGCAGGATGACGGCGTGGGCGAAGGTGGCCTCAGGCGTGATGTTGTCGGCCCACACAAAGGCCGCGTTGTCCTGGCAGGAGGCGGGCCGGCTGGCAGTGGCGCCAAAGACGGCGTCGATCACGCCTCCATCCTGATCGAAGATCACGGCAACCGGATATGCGGTGGCCGAAGAGGTCACATCGGAGGGCGCGGTGATGTTGCCGGCAGAATCGGCGAGGAGGTTGGAGCCGCTGACATCTTCATTGAGCGGGCCGCTGTCGGCCAGAGCAATGGCGGCGGTGGGAATCGCATTCCACAGCGCTGCCGCGGCGTCGACCATGGCCACGGCCTGCCGATTACTGATGGAGGCGCTGAGGGGGCCCTGATCGACGTAGTACCTGACCTGCCCGTTGGGCCACACAACCGGATGGCCCACTACGGCGGGATCGAAGTAGCTGGCACCGGCGATAGATCTGGGCCCACCGGCGTACGCGAGCGGCGCGACACAGAGCAGCAGCGCCCAGGCAAGAGCAATACGCCGCCTGAGCGGCCGAGACAGAGTATGGGCGTCTTCTGGAACGGACATGGCCTGCCCTCAGAAGCGAGGAGGCACATGGGAGTCCAAAAGAAGAGCGGCCTAATGAGAGCGTTCTCATGAAAGCGGCCTGAAGTTGCGCAGGCCTTCATCGGGTAAAGTGGATCACCACATCGACCGTGTGAGTGTTGGGATCGGCGGTAACGTCGAAGCTCTGCTTCACGCCAGCCAGACTGGCGCGCAACTGCGGATCCTGCATCTCGGCCTTGGCGACGAACGTTCCCACATAACTCTGGTTGAAGGGGTCTCCGGGCATCATCTGCCAGGAGCGCATCAACTCGCTGCGGAGCCCGTCACTGACGTTATCGAATTTAACGAAGGCCAAGTGGTAGACCGGACCAGGGATCACATCCGCCGTGTAGCTGACGGTCCCGGCCGCATCGTTGAAGGTTGCGTGCGGCGTAATCTTGCAATCCAGCCGGCCTTGTGCGTGGTAGCGATCCGCCAGCAGGCTCCAGACGGTGCGAACGCGCACTCCGCCGAGAGGGATCTTCTTGTCGGAGAGAATTTTGGCAATCTCCGCGTCAGAAACCGGAGAGCCGCTGGGAAGCTGGATCGAGCTGATCGTATAGAGACGCCCGGGCTGGATGGAGAGGGAGAAAGGCACGAAGATGCCGCTCGGGGTGATCTGCGCCGGTCCGCTGATCGCAGCCTGCACCTTGACGCCGGCATAGCCGCGGTCCTGGTAATACAGCGCCGCTACGTGTTGCAGGCCTGGGCCTGAATGGGCGGTATCGAAAGGAAGCTGGACGACGCTGGCCAAAGCCTTGCGCAGTAAGGGTTCATCTTGCGCAGAGACGCCCTCCAGACGCACATTGCCGATCGAGACAGGCGGAGAGGTAAGGGAATAATCGACGGCGTTGATTTTACCGGTCGCCAGATCGGCGGCGGTGGTCGCAGCTACAACTGCTGTCACCCCCTGCTCGGCCAGGATCTTTTGCAAGGCCACCCGCACCTGCTCCGCGAGGCCGCCATCGGCGGGGACCTTGCCGTGGTAGAGCGGCAGCAGGTCATGCAGCCTGGCATCGAGGGCCGGGCCGGCGGCGATGGGCAGATTGGCCAGGCGCACCGGATAAACATCGGGCGAGGGCGCAAGGGAGAATATCAGGTCCTGGCCATCGAACTTAAACGCAGCGGTAGAGAACATACCGCTGGCGAGCAAGCGCTGGGTGTACCCGCTCATTTCAGAGAACCCAAGCACGGTGCCCTTCTTCAGCCCGGCCGCAGCCATGAGTTCCTGGTTGGAGTATTCCGGATCGCCCTGAAAACGGATCGCCTTGGGCACGAACTTCTGGGCCGTGACCGGACAGGCGAGCCCGATGACAGCCGCAGCCAACAGCAAGGAACGGGAGCTGCGTTGCATGATGCGAGGAAGGCTACCATACCAGGGAATCCTCGAACGACTGTTTTTTGCTCCGTCTGCTAGAGTGAAGTTGCGCGCAGCGCCACTCTTGCTGCTGCGCTCGAGAAACCATCCTGTTTGATCGGCCACGAGGTTAGATCCTTTCCTATGTCTGCTGCACCGGTATCCGCTCTCTTCCCTTTTCGTATTGAACCCCACTTCGATCCCCGCGTCTGGGGCTATCGCGACCTGCGTCCATGGTTTGATCGTGTAGCCGATGAACAGCCGATCGGCGAGGTATGGCTGACCGGAGACCAATGTCTGGTCGGAACCGGACCTCACGCCGGCAAGCGGCTCGATACGTTCTTCCGCGAAGCTCACCAGCAATTGCTTGGCGAGAATGCGCCGGAGCGCGAGTCGCCCCTGCTGATCAAGGTGCTGTTCGCGCGCGAGAAGCTGAGCGTGCAGGTGCATCCCGATGACGTGCTGGCGCAAAAGGCCGGACAACCGCGGGGCAAAACCGAGTGCTGGTATGCGCTGGCCGCCGAACCCGGAGCGCAGGTCGCGCTGGGGCTGAAGCCGGGCACTACGCTCGATCAGGTGCGGCAGCAGATTGCCGACGGCACGCTGGAGGGCAGCCTCAATGGAGTCCCGGTCCACCAGGGCGACATGATCTTTGTGGATGCGGGAACCGTGCACTCCATCTGGCCGGGCGCGGTCCTGCTGGAGACGCAGCAGAACTGCGATATTACCTACCGCATGTTCGACTACGGACGGCCGCGCGAGCTACACGTCGAACCGTCACTGGAAGCCACTAAATTGCAGACCCGCGCCGGCAAAGTAGCGCCGCAGCAGCTTGCGGACAGGACAGTTCTGATCGCAAGCGAATATTTTCGGGTGGAGCGGGTGCCGGTGAACGGCAGCATCCCGAGCGCGGCGCTGCGCGGAGACGCTCAGCCGAACCTGGCATATCTGTTCGCGGCGGCGGGCGCTGGGCGGATCAGCGGGGCGGGTTTTGAAGCCGTGGACCTGCCCGAGCGCGGGATTGTGGCGGTTCCGGCGGCCTCGCCGGAGTTCGATCTGGAGAACCGCGGCGGCCTGGACCTGATCCGCATCACGCCCGAGTGGCCGGAAGGACGCGCGTGAGCGAATTGGGCTGGCGCGACTCCGTGATGGAATACATTCGAGCGGAAGCTTTGCCGGTGGACAAGTATGGGCACCAGCCGCGGCTCTATGCGCTGACGCAGGAGATTGGCCGCGGCCTAGAGTACGACGACGAGGTGGTCTTCGCGGCGGCGTGGATGCACGACCTGGGCGTATTCAGCGGCCACCGGCCGCAGGATGCAGCCGCGCTGGCAGGTTGGAATCATGTGCCTTACACGATGGCCCGGACGCGCGATCTGCTGGCGTCGTGGGGATTTCCGACGGCAAAGCTGGACGCGGTGGCTGAAGCCATTCGCACGCACCAGCCGCAGGACCGGCCGGCGGCCATCGAAGCGAAGATTCTGCGCGATGCCGATATTCTCGAGCAGCTGGGAGCGGTAGGCGCGGTGCGGGCGCTGGTGAAGGTAGGCCGCGACACCCGCTATGCAACCGTCTCGGCGGTTTTGCCGGTACTGAAAAGAACGGTCGACGAATTACCCGGCAAGCTGGAGTTGCCGCGGGCTCGGGAACTGGCGGTGGAAAAGGTTGCGAGCCTGCGCGCGTTTGTGGCGGCGCTCGAAGCTGAAGCGGGTGAGCATCTGCATTGAGGCAGGCTGCTGCAGCTCGACCTGCCCCAGCAACCTTCTGGGGCAGCAACGCCAAGCCGGCGTGCAGCAACCAACGATCTGGCAGTTCTGGGCACGCGCCGGGTTTTCTGAAGCCGAGCAGATGAGGCACAATCGAAGTCGTGATGAAAATCCAATTTGCAGTCCCCCAAGACCTTCGCGGCACCTGCGACGCAGCCGCCGCCGACTGGAAGTCTCACAGCAAGGTGGAACGGTTCTGGAAGAAGGATCCAGGGCTGTGGACGAGCAAGGGTGAAGAGAACTGGCTGGGCTGGTCGAATATCGTCGAACGCCAGCAGAAAGACGCCGACGCATTCACCGCCCTGGCAAAGGACGTGAAGGCGGCGGGCTATGAATCGGTGCTGCTGCTGGGCATGGGCGGGTCCAGCCTCTGCCCAGAGGTGCTCGCCGTTACCTTCGGGCGGCAGGCCGGCTATCCGGCGCTGCACATCGTGGATTCCACCGATCCCGACCAGGTGCGGGCGATCCGCAACAAGGTGGACCTGAGCCGCACGCTGGTGATCGTGGCCAGTAAATCCGGATCGACGCTGGAGCCCAACATCCTGAAGCAATATTTCTTCGCCGAGATGCAGAAGGCGGTGGGCGCGGAGAAGGCGGGCAGCCACTTCATCGCCATCACCGACCCCGGCTCCAAGATGGAGCAGGTGGCCAAGGGCGACAGCTTCTGGAAGATCTTCTACGGCGATCCGCAGATCGGCGGGCGCTACTCGGCGCTGTCCAACTTCGGTGTGATTGCGGCCACGGTGATGGGGCTGGACACCGGCAAACTGCTGGCCGAGGCAGCCAGGGCGGTCGCTTCGGCCAAGAATGCCCCGGCTGAGAATCCCGCGGTGCAGCTCGGACTGCTGCTGGGCAGCGCTCACAATGCCGGCCGCGACAAGATCACCATCTTCACCTCGCCGGAGATCTACGACCTGGGCGCATGGATGGAGCAGTTGATCGCCGAGTCGACCGGCAAGCTGGGCAAAGGCATCACGCCGGTGGATCGCGAGGCGGTTGGGCCGGCGCAGGTGTATGGCAACGACCGCGTTTTTGCCTACGTGCGCATGGCCGGAACCCGCGACACCGTCCACGACAAGGCCGTGGCGGAGCTGGAGGCGGCCGGTCATCCAGTGGTGCGCATCGAGATTGAGGATCTCTACGAGATCTTCGGGCAATTCTTCCTGTGGGAGGTGGCCACCGCGGTGGCCGGCTCGGTGATGGGCATCAATCCCTTCGATCAGCCGGACGTGGAAGCGGCCAAGGTGGAGGCACGGGCCATCACCACCGAGTACGAAAAGACCGGCAAGCTGCCCTACCGCAAGCCGATCTTCGTGGCCGAAGGCGTGGAGGTCTTCGCCTCCGATGCCTACGCCAAGGAACTCAAGGTGGAAGGCACCGGCGCGAGCCTGGGGACCTATCTGCGGGCGCACTTGGCCAACATCAAGCAAGGCGATTACTTCGCGGTCCTGGCGTTTCTGCCCATGTTCGCCGAGTACGAGAAGACCATCCAGGAGTTCCGGCACCGCATCCGCGACATGAAGCGGGTGGCGACGTGCATGGGCTTCGGGCCGCGCTTCCTGCACTCCACCGGGCAGGACTACAAGGGCGGACCGAACACCGGCGTGTTTTTGCAGCTCACCGGGGATCATCCGGCTGATGTGGAGATTCCGGGGCAGAAGTTCACGTTCGGCGTGGTGATCGACGCGCAGGCGGCCGGCGACCTGGCGGTACTGGAGTCGCGCGGGCGGCGGGCCTTGCGGCTGCACCTGAAAGGCGACGTGGGCAAGGGGCTGGATACGGTGCGGGCGGCGGTGGATGCCGCGCTGCGCGAAGCGGCCATCCGTTAAGCTGTCGTGCTTCCCAAGCCGGAGCGGGAGATTCCCGCTCCGGCTTTTGTTGTTTCAGGCTGCGTGGTTGCCGGGCTGGTAGTGGCCGGGCTCGGCGCGGAAGGCGATGGCGATACGGTTCCAGGCGTTGATCTGGGTGATGGCCAGCGTAAGCTTCACCATGCCGGCCTCTCCGAACTCGCGCAATGCCTCTCCATACACATCATCGGGGGCGTGGCCCTGCTGGATGTTGGTGAGCGCCTCGGTCCAGGCCAGGGCGGCGCGCTCGCGCGGGGTAAAGAACGGCGTCTCACGCCAGGCGGAGAGGGCGTAGAGGCGCTGCTCGGTCTCGCCGGCGGCGCGGGCGTCCTTGGTGTGCATGTCGATGCAGAAGGCGCAGCCGTTCATCTGCGAGGCGCGGGTTTTGACCAGTTCGAGAAGAGCGGATTCCAGGCCGGCGGCGCGGAGGGTGCGCTCCATCTGGCGCATGGCCTGGATTCCTTCGGGAAAAGCCTGGGCATAGTTCAGGCGCTCGGGCATAGGAGTTCTCCTTGCGGTTCGCTGTGTGGTGTGGTCTTCGGGCTGGGAGTCCGTAGAAGCCCAAGCTACCACACCCGCCCGGAGGCTCTCCTGTTTCGGTATAGCCTTTTGCCGAAGCGGAACTTTTTGGGCGGCGCGGGGTTCACACCGTGTGACTGCCGGTGCCGGGATGCGTCTATTCTCCTATCCGGCAATAATGAGTCTGGGGGCTTGTTCCAGGCGGCAGGGCCGCGGATCAGGCGATCGAGGAGAGACGATCATGACTCGCCCGTGGTTTAGAAATCGCAGTGCAAAGGGCTTTGGGGGTTTGGGTGTACTGATGCTGGCGGCGGCGCTTGCGGCCGCGCAGACTGGGCCTGCGAACGGCGGCAGCACGGCTGCTCCAGCGCAGAGCGGGCAGCGCACCGACGGCCAGATCGAGATGGATGTGGTGCGGGCGCTCGACGCTGCCACCCAGCTCAAGAACGATCTGATCACGGCGGCGACCATTCAGGGCCAGGTGACGCTCTCGGGCACGGTTTCGAGCCAGTCTTCCAAAAATCTCGCGGAAACCATCGTGAAGGGCGTGCCGGGGGTTACCGGAGTCCAGAACAACCTGACCATCGGCAATCCGCAGGCTGCCGCCCAGGCGCAGAACCTGCCCGATCAGAACAACGAGGACATCCCGGAGGCGCAGCAGGCTCCGCCGCAGAGTGAGCCCATGCCGTATCCGGAGAACGGTCAGGCCGGTGAGCCTCCCGCGCCCGGCGCTCCGCAGTCGCCCGGCGCTCCGGGTGAGCCGTATCCGGCGCCGCAGCCCTATCCGGGCGGCCAGGCGCGGCCGCAGTATTCGCCTTATCCCCCGCAGGGACAGTATGGCCAGCCCCCCTACGGGCAGCAGGGCTATGGACGCGAGCAGCAGCCTGGCTATCAGCAGCAGTACCCGCAACAGCCTCGTTATCAGATGCCAGCCGGGCCGGTGACCATTCCCTCCGGAACTCTGCTGCAACTCCGCACTTCTGAGCCGGTAGACAGCAAACACGCCATGCCGGGCACGCCGGTGCAGTTCACGGTGATCCAGGACGTGACGGCGGGCGGGGCCCTGGCTATCCCGCGCGGCGCCACCGTGCATGGCGTAGTGACGAACGCGGTGGTCAACAACGGCAAGGGAAAATTGGGAGGCAGTGACCTACTGGCGCTGACCTTGACCTCCCTCGATCTGGGCGGCCAGAACTATCCGCTGCAAACAGATCAGTTCCGGGTCAAGGGTCCGAGCAAGGCCGGCCGCACTGTGGGACACACCGTTGTGGGCGGCCTGCTGGGCACGATCATCGGTTGCGCGGCAGGGGGCGAGGTGGGCTGCGCGGCGGGAGCTGGTGTTGGCGCGGCGGCCGGCATGGGCACCAGCGCGGCGACCAATGGCCCGAGCGCGTGGATCCCAGCCGAAGCGCAGGTCACTTTCCACCTGAATGGGCCGCTGACGGTGAACCCGGTGAGCCCGCAGGAAGCCGCGCGGCTGGCGCAGGGCCTGAATCAGGGTGGGCCGCGGCTCTACCGGCGCGGAAACGGGTACTACCGCCCCTATCCCTATGGCCCTTATGCGTCGCCCTATTACAGCGGACCGTATCCGTATCCGATGTACTACGGCTATCCGCCGGTGTTCTACCGGCCCTATGTGATGATGGGCGGCATGTACTACTGGCGGTGAAGTCGGGCGGCAATCCCGGTCGGTTTGTTGAGCTTTCGATGCGATGCAAGCCACATCGATTCCTGCTCGACGGGGCCGGTTCGCCCTCGACTATAATGATTTAGATCGCATCAGCGAGATTTGCGCATCTCGAGAGCATCCCTTCCAGGCGAGGCTGAACCTTTGCCCGGCTGGAGAGAGGGATGATTCTCTTTCCGCGTAGAGAGTAGAAGGTTCCAGTCCATCCATGATTCGTTTTCTGCAAACAGATAATCGCCTGACCAAGGCGCTCCTGGTCGTCGTCATTGGAGCCGCTTCGATTTCGATGGTGGTCTACCTGATCCCGGGTCTGGCCGCCGGCGGCGCTAATGCCCCGGACACCTACGCAGTGGTCTATCCGCACTGGTACAGCCGCTTTCTGTCCTCGGGCGACATCATCACCCAGACCAAGGTGGATCAGCTGACGCAGAGCCAGTTGCAGCAGCGGGGACCGCAGTACGCGAACAATCCGATGATCGTGAGCCTGTTTGAGCAGCAGGTGGGCCAGCAACTGGTGCAGCAGCAGGTGCTGCTCAACGAAGCCCACAAGCTCGGCCTCCACGCCACGGATGCGGATGTGCGCCAGTACCTGCACACCGGCCCCACCGGTGAGGTGCTGTTTCCAGGCGGCAAGTTCATCGGCCAGGACCAGTACGCGCAGCTCATCTCCGACCGGCTGAATATGTCGGTGCAGGACTTTGAGCAGAGCGTGAAGGACAACATCGTGCTGAGCCGCCTGCAGGCGCTGATCACTGCCGGCGTTACGGTCAGCCCGGAGCAGGTGCGCGAAGCCTACCGCCAGCAGAACATGAAGATCAAGTTCGATTACGCGGTGCTGTCGTCGGACGATCTGGCCAACGCCATCAACCCCTCGGACAGCGAGCTGGAGGCGTTCTTCAAGAAGAACGCGGCCCGCTATGCCGACGCGGTTCCGGAAACGCGCACCATCAGCTACTTTTCGTTCACGCCCCAGGATCTGCCCGGCGGCGTGCCGCAGCCTACGCAGCAGCAGATTCAGGCCTACTATAACCAGCACCAGTCGGAGTACCAGATTCCGGAGCAGGCCAAGTCGCGCCACATCCTGATCTCGGTTGCCCCCAATGCGGACGCCAAGACGGACGCCGCGGCCAAGGCCAAGGCGGAGATGATCCAGAAGAAACTGGAAGCCGGCGGCAACTGGGAGCAACTGGCCAAGCAGTACTCCGATGACCCGGGCAGCCAGAACTCGGGGGGCGAGCTGGGCTGGTCGCAGCGCGGACGCATGGTGCCGGAGTTCGACAGTGCGATCTTCACGCAGAAGATCGGCGCCATCGGCATCGTGAAGAGCCAGTTCGGCTATCACGTGGTGCAGGTCGAGGGGCGGCAACAGGCGCATACCCAGCCGCTGTCTGAGGTGCAGACGCAGATTCAGGCCACCCTGATCCGCAACCAGACCCAGCAGACCGAAGACAACTACGCCAAGACGCTGACCAGCGAGGCTGCCAAGAATGGACTGGCCAGCACCGCGGCGGCCCATCACCTGAAGGTGATGACCACCCCGCCGACACCGGCAAACGGCGTGATCCCGGCGCTGCCTGACAGCTCTCAACTGCTCCAAAAGGCCTTTGCCGCGGCCAAGGACGGTCCGCCGCAGGACGCGCCCACCGGCGAGGGCTACGCCATCTTCCAGGTGACCGGCGTGCAGCCGGCGCACGCGCCGACCTTCGCTGATTGGAAGAGCCACGTGCTGGACGACTACCGCCAGGAGAAGCTGCCTGCCCTGCTGGCGCAGAAGACCAAGGAACTGGATGAGCAGGCCCATAACCTGAACGACCTGGCCAAGGCCGCCAAGGCAGTGGGCGCCAAGGTGGAAACCAGCGACCTGGTGACTCCCACCGGGCAGGTGACCGATCTCGGCGCGGTCGGCCAGGTGGCGCCGCAGCTCTTCAATCTGAATGTCGGCAATATCAGCGGCCCGATCGTGACCCAGCGCACCGGCGTGGTGGCCAAGATCGTGGACAAGCAGGAGCCGAGCGCAGACGAGATCGCCAAGAACTTCGACCAGACCCGCGATCAGCTTCTCTCCGAGCAGCGCAACGCGGCCTTCAGCGTGTTTGTCGGCAACGTGTGGGAGAACTACCGCAAGCACGGCCAGGTCCGCATCAACCCCAAGGCCAACACTCCGCAGTTGCCGGGCATGTAATCGGCGGCAGGCACAGAAAGCCCGCGGCGCACGCCGCGGGCTTTTTTTATGTCCGGTGCGAATCGCTCGCGCGGCAACCAGCCGGGGCCTGAGCCATCATAATCAGGATATGGAGTTTCGGCGTTCTTCCGGGGTTCTGCTGCACATCAGCTCTCTTCCTTCTTTTGGCGGTATTGGCGATCTAGGGCCGGCCGCACATGCATTTGTCGAATTTCTGGCCGCGGCCCGGCAGCACGTATGGCAGGTGCTGCCCCTGGGTCCCACGGGCTACGGCAACTCTCCTTATGCATGCTCATCGGCCTTCGCCGGCAATCCGTCCCTCATCTGCATGGAGGTGCTGCGCGATTGGGGCTGGATCGCGGAGGACCGCCTGGCGCACCTGCCTGCTCACAGCGGCCCCGTATCCTTCCACCATGTGGAAGAGCACAAACTTCCGCTACTGACCGAAGCGGCGTGCAACTTCCTCGATCGCGGACCGCAGCAGCAGCCCGAGCAGTGGCAGCGCTTCCAGGAGTTCTGCCAGCGGGAAGCCGCATGGCTCGACGATTACGCCCTCTATGCCGAACTGCGCAGGCAGTTCCGGACCGGAGCATGGACGGAGTGGCCGGATTCGCTGCGCAAGCGCGAATCTGAGGCGATTGCCAACGCGACGCGTGCCAACGCCCGCGCCATCGATCAGGAAAAGGCGCTCCAGTTCGCCTTTGCCGAGCAATGGGACGCCTTGCGCGCGGCCGCGGCCCGGCACGGCATCCGCATCCTCGGCGACGTAGCCATCTTCGTCAACATGGACTCGGCCGACGTGTGGGTGCATCCGGAGCTCTTCGAACTGGATGCGGAACTCAAGCCGGTGCGGATCGCAGGTGTGCCGCCCGACTATTTCTCTCCTACTGGACAACGCTGGGGCAATCCACTCTATCGCTGGGATGTGCTGGCGGCGCAGGGATTCGGCTGGTGGATCGAGCGCATCCGCCGCGCCATCGAGGTCTATGACATCGTCCGCCTGGACCACTTCCGCGGCTTCGAAGCGTATTGGGCCATTCCCGCCGCGGATGAGACCGCAGTGAACGGCGAGTGGATCAAGGCTCCGGGGCTGGAGCTGTTCCGCACCCTGGAAGCAGTCCTGGGACCGTTGCCTCTGATCGCCGAGGACTTGGGCCTGATTACCCCCGAGGTCGATGCAGTCCGCGAGGCGATGCAGATGCCGGGCATGAAGGTGATGCAGTTCGGATTCGGGGATGCGGCGGCGCACGACCATCTGCCGCACCGCTACTATCCACGGCTGGTGACCTACACGGGCACGCACGACAACGACACCTCGCAGGGTTGGTGGGAGAAGGCCGGTAAAGCGGAGCGGCACGGAGTGGAGGCCTATTTCGGCGGGGTTCACGGGCGGCCGGTGTGGCACATGATCCGCGCCCTGGCGGCCAGCGTGGCGCAGTTGGCGATTGTGCCGGCCCAGGACCTGCTCGAGCTGGGCTCCGAAGCCCGCATGAACACGCCCTCGGTGGCCACCGGAAACTGGAGCTGGCGTGCGCCGGAGGGATGCTGGACGCCGGAGCTGAGCAAGCGCCTGGCCCGTCTTGCCGAGGTAACCGACCGCGACAACGATCCGCTGGCCGGACCGGAGGCACAACAGGCGCGGTGACTTTCAAGGTTCCCAAAACCCCGCCCGGACAAAAGAGCCAAGGGAAAAGAATTTCGCCGCTCTGCGAGGCGATAATCTAACCTTGCCGTTGAAGCCATGAACAAGCACTGGGCCAGAGCACGGACCACCGTGGTGCACGCGCTCGCGCACGACGTGGTAAACACCGCGAAGGCGGCGGCGTATTCGGGCATGCTCATGCTCTTCCCTGCCCTGCTGGTGGTGACGACACTCATCGCCCAGGTGCAGGAGGGGGGCACGCTGATGGGCATTCTGCGCGCGATCTTCGAGCAGTTTTTGCCCGCCGACACGCTCAACCTTCTCCAGATGTACGTGCTCAGCAAGCCGCTTCGCTCCACGCAGCTGCTGGTCTCCGCCGGGGTGCTCAGCATCTTCGCGGGACTGGGCGTGATGCTCTCGCTCATGGAAGGCTTTCGCCGCGCCTACTGCCTGCCGGAAGAAGCGTGGAAGTTCTGGGACAAGCGCATCCGCGCCCTCCTGCTGGTGCCCATCGCGATGGTGCCGCTGTCGATCGCTACTCTGGTGGTGATCTTCGGCCATGAAATCGAGATGTGGATGATCGCCATCGCCGGCTATGACCTGCGCAGCATCGTCCTCATCTTCTGGCGGCTGGCGCGCTGGTCGCTGGCGACGGTGACCAGCGTCTCGGTGCTGACCGTGCTCTATCACTTCGGGACGCGCCGCACAGAAAAGTGGCGTTCCGTCGTGCCCGGCGCTCTCACCGGGACGGCCATCTGGTTTCCCACCACCCTGGCCTACGGATGGTACGTGACCCGGCTGGCCAACTACTCGCGTTTTTACGGCTCGTTTGGCGCCGGCATCGCGACGCTGGTGTGGCTTTACATCACCGCATTCAGCATCTTGCTGGGCGCTGAGTTGAACGGAACGCTCTATCGGCAGCGGCAGAATGAAAGATCTCTTCCCACATGCGCCGAGCCGATGGCCGCAGAACCGCGAAAACATTTATAATTAGAAAGAACACCATCCTCTTGCCTCTTGACTCGTCACCAACACACCTGTCTACCTGCCTATTGCGTCAAACCACTGCGGAGGCCGTGTGCATGTCGTTTCCCGATCTTAGTCTGACTGAATCCCCCATTGAGCGCAGGGCCAAAATTGTGGCTACGCTCGGACCGGCCTCTGGTAACGAAGCCGTATTCCGAAACCTGCTGCGTGCCGGCATCGATGTTGTGCGCCTGAACTTCTCGCACGGCGAGCACGAAGAAAAATTGCAGCTCATCCAGATGATTCGCAAGGTGAGCCGCCAGGAGCAGCGGAGCATCTGCATTCTGGCCGACCTGCAGGGCCCCAAGATTCGCACCTCCAAGCTCAAGGACCGCCAGCCGGTGCTGCTGAAAGCCGGGCACAAGCTGACGATTACGCCCCGCGAAGTGGCGGGCACGGCGGCGGTGATCGGAACCACCTTCAAGACGCTGGCGGAAAACGTGGAACAGGGATCGCGGATTCTGCTCTCCGACGGCCTGATCGAGCTGCGCGTTCTCGAGGTTCAGGGCACGGATGTCATCTGCGAGATCGTGAATGGCGGCATGCTGGGCGAAAACAAGGGCATCAACCTGCCTGGCGTCCTGGTGCGCGTGCCTTCGCTGACCGAGAAAGATACGGCGGACCTGGAGTTCGCGCTCAAGAACGGTGTGGATGCCATCGCGGTATCGTTTGTGCGCACCGCCGAGGACATCCGCCTGGTGCGCAACCGGGTGGCGGCTTTCGGCAGCGAGACCTGGATCATCGCCAAACTGGAGAAGCCGCAGGCCATCGAGCACCTCGACGCCATCCTGCAAGTCTCCGATGGCATCATGGTGGCGCGCGGCGACCTGGGCGTAGAGATGCCGCCCGAGAAGGTGCCCGCGATCCAGAAGCACATCATCCAGCGGGCAGCCGAGTACTCCAAGCCGGTCATCACGGCCACGCAGATGCTGGAGTCGATGATCGAAAACCCGCGCCCCACGCGCGCAGAAGTCTCCGACGTGGCCAATGCGGTCTTCGACGGCACCGACGCGGTGATGCTCTCCGGCGAATCGGCAGTGGGCAAGTATCCCGTGGAAACCGTCAACATGATGTCGCGGATCATCAGCGAAGCCGAGCGCCACATGCGGCAGGATGAACGCGCCGAGCCTATGCTGCGGCGGACGCGACTCTCCATCGCCGAGACCATCTGCGAAGCCACCGCGCATGCGGCCGACGACCTGGATCTGC
This sequence comes from Acidobacteriota bacterium, assembly GCA_021828835.1. Lineage (GTDB taxonomy): Bacteria > Acidobacteriota > Terriglobia > Terriglobales > Acidobacteriaceae > Telmatobacter. Next base: position 21,126 of record JAJZCY010000003.1, on the reverse strand, counting down.
GCGGCATCGCGGTGTTCACCGAGTCCGGCTTCACCGCCCGCCAGCTTTCGAAGTACCATCCCTCGGTGCCCATCTACGCGCTCAGCCCGCTGGACATCACCATCAACCGGCTGAACCTGCTGTGGGGAACCACGCCCGTCCGCTGCGCCAAGGTCAATTCCACCGAAGCCATGGTGGATTCCGCCGAGACGCTGCTGGAAAAGGGTGGCTACGTCGCGCCCCACGAGGTGATCGCGATCGTGGCCGGAACCCGCACCAAGTCCGGCTCCACGAACTTCCTGCGCCTGCACGTCATGGGTGAGAATTCGCTGGATGGACCCCGATTTGTGCCCTCGCGCACGGAAGGCGTGGCGCATCCCTCGGTCTCCCTGCGCCGCAGGCGCGCGGTGGCGAGCAAGACCATCAAAGCACCGGCGCAGACCCGCTAGCGGCGCCTCTCGCCGCCGGGTTCGTTTCGGCTGCGCACACCACGGCTGAAGACAGCGTGGGTCGAAAGACCCACGCCACGTCCGCCCGGAAGACCTGCGCTGCCATGCGATGGAAGCTCTGCCGCGGCTGCTAGAATCGCGGAGAGAACAGTCCCATGCCCGTCAAAGCCCTGTATCCCGGTACCTTCGACCCGCCCACCAACGGTCACGTGGATATCATCCAGCGCGGGGCGCGGCTGTTCGATCACCTGATCGTCGCCATCCTGGTGAACCCGGTGAAGAATCCACTGTTCTCGGTGGAAGAGCGGATGGAGATGCTGCGCGAGGCCACCAGTTCCATTGCCAACGTCTCGTTCGCGAGGTTCGATGGGCTGATGGTGGAGTTCGCGCGCGAGCAGGGGGTGGCGGCGGTGCTGCGCGGCATCCGGGCCATTTCCGATTACGAGTACGAGTTCCAGATGGCGCTGATGAACCGGCGGCTGGCGCCGGAGATCGAGACGGTCTTTCTACAGCCGGCCGGGCGATATTCGTTTGTGAGTTCG
>JAJZCY010000003.1:0-20146 GCA_021828835.1 Acidobacteriota bacterium | reverse complement strand
GGTCTTCAGCCTGGGCGGTGACGTCACCGGGCTGGTGCCGCCCAATGTGCTCAAACGCTTGCGCGCGCGGATTAACAACGGCCACTAGATCGCTGGCTCTCCGCCACACGCAAAGCCGCATTTCAGGACTTTCTCGTATTCCATCTCGCCCCCCGAATCTGTCAAGATAGAAGTGATATGACAGTTTCCGCTGCTCCCAAAGTATTCGCCGACCGTATCGGCCGGATCGAGGTTTCTGCAACCATGGCGGTGGCCGCCGAAGCCGCCAAGTTGCGCGCCCAGGGTGTCAACCTGGTGGATTTCGGCGCCGGAGAACCGCACTTCTCCACTCCGCGGCACATCAAGGACGCGGCCATCGCCGCCCTGGATGCCAATTTCACCCGCTACACCGTAGTGCCCGGCATTCCTGACGTCCGCAAGGCCATTGTCGACCGTCACGCGGCCGACTTCGGCTCCGACTACACCGTGGATGAGGCGATCTTCACCACCGGCGGCAAGCTGGCGATCTTCAATACCATTCAGATCCTGGTGGACCACGGCGACGAGGTGATCCTGCCCGTGCCCTACTGGGTCAGCTTCAAGGACATCGTCCAATACGCCGGCGGCAAAGTGGTTTACCTGCAGACCGACGAGGCCGAGGGCTTCCGCATCACCGCGGAAGCGATCGAGCGCTCCATCACCCCCCGGACCAAGGCGGTGATCCTCAACTCGCCCTCCAATCCGGCGGGTGCGGTGGTCTCCGCGGAGGACCTGGAGCGGATCGTGCGCCTCACCCACGAGCGGGGCATCTACCTGCTCCTGGACGAGTGCTACGTGTACCTGAACTACACCGGCAAGTGCGTCTCCGGCGGCTCCTACACCTGGGCCAAGGAGCACATCGTGATCTTCGGGTCGCTTTCCAAGACCTATGCCATGACCGGCTGGCGCGCGGGCTACGCGCTGGCGGCCCGGCCCGTGATCGCCAACCTGAGCAAGCTCCAGTCCCAGTCCACCTCCAACGCCACGAGCTTTGTGCAAAAGGCGGCCATCGCGGCGCTGGCCGGATCGCAGGAGTGCGTCTCCGAGTTCCGCGAGGAGTTCATCGGCCTGCGCGACTACATGCTGGAGCAGGTAACGGCGATTCCCGGCGTTACCTGCACCAGGCCGGAGGGCGCCTTCTACGTCTATCCGAACATCTCGGCGTACCTGGGCAAGGGCGGCATCAAGACGGCCACTGAACTGGCCACCCGGCTGCTGCACGAGGGCCACGTGGTGACGGTGCCGGGCGAGGCCTTCGGGACCCGGGAGCACATCCGCCTCTCCTACCCTGTGACCCGTCAGAGCATCGACGAGGGCACCAGGCGCATGGGCGAATTCCTGACCGGGCTCCGCTAACTCAACCCGCGAGAAATCCGTGGCCCGTTTGCCGCTCTGGGGGGAAAAGAGGATTTTCCTCTGCCGGGCAGCAGGCGGGCCGTTGCTTTTGTTAGAGTTTTGGGGAGCTCCGTGCAAATGTTGCGGCGGCTAAGTTAGGATATTTCAACGATGTCGACCCCCGTTGATTTTCGCCCTGTGATCCTGGCCGGTGGCAGCGGCACCCGGTTCTGGCCCCGTTCCCGCCGCGCCCGCGCCAAGCAGGTGCTGGCCCTGGACGGCGAACGCTCCATGATCCAGCAGACCGTGGAGCGGCTGAAGCCGCTCGCCTCGCTGGACAAGACCTGGATCATCACCAACCAGTTGCTGGGCCATGAGATCGCCGACCAGCTTCCCGGCCTGCCCGCAGCGCAGCTCATCCAGGAGCCGGCTTCGCGCAACACCGCCCCGGCCTGCGGTCTGTCCGCTTTCCTGATCGAGAAGCAAAATCCCGACGCGGTGCTGGGCGTCTTCCCTTCCGACCACGTGATCGCCGATGAGCCGCGCTTTCTCAAGGCTCTGCAAAAGGGCATTGCGCTGGCGGCGGCGGGCGACAACATTGTGGTGCTGGGCATTGAGCCCACCCGCGCCGAGACCGGCTACGGCTACATCGAAACCGGAGAACCGGCCCGCGACAGCGCTGCGCTGCACGTGCGCCGGTTCACGGAGAAGCCCAACCAGATGAAGGCGGAAGAGTTCGTCGCCGCGGGCAATTACTTCTGGAATTCGGGTATGTTCCTGTGGTCCGCGCGCACCCTGGCCAACGCCGTGCGCGAACATCTGCCGGAGACTGCGCCGCTGCTCGAGTCGATCGCCGCCGCCTTCGGCACCCCCCGCTTCGACGAGGTCTTCGCCGAGCTGTATCCCAAGTGCGAAAACATCTCGGTGGACTACGCAGTCCTGGAGCCACGTTCGGCCAAGGGCGGGCACCTCTCGCACCTCTATTGCGTGCCCGCGGAGTTCGCCTGGAATGACCTGGGATCCTGGGCCTCGCTCTATGAGTACCAGTTGGAGGACCGCCTGCGCGGCGATGCGGACGGCAATGTGGCCGACAGCATGGGTCACCTGGCCATCGAGGCAACCGACAACTACATCTTCAGCCCGAAGAAGTTCGTCGCCCTGGTCGGCGTGGAGAACCTGGTCATTGTCGACACCGAAGATGCGCTGCTGATCGCGCACCGCGACCACTCGCAGGATGTGGGCAAGATCGTCAAGGAGCTGAGCCAGACAGGGCGCGACGAGCTGATCTAGGCAAGCTCAGCCGGTCGCGCCCCGGACTCTAGTCGCCCGCCATCACCTTGGAGATACCTTTGAGCAGCATCTCCGGCGTGTAAAAGCGCATGGCCTGGTCGCGCGCCCAGGCCATGGCGGGCTGGTTCACGAACATATATTTGGCCAGTTCGCGCGAATTCTTCTGTGCCGCTTCGACGCGGCGGCGCTGCCGCTTGACGTATAGATCGAAGGCATACTCGATGTGCGCGGCATCGGCGCGTGAAAGCTCGTCGGCCAATGCGGCGGCCGAGTCCAGGGCCGCGGAAGCGCCTACGCCGGCGGTGGGCAAGAAAGCCGCGGCGGCATCGCCGAGCAGCACGGTGTGCCCCCGATGCCAGACCTTGGCGCGGCAATCAGCCAGTTTCCAGTAGAAGCCGGAAGCTGAGCGGTCGCGACTCTTCAGCGCATTCAGGAATGGGCCGTTGGGGAGCCGCGACTCCAGTTCCGCCGCATAGCTCTCGGGATCGCGCCCGGAGAGGACATCGTGCCTGCCTCCGAGGAACATGCCGGTGCGGCCGGGCACCGGATAGAGGCCAATGCCCCATCCTGCCGACCACAGCTCCCGATAGGTGTCGGCCTGACTTTCGTCAAGGGCGCTCCACGAAACGAAGCCGCCCCATCCAAGATCAAAATCCTCGACCTCGTGGGCAGAGAGAATCATCTTGCGGGTGTGGGAGTGAATGCCATCGGCTCCGACAACGACGTCGAAACAGGCTTGGGAGCCATCGTGGAAAGTGACTGTGGCGGCGGAGGGGCCCTCGGAGATTTCCTGGATGGTGGCCTCGTATTCGATGGGTCCGGCGGCCGTCCGCAGGATCTCGAGCAGGGGTCCACGCTCGATGCCACGCCAAGCGCCGAAACGTTCGACCAGCGGGGAGAGGGAATATTTCCTGATGAATCCGCCGCGCCGGTCGTGCAGGATGTAGGTGCTCATCGGCAGACTATTTTTGAGATAGGTGCCGGCAAGACCAAGCCCATTGAGAACGCGGCCCCCGAGGGGCAGAATGCCGAGCATATAGCCGCCGCTGCCATGAGCCTCGCCGCGCTCTATGATTGCCGCCGACTCTCCGCGGCGGCGCAGAATGGCTCCCAGCGCGGCCCCGGCAATTCCCGCACCGACAATCAATATCCGCAGGCGCGCGTCTCGGATTTGTGCTTCAAGTCTGCCAGCAACGGTCTCCGTTCCCACACAACACTCCCATTCTGCTGCGCGAAGCAGCGAGTCACATTTGAGATTTGACTTACGGGGGAGAATCACTGCGATCGCCGATCGGGCTGGAGATCTACAAACTCAGTTCTTGAATTCGAAGCCCATTGTAACAAGAGGCAGCAAAGCCTTCTCAGCCCGGGCGTAGAATGCAAGTTGGCGCACCAGTTCGCGTGAGCCGGGGGGATCATGCCGAAGACCATTGAATGGCCGCCGCATACAGCGGCGCAGCCGCACCGTCGCACGCTGATCGTTTTGCTGATTCTGATTGCCGTGGTTGTGCTGGGCGCAAGCTCCGCCGTCTCCTGGTGGGTCAATCTGCTCTGGTTCTCCTCGCTGGGCTACGCGCAGGTCTTCTGGACGACCTTCCGCTTCCAGTGGGGAATCTTCGCCGTCTTCGCATTCGCCACCTTCGTTGTCCTCTTCGGTTCCTTCCAGCTTCTGCGCCGCGCCCATCGCGCCGATCTGCCGGAGCGCCACACCATCGTTGTTGGCGGACAGCCGCTCGATCTGCCCGTCGAAACCGCATTGCGCTATCTGGCCCTCGGGCTCTCCGCCCTCATCGCACTGGGAGCGGGCGCGGCCATGCGCTCGCAATGGGCTACGTTCGCCCTGTACTGGCACCAGCCGGGCACGCCGGGGGTTGCCGATCCGGTGCTGGGCAAGCCTCTGAGCTTCTATCTGTTCTCGCTGCCCATGTGGGAGTCGCTGGCCGGATGGCTGTTCACCCTGTCCTTCTTTGTAGTGGCGATGGCGGCAGTGTTTGTGTTGCTGGCCGGCGGCGGCCGCGCGCTCTCCGGCGGACTGAGCCGCTCCGTCCCCTTGCCCTGGCGTGGCGTCAGCCTGGGGCTGGCCTTTCTGCTGCTGGTGCTGGCCATGCGCACCTACTTTGGGCGCTTCGATCTGCTCACGCAGCACCACACCATCTTCGACGGGGTCACCTACGCCGATGCCCACGTGAACCTGACCGGGATGCTGGTGGTGTGCGTGGCGCTGATCGCCGGCGCCTTGATCGCGCTCTACAACGGCCTCACCCGGCCGCGCGGCGCTCTGCTGATTGCCGCGGCCGCGCCCGCCGTGCTCTGCTACATCGGCGTCGCCATCGCAGGCTGGTACGTCACTACTTTCATCGTGAGTCCCAACCAACTCGACAAAGAGCGGGAATATATTGCCGATAACATCCGGATGACCCGGCAAGCCTATGGGCTCGACCAGTTTCAGCAACAGGAGTTCCCTGCCGGCACCGATGTCAGCGACCTGAACCCAGCGGCCAACCAAGCCACGCTCGACAATATCCGCCTTTGGGATGTGCCTGCGCTGCAAGCCACGCTGCGCCAGGTGCAGGAGATCCGCACCTACTACGACTTCCCGGACATCGACATCGATCGCTACAACCTCAATGGCTCACTGCACGAAGTGATGCTGTCCGGGCGCGAGCTGAACCAGGACAAACTGCCCGGCAGCAGCCGCAACTGGATCAACGACAAGCTCATCTACACGCACGGCTACGGCATCACCATGAACCCGGTGAACGGATTCACGTCGGAGGGTCTGCCCACGCTCTATCTCTCCAACATGCCGGTGCAGAGCACCATTCCGGGCCTGAAGGTGACGCAGCCGGAGATCTACTTCGGCGAGATCACCGACAGCGATGTCTACGTCAAGACCCACCAGAAGGAGTTCAACTACCCCGAGGGGCAGAGCAATGATCTCTCCACCTACGCCGGCACGGGCGGCATCCGCATGGGCGGCTTCCTGCGCCGGGTGCTGATCGCCTACGACCGCGGCGATATCGGCAAGGTGCCCTTCAGCGACGACATCGATGCGAACAGCGTTCTGCTGATGCGCCGCAACATCCGGGCTCGCGTAGCGGCACTGGCGCCCTTCCTGACCTTCGATCCCGATCCGTACATTGTGGTGGGCGCCGACGGGCGGCTGCGCTGGATCATGGACGCCTACACCTCGTCGGCCACCTACCCGTACTCCACGCAGTCCACGGTAGGCGACCAGGCCGTAAACTACATGCGCAACAGCGTGAAGATCGTGATCGACGCCTACAACGGCACCACGACCTTTTACGTCTTCGACCAGAAGGATCCGGTTCTGGCCGCCTGGCGCAAAATCTTCCCCGGCATGTTCAAGGACGGCTCGCAGATGCCCGACTGGCTGCGCGCGCATGTCCGCTATCCCGAACTGCTGCTCAGCCTGCAAGCCGATGTCTACGGGCTCTACCACATGACCGATCCCGAGGTGTTCTACAACCGCGAGGATCAGTGGACGGTGGCTACGCAGACCAACTCGCAAAACGAGGGGGGCCAGGGCCCGCAGGAGATGCAGCCGAACTTCGTGCTGATGACGCTGCCCGGCGAATCGAAGCTGGAGTTCGTCGAGATTCTGCCCTTCACGCCCATCAATCGCAACAACATGATCGGATGGATCGCGGCGCGCAGCGACGGAGCCAACTACGGCAAGGTGCTGGTCTTCGCCTTTCCCAAGACCCGGCTGGTGGATGGTCCGCAGCAGATCGAGGCCCGCATCGATCAGAACGCGCAGCTCTCCGGCCAGCTCACGCTGTGGAACCAGCAGGGTTCGCACGTGCGCCGCGGCGACCTGCTGGTGATCCCCTGCGGTAAGGCCCTGCTCTACGCCGAGCCCATCTATCTACAAGCGGAACAAAGCCCCATGCCCGAACTGCGGCTGGTGGTGCTGGCGCTGCAAAACCGGCTCGCCTACGGGCCCGATTTCGCCACCGCCGCGGCGGCATTGTTTGGCTCCGGGCAATCTTCGCTGACCGGCACGCAGAATCAGCAGGCTGCGCCCAGCACAGCGCAGCAGACGGGTACTGCAACCGCCCAGCCGAAGACGGCGGCCCTGGCCGACCTGATCGGACAGGCCAATCGCGACTTCAACGACTACCAGCAGTTGACCGCGCAGGGCAAACTGACCGAGGCGGGACAGAAGCTCGACGATCTGAAACGCGTGCTCAATCAACTGGGCGCGCACGCACACTAGGGCTGCTGTGTGGGCCGGCTGGCCCACACAACGCCGTCTGCCGGTGGCCAGCGCTGCCTTTTCCGACAGAACTCATCAGGGTTTTGCCCGATGCCCTCCATGCCAGGCGCACCGATAGACTGTGCTTTCGGGCCAGCGCCATCAGGGCTGGAGGGACTGTCGATGACACGTTATGCGGCCAACCTCAGCACGATGTATCGGGAACATGATTTCAGCGACCGCTTTGGCGCAGCAGCGCGCGACGGCTTCACGGCCGTCGAGTTGATGTTTCCCTATCCCTACCCTGCCCGCCGGCTGGGGAAGTTGCTGCAGGAACATGGCCTGCGCCAGGTGCTGTTCAACTCGCCCCCGGGAGACTGGAACGCCGGGGACCGCGGTTGCGCCGCCATTCCCGGGCGCGAGGCGGAGTTCCGCGAGGGCTTCTGCAAGGCCGTCGAGTACGCCAGCGTGCTGGAGTGCCCGCGCATTCATGCCATGGCCGGCCTGATGCCGCAGGACGCAAACCGCGCGCGCTTTCGCGCTACCTATCTCGAGAATCTAGCCTGGGCGGCGGAGCGGGCGGCACCGGCAGGAGTCGATGTGCTCATCGAGCCGATTGCGCAGCGCAATATCCCCGGCTATTTCCTCAACCGCCAGGAGGAAGCCCATGCCATCGTTGCGGAACTGGACAAGCCGAACCTGAAGGTGATGATGGATCTCTTCCACTGCCAGATGGCCGAGGGCGATCTGACCGGCAACCTGCGCCGCTATCTCGGCGCGCGCCCCAGCCGCGTGGGACACATTCAGGTGGCCAGCGTTCCCGGCCGCCACGAGCCAGATGCCGGAGAGATCAATTACCCCTATGTCTTCGAGCTGATCGACGAGCTTGGATACAGCGGGTGGATCGGACTCGAGTACATTCCCAAGGGCAGCACCTCGGAAGGGCTCGGCTGGCTCGACGCTCAATCGGCGACGGCTCATTAAGCGCTTGCGGCAGGCTCCGCGCCTCCCTCTCGCCTTTATCCCGGCAGAAACCAACCTTCTCTCCAGAAGTAATCGCCTCTCTAAACCCAGCCACAAGCTCGCTTGCGACAGCGTCACACCTGAGAGTGATAAGGATCACGGCGAGTCGTTTTCGCGATGCACTAGAGTTCGTTCCCGTTTGATTGGCTGTGTGCGATCACGCCGTCTCCGAATCACCGGGCTGGGCGAGGGCCAGCCGCACGATGCGCCGGATAGTTCACGATGTATTGATCCTTGGTTCGGGTTTGGCGGGATTGCGCGCTGCGGTTGAGATCAGCCTGCGCAGCCAGGGCGCCGTCGATATCGGCATTGTTTCCAAAGTCCAGATCATGCGCTCCCACTCGGTTTGCGCGGAAGGCGGCACGGGGGCGGTGATGCGCCCGGAAGAGGGCGACAGCCTGGAACTGCACGCCTGGGATACGGTGAAGGGCTCCGACTTCCTCGCCGACCAGGATGTTGTCGACCGCTTCGTGCAGACTGCGCCCGACGAGATCCGCCTGCTCGAACACTGGGGCGTACCCTGGTCGCGCCGTGAAGACGGGCGCGTGATGCAGCGGCCCTTCGGCGGCCACTCCTTTCCCCGCGCCTGCATGGCTGCGGACAAGACCGGATTCTTCGAGATGCAGGCGCTCTACGACACGCTCCAGAAGTACTCCAACTGGAAGCGCTACGACGAGTGCTTTGTCACCTCACTGCTGCTGGACGGCGACCGCTTCGCCGGCGTGACCGTCTACGATCTGCCCGGTGGCGAATTCACGATCCTCCAGGGCAAGGCGCTTCTCATCGCCTCCGGCGGCCTGGGGACGCTCTACGGCTTCACCACTTACTCGCAGACAGTCACCGGCGATGGCCAAGCCATCGCCTACCGTGCCGGCCTGGCGCTGGAAGATCCGGAGTTCCTGCAGTTTCATCCCACCGGCCTGGTGCCGTCGGGCATTCTCATGACCGAAGGCTGCCGTGGCGAGGGCGGCTATCTGCGCAACGCCAACGGCGACCGCTTCATGGAGAAGTACGCGCCGAAGATGATGGAACTGGCGCCCCGCGATATCGTATCGCGCTCCGAGACCACGGAGATTCTGGAAGGCCGCGGCTATCGCCGGCCCGACGGTCTCGATTACGTGAACCTCGACCTCACCCACCTTGGCGCCGAGCGCATCCACAAACGCCTGCCGCTGATTCGCGAAGTGTGCATGAACTTCCTGGGCATCGACCCCATCACGCAGGTGATCCCCATTCGCCCGGTGGCGCACTACGCGATGGGCGGAATCGAAGCCGACATCGAGGGACGCAGCGCGATCGAAAACATCTGGGTGGCCGGCGAAGCGGCCTGCCACTCGCTGCACGGCGCCAACCGGCTAGGGTGCAACTCGACCGCGGAGTGTCTGGTGTGGGGCGGCATTACCGGCGCCGCGATCGCCCGTTACGTGGAGCAGAATCCCGCGCTAAGCGACATTCCCGAAGCCCATGCGCATGAGGAGGAGGGCCGCGTCTTCGCAGATCTTCTGCAACGCAGTGGGTCCGAGAACCCGGCCGAGATCCGGCGCGAGCTCCGCTCCGTGATGGATCGCCACGCGGGTGTATACCGCAACGGCAATTCCATGCGGCAGGGTCTGAACAGCATCGCGGAGCTGAAACAGCGCTTTTCGAAGATTGGCATTCACGACAGGAGCCGGGTGTACAACACGGACCTGACCCACGTCCTCGAGACCGAGAACATGCTTGAGTTGGCCGAGGCGCTGCTGACGGCGGCGGTGGCGCGCGAGGAATCGCGCGGCGCTCACGCGCGCACCGATTTTCCCCAGCGCGACGATGAGAGATTTTTGGCGCACTCCATTGTTCGAAATGCCGGTGGCGCTCCCCAGCTCGACTACAAGCCGGTGCGCATCACCAACTGGAAGCCGGTGGAGCGAAAGTACTGAGCGAAGAAGCGCGGGAATTGGCGGAGGGCATCTATGGCGGCTGCAAGGCAGGAGAACCGGATCGGACTCTGGGGATGGCTCGGCGGCGGACGCTGGGGCATCGAACGCTACGCCTATTCCCTGCACCGCCTGACCGGTCTGGCGGTGCTCTTCTATTTCCTGCTGCACATCGTGGTCACCAGCCTGCGGGCCCGAGGCATCTACCTGTGGACGGGCGGCGGATTCTTTCATAAGCCCGTCTTCCGGTTCGGAGAGTACCTGGTCTTTGCGGCCTTCGCATACCACGCATGCAATGGCATCCGGCTCGTGCTCGTCGAGCTTGGAGTGGCCATCGGAAAGCCGATCGAGCCGGTCTTCCCGTACAAGACGTCGCTGCGCGTCCAGCGGCCGTTATTGATCGCCGTGATGATCGTGGCTTTGATTCTTCTGGCCGCGGGAGGCTACTCCGGCCTGACGCAGTAGGAGGAACGATGAAGGCAGCGAGGCTCTGGACCTGGCACATGGCCGCGGGCGCGGTGCTGTTTTTCGTGCTCGGCCTGCACATGGGGATCATGCACCTGGGCGAGATCGGTCATTGGTTCGCACCCTACGGCAATCTCACGGTGTCGATTGCGAATAGCCGGTTCAGGGATGGAATGCTCACCTTCACGGTCGGCTATATCGCCCTGCTGGCGATTGGGTTGTTCCACGGCCTCTACGGACTTCGCACCATGCTGTTGGAGCTGACGCTCCGGCCGGCGATGGAAAAGGCCATTACCGTCTTCCTGCTGATCCTGGGGATTGGCTTGTTGGGCCTGGGAACGTGGGCGGCCGTCGCAGCGCACGGAGTTGCGTTAGCCGGGGTCAAGGGGTAGCCATGCAGAATACGCGTCCGGAGCAGCGCACCATCCGTTTCCACGTGAGCCGGTTTCATCCCGAGAACGAGCGTGGCCCCTACGTGCAGAGCTACGAAGTGCCGGTGCACGAGGGCATGACCGTGCTCGATGGGCTGCACTCGATCAAGGACAATCTCGACTCCACCCTGGTCTGGCGCTCCTCGTGCCGGATGGGGGTCTGCGGCTCGTGCGGGATGCTGCTGAATGGCCGTCCGGGGCTGGCCTGCACAACGCAGATTCTGAAGATCGCGACGACAAGCCTTACCGTCGCACCGCTGCCGAATTTCGCAATCATCCGCGACCTGGTGCCCGACCTGAGCAGCATGTTTGACAAGCACCGCCTCGTCCGTCCGTATGTGATCCGCACCGACGAAGCGGAGATCCATGACCCCAGCGGCGAGTTCTATCAGTCAGCCGAGGAATTGGAACATTACCTTCAATTCACCTACTGCATCAAGTGCGGCTGCTGCATGGCCGCATGTCCTACGCTGGCCACCGACGCCCGCTATCTGGGGCCGATGCCGCTGACCGCGGCCGAGCGCTATAACGCGGACACGCGAGACGGCGGACAGCAGGAACGCGCGAAGGTGACAGGATCATCCCCTGGAGCTATCCGCTGCCACTATGCGGGCGAGTGCTCGCGGGTTTGCCCCAAAGGCGTAGACCCCGCCAAGGCGGTTCAACTGCTCAAGCGGCGGCTGGTGCTCGATTACCTGCATCTCGCGCGCAAAAGCGAGCCCTGCAAAAAGCTGAAAGGCGCCGGAAGCGGCATGCGGATGCCGAATATCGTGGCGGCGCCCGCGCATACCGTGGAAACCATTCCGGCAGCCCCTGGAGAGCTGTCGATCCTTAAATGAATTGTTTTTCTGATCCGGGAGAGTCCGTCATGCCATTCGACAACGTCACGATTACCGACAACCGCACCAATCGCACCTATACCCTTCCCATCGAACACGGCACCGTCCGTTCGGCGGACTTTCGCAATATCCGCACCGACCCCGCAGATTTTGGATTGATGACCTACGACCCGGCCTTCGTCAATACCGCATCCTGCCGCAGCAGCATCACCTATCTCGACGGAGAGCGCGGGATTCTGGAGTATCGCGGCTATCCCATCGAGACCCTGGCAGAGCACTGCTCGTTCCTTGAAGTCGCCTATCTGTTGGTCTTCGGAGAGCTGCCCGACCGCACAGAATTGCAGGATTGGGCCAGCGAGATCACCCGCCGGACGATGCTCCACGAAAACATCCGCAAGTTCATGGAGGGCTTCCGCTACGACGCACATCCGATGGGGATGCTGGTCAGCTCGGTGGCGGCCTTATCCACGCTCTATCCGGACGCGAAGCACGTGCAGGACCCTGCGAATCGCCTGCAACAGATCAAGCGGCTGATTGCAAAGATCCCCACCATCGCCGCCATGTGCTACCGCCATGGTGTCGGATTCCCTTATGTCTTCCCGGACAACGATCTCAGTTACACCGAGAACTTCATGAACATGCTGTGGAAGATGGCCGAGCCCAAATATGCCGCCAACGCGGTTCTGGCGCGTGCGCTGGAAGTGCTCTTCATTCTCCATGCCGATCATGAACAAAACTGCAGTACCAATGCGATGCGCTCGGTCGGCAGTTCCCAGGCCGACCCCTATCTCTCCCTCTCCGCAGCAGCCGCGGCGCTCTCCGGGCCGCTGCATGGGGGCGCCAACGAGCAGGTGCTGCGCATGCTGGAAGAGATCGGCTCCAAGGATCGAATTCCCGCCTATCTCGACAGGGTAAAGAGCGGCGAAGTCAAGCTGATGGGATTCGGGCACAGGGTATACAAGAACTACGACCCTCGCGCCAAGATCATCAAGTGGACCGCCGAACAGGTCTTCCGGGTGACGGGCAGAAATCCCAAGCTGGACATCGCGCTCGAGCTCGAGCGAATTGCGCTCGAAGACGAGTACTTCATCGAACGCAAGCTGTACCCCAATGTCGACTTCTATTCGGGGATCATCTACCAGGCCATGGGCTTCAAGCCGGAGTTCTTTACTGTGCTGTTCGCGATTCCGCGCACCGCGGGCTGGCTGGCGCAATGGGACGAAATGCACCGTGATCCGGAGCAGAAGATCGCGCGACCACGGCAGATCTATACCGGCGAGCGCCAACGCGCGTTCCTGGCGATCGAGGAGCGCCAGGCGATCGCAGCAGCGAAGGGATGAGCGCTGCATTCAGCGGCCATGAGGGCAGGCGGACCGGCTAAACCCGCAGCAGTGAACCGGCCAGCCTGAACTCCTGTGCTGCGTTCACCATGCCCGCGACCCACTGCGGAGTAGCCACGGCATGCAGATGCGTATATCCCGCCATGGTATTGCGGGTGACAAGATAGTCGCGCCCGGAGCCGCAGCCCACACCGCGCAGCACAGCGCATGCGGTTTCCGGAGGAGCCGAAGAAGCGATCAGGCGCGAGTAATGAAATTCATGCCCTCGCAAGACAGCGCCCAGCGGGAAAAAGGGGTTCCTCGTCTCCACGCGCAATTCGGTGTAACCGTGGCCCTGGGGTCTGTCGAACACCTCAACGTCCATGGGGAAGACGCCTGCCATGGAATGGCGCACTCCATTCCAGATGAGGCCGCTCGCCAGAAGCATCATGCCGCCGCACTCGGCGTAGATGGGCATGCCGCTTCGGCTGGCGTGGCGCAAAGACTCCAGAAAGCTGAGGTTGGCCGCAAGCTGCCCGGCGTGGGTCTCCGGGAAACCGCCGCCGATGTAGAGCGCGTGGAGATTCGCAGGCAATGCTGCATTGTGTAAGGAGGAAACGGGTATTACTTCCGCGCCGGCGCGCTCCAGTTCCTCGATATTTTCCGGGTAATAGAAGTTGAATGCGGAGTCCTTCACATAGCCGATTCGGATTCCGCCTGCATCCGGAAGCGGCGGTTTCTCTTCTGCACGCAGTTCCAGAGGCGGCGCGCTCCGCGCAATCGACAACACCGCTTCGATGTCGATGCGGCCGTCCACCAGCTTCAAAAGGTGTTGCTCCAACCTGTGCATGCCATCGTGTTCCTGCGGTGGCGTGAGGCCCAGGTTGCGCTCCGGCAGCGGGTTTACGGCGGCGCGGGACAGCACTCCTACAACCGGAATCGAGCAGGTGGATTCGATCGCAGCACGCAGGATCTGCTCGTGCCTGCGGCCGTTGACGTTGTTGAGGATGACTCCGCGCAGGGCAACGCCCGCATCCATTTTCTGGCACCCCAGGACCAGCGCGGCGGCCGTGCGCGTCATCTTGGTGGCATCGAGGACAAGAAGCACAGGAGCGGCAAGCGTTTTGGCGAGTACGCCGCATGAATGCGTACCCTCGGCATCGAATCCGTCGAAGAGACCCCGATTGCCTTCGATCAAGTTGATGCCGTCGCCGATGCCGTGGCGCATAAAGGAAGCGCGCGCGCCCTCCGGACCCATCAACCAGGTATCGAGGTCGCGCGCGGGATGCGCAGAGGCCCACGCGAGCCACGCCGGATCGATGTAGTCCGGTCCCTTTTTGAAGGCCCTCACCTCCACGCCGGCGCGGCGCAGGAGGAGCAGGAGCCCTGCGCAAGCGATGGTTTTCCCCGCGCCTCCGCAGAGGCCGGCGATCATCAGACGCGGCATGGCGCGCATGCGAGTCATGCGGAAGGAGCAGCCAGAATCAGGCTGCCGCTATCCTTTCCTGGGCGGAAGCTGAATGTAGGAGCCGCCCAGATAGCTGTAGATGCAGCGCCCCGAATCGATCAGGATGCGGATTGCCTTCTTGCAATCGTCCTTGGTGCACGCTGCTTCGCCGTGTTTTGCGATCATGGCCTTGTGGAGATCCCCGGCCTTCAGGTTCTTCTTGCCTTCGCATTCGGCGATCAGTTGATACATCTCTTCAGCCAGCGTTTCAACGGGAACAGCCGTGGTGTCGCTCATACATATACCTCTTTTCGCTCCAGTTGCGAAGCCATGAGTTGAAGTAACTTGGTCCTGAGACGGACCACCTCGCCCACCACCAGCGTCGCGGGCGGCTCGATCTCCGCGCGGCGCACCTCCGCGGCAATGTTCTCAAGCGTGCCCGTAACCACGTGCTCGCCATCCCAGTAGGCCATCTGGATCATGGCAGCCGGAGTCGCCGGAGAACGGCCGGCTGCAATCAGGTTGCGCGCAATCGTCTCCACGTTGTGCACGCACATCAGGAAGACCGCGGTGTCGATCTTTGCCACTGCGTCCCATTCGATGCGATCCTCGTTGCCCAGCGCGTTGTGGCCGGTGACGATTACCACTGAAGAGGAGGCATCGCGGTGGGTGACGGCGATTCCCGCGCTGAGGGGGGCGGAAAGACACGAGGAGACGCCGGGCACCACCTCGAAGGGGACGCCGTGCTCGGCGAGATATTCGACCTCTTCGCCGCCACGGCCGAAGAGGAACGGGTCGCCCCCTTTGAGGCGAACAACCGTCTTTCCCTCATAAGCCTTTTCGACCAGCAAGGCATGGATCTGCTCCTGGCGGGTGTGCAGGCCCGGCTCCTTGCCCATATAAATCCTTTCCGCCGTCGGCTTGGCCAATGCGAGCACGCCCTGCTGGATGAGGCGGTCGTAGACCAGCACATCGCCGATGCTAATGCGCTGCACGGCGCGAATGGTCAGAAGGTCAGGATCGCCCGGCCCTGCGCCCACCAGAATCACTTGCCCTATCTTCGCCATCTTCTCTTCACTTCCCTCGCCCGCGCATTGCTCAGCGATCTGCGGTGCCTACCGGCACCGCGGGCACGTGCACATCTGCTTCCCCTATTTCTTCATGAACCGCCAGTGCGATCTTGTAAAACACGGTGATCATCAAGGCGCCGATTGCGTAGATGCCGAGCACGATGCTCCACTCCGGCAGGGTGGGCGTGTAGGTAGTGACCGTGTCCAGCGGCGATGGGACAAAGCCGCCGACGATCAGGCCCAGCCCCTTGTCCAGCCAGAGCGAGAAAAACACCGCCAGGCACGCAATCGGCAGCATCACAGGATTCCTGCGCCACGACGGCACCAGCAGCAAAGCCAGCGCGACTGCTGCCAGCAGCACCGAGAGCCACATCCAGGGAACGAGGTGATAGTTGCCATCCAATCCGAGATAAAGATATTGGAGATGCGCTACATCGGCTGGAATCCGGCTGTAGAGCACCGTGAACGCCTCGACCAGGATGAAGAACACATTGATCACCATGGCGTAGGTCACGATGACCGAAAGCGCGTTGATGGCCTTGTGCCCTACATCGAAGCCAGTTGTCCTGCGCAGAATCAGGCAGAAGAGAATCAGCAATGCCGGTCCGGAGCAGAAGGCGCCGGCCAGAAAGCGGGGGGCCATGATGGCCGTCAACCAGAAGCTGCGCCCGGGGAGCCCGCTGTAGAGGAAGGCCGTAACCGTGTGAATGCTGACCGCCCAGGGTATGGAGAGTACGATGACTGGCCGAATCCAGCGTGGCGGAGCCACCTCTTCGCGCTCGGCGGTCAACGTGACCACGGTGATGATGACGTTGAGGAAGAGATAGCCGCTCAAGGAGATCATGTCCCAGAACATCAGGGACCACGGGGTGGGATAGAGGATGATGTTGAAGACGCGCGCCGGCTGGCCCAGATCGACGAAGATCAACAGACAGCACATGAGAACAGCGGTGATAGCCAGAAATTCGCCGAGGATCGTAACCCGGCCGAATGCCTTGTAGTCGTGCAGATAATAGGGGAGCACGACCATGACGGCCGAGGCGGCTACGCCCACGAAGAACGTGAACTGCGCGATGTACAAACCCCAACTCACGTTGCGGCTCATACCGGTGACGCCCAGGCCGATATGGAGCTGATAGAGATAAAAGGCCAGGCCCACAACCATCACGCAGAGCAAACAGAACAGCCATATCCAGTACTGGCGGCTCCCTCGAAGCGCTTTTTCGAACATGAACATGGCATCACACCAGGTAATACACAGACGGGCCCGTTCCCAGCTCCGGCTCGCGCTGCACGGCAAAGCGCTGACGGAGCAACTGCCGCGGCTCGGAGTTCGGATCCGCGAGGTTGCCAAAGACCAGCGCCTTCTGCGGGCAGGCGTCGACGCAGCTTGGCTTCAGGCCGTTTGCCAGACGCTCTTCGCAAAAGTTGCACTTCTCCACCACGCCCTTGCTTCGCGTGGGGAAGTCGGGATTGAGATGCGCGAGAGCCGGGCGCGGATCGACCCAGTTAAAGCTGCGCGAGCCGTACGGGCAGGCGGCCATGCAGTAGCGGCAACCGATGCAGCGATGCCAGTCCATCATCACGATGCCGTCGGCGCGCTTCCAGGTCGCCTGCGTGGGGCAGACGCGCACACAAGGTGGACTGGCGCAGTGGTTGCACATCAGCGGCACGGGAATGCCGGCGTCGCTCTGCTCGGCATAGCCGTCCTGAATGAAGGGAAAGACCGTTTCGTAGGGCTGGGTCCAGATCCACTTCACCTGGTGCTGAGGATCGGCAATCCGCGGAACATTGTGGGCCGCGTCGCAGGCGTCGGTGCAAGCCGTACAACCCTTCTCCTTCTGGCATCTGCGCAGATCCACGACCATTCCCCAGCGCACGGATTGCGCAACCGGAGCTGACTGGGATTCCGTTGCGGCGGAGCTGCGTCCGGCGATAGCCCGGGCAGCTTCCATGGCTCCTCCGGCCAGAAACGAGAGTCCGCTGAGCCGCAGAAAATCCTTTCGGGTGATCTTCATGGCCTGCTCCCGGGTGAGGACGTATTCGGCCTGGAGGCGAGGACAGCAAGAATGTGGGGCGGCAGATTCTCCGTAAGGTGAGTTCCTTCGGGACTGTGCATTGTTGTGTCTGCTGATGCGGCAACCGCTCTGGATGCGGAAGCATTGTGACAGTTCCAGCAGTAGGGACCGGAGACACCGGCGAAGGCGTGGCAGCGGTCGCAGAACTGCTCCTTGTTATGGCAGCCGAGACAGGTCGCCGTAAGGCTCTTCTGGTACACCCTGCCGTTGAAGGCGACATATTTGCGCTCACCGTCGCGGACGACCTGCTGACGCCAGTTGGTAAGCAGAACCATGTGCGAGGCACGCATATAGCTCACGGGCGCGACGCACTGCCTTTGATTGGCAGGAAGCACGAGTTCAGGAAGCTTCGCAAGGTCGCGCGCGTGCGCGGGACGATACCAGAAGGGCGCCGTGATCGCGGCAAGGAACAACACCAGCCCAGCGATGATCCAGAGACGGTCACGCATGGGCGGCCTCCGCTTCTGCCAGGGCAGGTTCGGGCTCCGCTGCCAGCGGCTCGCCGCGCAGGTCGGTGGTGCGCTGCTTCTCTCCGGTCATGACCAGCGCGTTGCCCAGCAGTTCGTGAACGCCGGCTACCTCGACCCCCGGGACCCAGTACTGGAGCAGCGTGGGCAGCGTGGCTTTATCGATGGCGCAGATACAGGTGAGCAGGTTGACTCCGTACTTCTCTTTCACGTACCGCACCGCATTGGCGCGCGGGAAGCCGCCGCGCAGGCGGGTCTCGAGGTTTTCATCGGTCCCCAGGCCGGCGCCGCTGCCACAGCAAAAGGTCTGCTCGCGGATCGTGTTCTCCGGCATCTCGTGGAAGTTGCGCGCCACGCTGTTGAGAATGTAGCGCGGCTCTTCCAATAAGCCCATGCCGCGCGCGGGATTGCAGGAGTCGTGATAGGTAACGGTCCAATGATCGTTCCGTCGCGGATCAAGCTTGAGCTTACCGTGATGAATCAGGTCCGCGGTGAACTCGCAGATGTGCACCATCTTGGTGGAGCGCGCGTTCTCAAAGACGGTGCCGGTAATGGGCGACCGGGGCACCTCGAGGAAATCGGCGGGACCGTTCATGGTGTCCATGTACTGATGGAGCACCCGCCACATGTGGCCGCACTCGCCGCCCAGAATCCACTTGACGCCCAGCCGCCGCGCTTCGTCGTAGATCTTGGCATTGAGGCGCTTCATCAGCTCGTGCGAGGCGAAGGAACCGAAGTTGCCGCCCTCCGAGGCGTAGGCGCTCACGGTGTAATCGAGGCCGATCTCGCGGAACAGCATCAGATAGCCGAGCAGCGTGTAGTAATGGGGCGTGGCAAAGTAATCGGCCGAAGGCATGACGAAGAGGACCTCGGCGCCCTTGCGATGCATCGGCACCTTGATCTCGAGCCCGGTGATCTCCGAAGCCTCATCCGCGGCAAAGTCGATGCTGTCCTTGAATCCATGAGGCTGAATGCCCAGATGATTGCCGGTGCGGAAGCTGTTGGCCACCGGCTCCATCACCCAATTGATATTGCAGCCGATGAGGTTGAGCAGTTCACGGCCCATCAGCGTGATCTCAGCGGTGTCGATGCCGTAGGGGCAGAAGACAGAGCAGCGCCGGCACTGGGTGCACTGGTAGAAGTAGTAGAACCACTCCTTGATCACGTCCTCGGTGAGGTCGCGCCCGCCGGCCAGGGAGCCTCCCAAAAACGGGCCCAGGATGCGTCCCCACCAAGTGAAGTAGCGGCGATAAATGGAGCGCATCAACTCGGCGCGGGCCACCGGCATATTTTTGGGGTCCGCGGTGCCGAGATAGAAATGGCACTTATCGGCGCAGGCCCCGCAGCGCACGCAGATGTCCATGAACAGCCGGAAGGAGCGGAACTTCGCGAGCCGCTCTTTCATGCCTGCGAGGATGATCTGTTTCCAGTCCGGCGGCAGCTTCCAGTCAAGGTCGGAGGGCTGCCAGTTGCGCGGGTTGGGCAGATCGAGATAGGTCAGGTTCTTAGCCGCCGCGCTATAGCACATGGCGCCCTTGCGGAACTCAATGTGGGGATTGCGCCAGTCTCCGCGCGGAGGCTTGGGCTCAATTTGTACGAGCGTCTCCTGCATCTTCCGCCTCAATGGGAATGCCGGCTGCCACTAATTTGTCGCGGAACTCTTCTTCCCATTCCGCGTAGGTGTGCGTCTTGACGGGGTAGTTCCACGGATTGATGTGCCGCCTGCGCCGGCTATCGTTGGCCAAGTTGCGGGTGGGGCTCAGAAACACGCCGCCCATG
The DNA here is from genome assembly GCA_021828835.1 of Acidobacteriota bacterium. Taxonomy (GTDB): domain Bacteria; phylum Acidobacteriota; class Terriglobia; order Terriglobales; family Acidobacteriaceae; genus Telmatobacter. The sequence continues at coordinate 450 of JAJZCY010000003.1, read as the reverse complement.
TGCATCAGTTTGCTGAAGGGCAGATACGCGCCCAGTGTGCAGACCAGCAGCAAATGGGCGAGAAAGAGCGGGCTCAGCGCACTGAGATCCAGGGGCCGGAATGCTGCCAGGCTCAGCGCAAATTGCTTGATGCTGAGAAGATCCACGCGCACAAAGTAGCGCATGAGCACCCCGGAGACCGCGATCCCCAGCAAAAGGAATAGTGCAAAGTAATCGGCGAAGAGCGAGATGTAACGGACCGCCGGATCGCGAAAGCGCCTGAACAGCAGATAGGCCAAGGCACCGATCAGAATCACGTCGGAGAGATAGATCTGCGGCGCGTCCACCTGAAAGAATCCATCCACTCGCTCCAGGGTGTTGATCCAGGCCGGCACAGGTTCGAGGAACAGGCGCAGGTGACGGAGAAGGATCAGCAGGAGCGACCAGTGAAAGGCCAGCGCCGTCTGCACG
>JAJZCY010000183.1 GCA_021828835.1 Acidobacteriota bacterium | reverse complement strand
GCCCGCAGTCGCCGAAACCTTCGCCAAAGACGAAATCGGCTTGGGCCACGCGCTCTTGCTAGCGAAGTTGCAGACCGCGCAACAAGAAGAAGCCCTGCCCGCCTGCTGGCAGGAGAGCTACGGCAACGGCAGCAAATCGAAACGGATTCTGCTGCCCGTCCGCAATCTCCGCGAATGGATTGAGCACAACATCCTGCTGGAGCTTGCCGCCGCGCCATTCCCGAAGGACGACGCGCAGCTTGTTCCCGATGCGGGTTCCTGCCTTGAATGCCCGAAGCGTACCGGCCACAACACGCTTCTCTTTGAGGGCATCGGAACGCGGCATGATTCCTGCTCAGACCCAAATTGCTACACCGCCAAGGTGGACGCCTTTGTATCGCAGACCGTAGCGACCAAACCGAAACTGGTACAGATCAGCACCGCCTACGGCAAACCTGCCGAAGGTAGCCCGATCATTCCACGCAACAAGTACGTTGAAATCCGGCAGGACAAACCGCAAAAGAAAGAGCAGCGCGACTGGCCGGAATACAAGACGTGCAAGTACACCGCCGAGGCCATCGTCACCGAGGGCAGCGAGAAAGGCGAGATGCGTAAGGTGTGCGCCAATCCCGAATGCCCCATCCATCACGCGAGGAAGCAGCACCAGCGGGCCCACGCCGATGCTGCATTCAAGGCCGAGCAGGAAAAGCGCCGCCGCGAGGAGGCGCTGGCCCAGGCTACCGGGCTGCGCGTTCTCAAAGCCATCGGCGATGCGGTTCCCGTCCGGCTGATGAAACGCGACTTGCTGTTTGTGGTCGCGCGGCTGACCGCGATGCTGGACGAACGGCGCATTGCCGTTCTCATCCGGCAGCACGGCATTGGCAAGCCGAAGGACGGCGAGGCCCCGGCGAAACTGCTGGCCGCCTTCCTGCCAAAAGCTGAGGAGAGCAAGCTGGACCGCATTTTGGTGGAGACGGTCATTCTGCTGTCCATGCACAACCAGAACGACGCCGCGAAGATTCTCCGCGATGCCGCCCGCGTCTATAAAGTTGACGTGGACGCCATCTCCGCGACCGTCAAACAGGAGTTCGCGGCAAAGGAAAAGGGCAAGGCCGCGAAGAAAGCTACACCGAAGACAGCGGCCAAGCCGCAAACGAAGGCCACAAAGAAAGCAGCGGCTTAACCGCAAATCAACCCGAAACACTTGAGCGGAGCCAGCAAGACCGGCTCCGCATTTTTTGTGTCCGGCTGCCCGTTTGCCCACCCTCTTTCGATGCCCGCTTGAGCGCGGGCGACATCTCCGACCCGCCCAACGGCCAGGCGCGGCATCGTCATTCGGACCGCAGCGTCTGCATCGGATCCACCGAGGCGGCGCGACGGGAGGGCAGCCATCCTGCCAGCACCGCGCACGCCAGCAGAACTGCAACCGATCCCGCCAGTGTCAACCCGTCCAGTGGCTTCACTTCGTACAGCAGGCTCGCCAGATATCGCGTTAACGCCAGCGACGCCGCCAGCCCCACCACCACACCGGCAACGCCCAGCATCATCGCGTGTCCCAGCGTCCTTCGTTCCACATCGCCGCGCGTCGCCCCCAGCGCCATCCGAATCGCGATCTCCCGTGTCCGCTCCGTCACCGAAGACGCCAGCACTCCATAAATCCCCAGCAGCGCCAGACCCAGCGCCACCGCTGCAAACGCCGTCAGCACCCACGTGTTGAATCGCCGCGGCGCCTGCGTCGAGAACACGACTTCCTCCATCGTCTGCACGTCCGTCACCGCCAGCGTCGGATCGGCCTGGTGTACCACCCTCCGCAGCTCCCCCTCCAGCGCCTCCGGATCGCCAGTCGTCCGCACGACCGCGTGCATGTCGCCCTGCGTCCCAATCATGGCGCCCATCGGACCCAGATCCGCCGCCAGTTGCGACAACGGCTCGTACATCTCGGTGTCCTGCTTCCGATCCACAGGATTGTCGCTCACATCGCCCACCACGCCCACCACTCGCATGGGAGGCATCGGGTATTGGTAGTTCGGCCCCACCTTAATGTGCATTCCCACCGGATCGCGCCCCGCGAAGTACCGCTTCGCCAGCGACTGGCTGATAATGGCCACCAGCGGCGCACCCGGCGCGTCGTCAGCGGCGTCGAAGTACCGCCCTTCGATCAGCGGAATTTTCAGCGATCGGAAATACTCCCCCGCCGTCAGGTAATTCGAGGCGATCGAGAAGCTCTCATCCGGCCTCCGAACATAGTCCTGCGCTGCGAACAGCCGACCAGAGTTCAGCCCGATCACCGGAATATTCGATCCGAACCCCACAGCCTTCACGCCCGGCAGCTCCTGGAGTCGCTCTCCAAGATTCCGGAAGAACTCATCCACTTTCTTCTGGGTCGGATAAGCCTGTTTCGGCAGCGCCACCGACGCTGTCACAGTACGCTCCGGCACGAAGCCTGGGTTCGTCTCCATCATTCGCGCAAAGCTGCGCAGCAGCAGCCCCGCTCCCACCAGCAGCAACAGCGCCAGCGCCATCTCTGCCACTACCAGAGCGCTGCGCAGCCGATGCTGCCCCCGTCCCCGCCCCGTCGCCTGTCCGCCCTCCCGCAGCGAGTCCAGCACATCGGCCTTCGCGCTCGCCAGCGCGGGAGCCATCCCGCACGCCACGCCTGTCATGCCCACGAGCCCCACCGCCAGCAGCGCCACCGGCCAGTCGATCCCAATTTCTCCCAGCCTCGGCAGCGAATCCGGCAGCACCGCGCCCGCCCAATGCACTGCCGCCGCCGCCGCTCCCAGCCCGACAGCCCCGCCCGCCGCGCTCAGCAGCAGCGACTCCATCAGCAGTTGCCGCAACATCGTCTTCCGCGCCGCGCCCAGCGCCATCCTCACCCCAAACTCCCGCCGCCGCCCCGCCGCCCGCACCAGCAGCAGATTCGCCAGATTCGCACACGCAATCAGCAGAATCAGCACCACCGCCCCCAGCAGGATCCGCAACAGAGGACGCGCGCTTTCGACCGTCTGTTCCTTCAGCCCCGCCAGACTAATCGACAAATGGGCTTCTGGCACTTTCGCCTGGATGATCTTCAGCACTCGCTCGGCATCCTGCTGCGCCTGGGCCATCGTCACACCCGGTTTCAGTCGCGCCACCGCGCCGTAATCCAGATCGTCCGCCTCATCCTTCATCTCCGATGGGGTCAGGCTAAGCGGCACCCACAGGGCGTGTGCGGCAATCGCGCCCATCCCCGATGGCGTGTCGTACCCACGCGGCATCACCCCGATGATCGTGTACGGCCTCAGGTCCAGGTCGATGGTTCTTCCCAGCACATCCTGGCTCCCGCCAAACCGCTCCTTCCACAACGAGTAGCTGATTACCGCCACCGCCGCGCTGCTTTCGTCTTCCTGCCGCGTAAATGACCGTCCTAGCAGCGGAGCCACGCCCAGCACCGGAAACATCTGTGCGCTCACCCGCTCTGCATCCGCTCGGAACGGCTCGCCCGCTCCCGTCACGTCATAACCCTCACCGATAAACCCAGCTACCGCCGTGAACGCGTGACTATTCCGCTGATATACCGGCACATCCGGCGCAGACAGATTCGCCGCGCCGCCGAAGTGCGCCATCGCCTCATGCAGCACCACCAGTCGGCTTGCCTCCGGATACGGCAGCGGCCGCAGCAGCACCGCATACACCACGCTGAACACTGCCGTCACCCCGCCAATCCCCAGGGCCAGCGTTAGCACCGCCGTCGCCGCAAACCCCGGCGACTTCTTCATCTGCCGCAGCCCAAACCGCAGGTCGTAGAGCAGATGCTCCAGAAGCGGTAGCCCTTCTTCCGCGTGGTATTGCTCCCGAACCGATTCGACGCCGCCGAGCTTCAGCCGCGCCTGGCGGCGAGCTTCATCGGGCAGCATCCCCGCGCGGACGTTCTCTTCGGTCTGAAGAGCTGCGTGTTCTTCGAGCTCTTCGCGCAGCCTCTGGTCGCCACGCCTTCCGGTGACAAGATTGCGCAGACGGATCAGGAATCTGCTGAGGGTTTTCATGCCAGATCCTCCGCCTTGACTTCAAAGAAGCGAGCAATAATCGCTGCGGTTTTTTCCCAGTCGCGCTTTTCTGCATCAAGAAGCTTGCGTCCAGCGCGGGTCAGCCGATAAAAGCGGGCGCGGCGATTGTTTTCCGATGGCCCCCAGTCCGAATCAACCGCGCCCTCCTGCTCCAGACGTAGCAGTACGGGATAGAGAGTTCCCTGGTTCACAAAAAGCAGGTCACCGCTGATCTGCTCGATGCGCCGCGCAATGCCGTATCCGTGAAGCGGCCCAAGCACATCGAGAGTCTTCAGTACCATCAGGGCCAGCGTCCCTGGCTGTACGTCCTTCTTCGATTTCATGGAATGCAGCACCGCCTCTCTGCTCTTTTGTCTACCAACAGGAGAATGCCACATTTCCATTGGGAAAGCAACAGGTGATCCGCCAGAGGCTTCTTGTGATTTCCGACGGTGGTGTTGCGGGTCTCAACTGGACCAAGAGGCCCAGCGATTTGCGGTCCGGCCTGATCCGGTGAAAATGGGGCTATGATCGCGGCCTTTCGGAAATCCCAATCCGTTAAGCAGTGGACGGCCCTGATCCTCTTCGCGGGAATCTGTTCCTGGACGCTGATCGTCGCGGTCACGGACTATCGAGAGTACAGATCGTTTGATCGCACCTTTGATTCGCTCTCTTCGGAATGCGCCGCACACGGCGGCTGTACCCTTCCCCGATACGATTTCTGAAGAGCATAAATTCTCTTAGCAACTGCTTTGGCAATTACGACTCCCGGCCTCTTCGGCCCGCGTGCCATCCACGAGCGTTGCGGGTTGCGCCGGACCAGCGGGTCGCCGTCGCTTCGGATATCTCTGTTAAAGAATCGTGAATGGCGAGTCTTTCCTACCTGAAGTGAATCATCCTAAACAGAAAGACCTTTGTTGAAGATGCAGGAGTTTAAGGTCATGAGCGATGATGCCTTGGGTGAAAACGAAGCTGACCTGATCCATCTCCATATCTGTATCCACTGTGGCCATTCGCGAACGCGAGAAGAGGTTGGGGACCAGGAGCTTAGTTCGGGAATCGTGCGTTGCCCAAAATGTGGTATCGATGGTCCCCTGAACATCGAGATCCGGGATTTACCGGCGTAATGTCATTCGATGATGCGCCGGTTTGATTAAGCACTCAGGGGTAGTCGCGCCTGCGCGGGCTTACGCAGACTCTCCATCTTTTGTGCGGTCGCCTTGACGAACTCCCGCACAAGCCTTGATCTGCTGTCGGCACGGGCGGCAAGATTCGTGACGAGAAGCAGATTCTCCTCAGCAAGCGGGCGCATGGTGATGCCGTCACGCGCGATCCGCCATGCTCCGGCCCGCGTCAGGAATGCCAATCCACCACGCTCCAGAATCAGCGGCACAGCCTCTTCCGCACCCGTGACGTGATGCAGCTCGGAGGGTTCAACTTCGGCCTTCGCGGCCGTGCGTTTTACGGCGTCATACATGTGCGGGCTCACCTGTTTTGCGAACAGAATCCAGACGCGATTATGCAAGTCCGCCAGGCGCAATTCTCGCGAGGCAGCCAGGGGGTCGTGCCGGGACATAACAATGTAGAGAGGATGCTCCGCCAGCTTCAGGAACGTAAGCGGCGGTGTTTCGGGAACGCCCGTCGTGATCGCGAGATCGAGCGTTCCGGCGATGACCTCGTTCGCGACCTCATGCGAATACCGGCTTGACCAGTTGATCCGCAGGCCCGGATAAAGCGGCAGATGAACGGATCGAATGGCCGCGGCCAGCCACGGGTCGGTGTAGGAGGACCTGCCGATGTTGAGAACTTCACCGACGCTGTCCGAGTCGGCCCTGGCCGAAACCATGGCGCGCTCGATCAGTTCGATCGCCGGTCGCGCGTCGGCAACGAACTTCCGTCCAGCAGCGGTCAGCTCGACTCTTCGATGATCGCGCTCAAAGAGAGGTTTATCGAGCAGAGTTTCGAGTTCCGCGATGTGTCTGCTCAGGGCAGTCTGGTGGATGCCGAGGCGCACCGCAGCTCTGGAGAAATTCAGTTCCTCCGCGAGGACGATTGCCGCCTGTACCCAACGAAGTTCTGGGAGAACCATAGCTGTCCTCCGCCGAGAGAAGACCTGAGGCAGGAACAGCTTACCGACTGAAGGTACAACGGAATGAGGGGTCCCACCGCCGAGTGCGTGCAACGATAGTTCGGGCAGCAGGTGTTGACTTTGATGCCTCTTCAATGCGCATTGGTTGTCGCCAGTGCACTCTGTTATGCGTGTTCGGCATAACAGTCCTCGTATTTTTCATTGGACTCTGTGGATACGGAGGGCGACTCTCGTCTTCAGAGGGCAGACAACGCCACGAGTGACAACTCCTTTGCCCTTGTGGAAAGCGCGGGGCTGAGAACCCAGCAGCCACGCGTAAAGACGAAACGCCAGATCTCAGCCAAATGCCACGAGTCGCCTATGAACAAACCTCCCCTCCTGAATCCAGACCAAGCAGCGAAGGTACTGCAAATGGATCGACGGACCCTCGTTTACTGGGCCAGGCGCGGCTACGTGCCGTCGCACCCGATGGGCGAAGGCCGACGAAAAATGTGGCGCTTTGTGGAGAGCGAACTGGTGGAATGGGTAATCGCTCAAGGTTCCACTACCGGCAGACCTCTGCCGCCCGCTACCATAGAGGCAGCCATCGGCGCTCATGCACGGAGGATCGCATGAGCCGCTTTCAAAAAGGAAGCCTCTTGAGACTGAAGCGCAAAAACGGCCCGGACATTTGGGTGTTCCGCTGGTACGACGAATTTGGCGGGACACGCAGATACCGCAAACGCACCATCGGCACAGTGATCGAGTTGCCGAAGCGCGCTGATGCCGAAAAAGCCGTTGCCGATTTTCGCGCCAACATCAACGCCGAGGTTCGCGTACCCATGACGGTCGCGGAACTCGTAGCCCACTATCGCCTGCACGAGCTGACGGCGGATCGTAAGGCGTTTGCCACGATCCACGGCATCTCGCAGTATCTGAAGAACCACATCGTTCCCAAGTGGGGTGACAAGGCTCTCTCAGACGTGCGAACCATGCAGGTTGAGGAGTGGCTGCACTCGCTCGCCCTTGCGCCGGGAACCCGGAGCAAGATCCGCAACGTTATGTCGGCACTGTTCAATCACGCCATCCGCTACGAGTGGATCCACCACAACCCGATCACCAAAGTCCGCTGTTCGGCGAAGCGTCTGCGTGAGCCCGATGTACTCACGCCGGGCGAATTCGTTGCGCTGCTTGCCGAGTTACCGCTCCGCGAGAAGGCTATGGTAATGCTTGCCGCCAGTACCGGGCTGCGGCGTTCTGAACTCGTGGCGCTCACTTGGAGGAACGTCGATCCGGTCCTGATGCAGGTCAACGTGCTGCGCTCCTGCGTCCGCGGACGCTTCGGAGACACCAAAACCGAAGCCAGCCGCAAGCCAGTTCCGCTGCATCCGGCTGTAATCGATTGCCTATACGCTTGGAGGGAAATCTCGCCCTACGGCGACGACGACCACTTTCTCTTTCCTTCGATTCGCAAGGAAGGTAAGCAGCCAGTAACGCCGGACATGGTCCTGAAACGAGTCATCCGGCCGGCACTGGAGCGTGCGGGCATCACGGGCAAGGTGGTCGGTTGGCATACCTTCCGGCACTCTCTCGCAACCAACCTACGAGCAGCCGGAGCAGACCTAAAGACCGCCCAGGAACTGCTGCGTCACGCCAACTCGCGAATCACGCTTGAGATCTACACGCGGGCCATTTCCGCGACCAAGCGCGAGGCCAACAACAAGGTGGTAGAAATGCTGATGGCCGGAGATTCAGCACCCTCGCCAGCACCCTCAGATCAAGTGATAGACGCACGCAAAAAGGGTGCTGAAATCGTTCAGCACCCTTCAGCACCCTCACGGGTAAAACTTGCCACTTTTACTTCGCCTTAAGTCTAACAATCCGCTTGACTTAATGGCGGGGACGACGGGGCTCGAACCCGCGACCTCTGCCGTGACAGGGCAGCGCTCTAACCAACTGAGCTACGTCCCCAAACATCTTTTCTATACTACCTTAGATTCTTCCCGATGAGGTACCCCTGCCTGTGGATACGGGCACATAGAGTTGCTGCGCTCAACATCCGGCCTTTGCCTCTCAGGTCCAGGTCGCTTCTCTGACTCTGA
>JAJZCY010000182.1 GCA_021828835.1 Acidobacteriota bacterium | reverse complement strand
GTAGCGGCGCAATGTGCCGGGCACAGCCTGAACAGAAGCGGGCGGGGAACTGGGTGGTGGCATAGGGCCGATTTCCTTTCGCTGCCTCGGGGGAATCCAAGGAAGGCAGACACGCTGCAGAACCCAGATAATGCGCATCGTGTACAACTATTTCGCGCATTATCTTTTGTTTCTTTTTCTTTCGCATTGTACACTACAAGTCACGAGAGAAGCAGACCCGTTTTGGTCCGAGCAAGGCATACTCAATGCGCGCAGGCGTTACCTAAATCTCCTCTGTATTTTCATATGGAGCCATCATGTCGAGTTCGATTCCGAATCAAGACGATAAGTTTGTCGCGATGGTCAATGCCCGAGCCGAGGTCGATCTACGCCTGAGTGATTTTGCCCCGCGCACCGAGCTCAAGGTGTCCGAGCACACCATCACCCATCCCCGCTTCCCGGTGATCGACTACCACAACCATCTCGACTCGCTCGCGCCGGAGCATGTGATCAGCATAATGGACACATGTGGCGTGGAAAAAGTCATCAACATCACCATGCACACCGGGCAGGCAGCTCTTGACATCCTGGACCGCTTTCATCGCGCTGCGCCAGACCGGTTTCACTCGTACGGATGGATAGACTGGTCAGGGGTGGAGCGTCCTGACTTCATTCGGCTCTCGCTCGACCGTTTGGAGCGACTTGTGGAGCACGGCGCCCGCGGCATCAAGTTCTGGAAAGACCTGGGGCTGACAATTCGTAACGGCTCCGGCGCTCTGCTGTCCATCGACGATGAGCGCTGGGCACCTCTCTTCGACAAGGCGGCCGAGCTTGGCATCCCGGTCATGTTTCACACCGCCGACCCCGATGCGTTCTTCCGGCCTATCGACCGCTTCAACGAGCGCTACGAAGAGTTGGCGGCGCATCCGGACTGGAGCTTCCACGGCTCGCCGGTCTCCAAGGCCGAGTTGCTTGAGCAGCGCAATCGCGTCTTTGCCCGCCATCCAAAAACTACCTTCGTCGGCGCACACCTTGCCGAAGGCAGTGAAGACCTGGCCTCCGTGGGCAAGCTCCTCGACCAGCATCCCAATCTCTACATCGATATAAGCGCGCGCGTGGCGGAACTGGGTCGGCAACCCTACACCGCGCGCACCTTTTTAACGAAATACGCGGACCGCATTATCTTTGGCACCGATCTGCTGCCGGAGGTGGAGATGTACCGCCTCTACTACCGCTTCCTTGAAACTGCAGATGAGTACTTCGATTACCCCTCGCACGCTTCGCGCCAGGGGCGCTGGAGCATTTATGGCGTCTTTCTGCCGGATGACGTGCTGCGCAAACTCTACCGCGACAATGCCCTGAAGCTTCTCTATCTGGGTACACAATGAATCCAGGTATCTACAGGAGTTAGTTCATGACCGGAGCAATTCGCTTTGTATCTGCCGCTGCTCGCCGTAGCGCGGTTGCTGGCCTGGTTCTATCGCTAGCCGTTGTGCCCCTGATGGCTCAATCCCCTGCGCCCACCACCTTCATCAACACTCTCATGCCGCAGCCGGCCTCGCTTACGGAAGAGGCAGGCGACATGCCCATCAGAACCACCTTCATTTACGCACTCCACGGCAACAACGGCAACCGCCTCCGCCAGGGCGCCGTACGCTTCATCCACCACTTGGAGATGTACACCGGTGTGCAGATGGCGCTCACGCCCACCGCCAACGCCGCCAGTGCTACCCTCACCATCGATGTGCGCTCTGCCGCCAGCGACGCTTTTCCCACGCCGGACGAGGATGAGAGTTATACGCTCGATGCGGGGCCCCAACACATCACGCTCAGCGCCAACACCGACATCGGCGCGCTACGCGGCCTGCAGACACTTCTTCAGCTTGCGCAGCCCGCAGGCAGCGGCTTCGTCTTCCCTGCTGTCCACATTCAGGATGCTCCACGCTTTCCCTGGCGCGGCCTGATGCTCGACTGCGGCCGTCACTTTATGCCCCTCAACGTAATCTATCGAACGCTCGACGGAATGGCTGCGGTCAAGCTCAACGTCTTCCACTGGCACCTCACCGAGGACCAGGGCTTCCGAATCGAAAGCCGCGTCTTCCCCCGGCTGCAGGAGATGGGCTCCAACGGTCTTTACTACACGCAGCAGCAGGTACGCGATGTGATTACTTACGCTTCGGCGCGTGGCATCCGCGTGGTACCGGAGTTCGATATGCCCGGCCACTCCACCTCATGGATGGTTGGCTATCCCAACCTTGGCAGCGCGCCTGGCCCCTATTCCGTACAAACGAGTTTTGGCATCTTTGATTCCGCATTCGACCCCACCCGGAATTCGACCTACCAGTTCCTCGATGCATTCCTAGGCGAGATGGCCCGGCTCTTTCCCGACCCCTATATGCACATCGGCGGCGATGAAAGTAACGGCAAGGAATGGCGCGCCAACCCCCATATCCACGCCTTTATGAAGGCCCACGGTTACACCACCACTGCGCAGCTCCAAACCTACTTCAGCACCCGCGTGCAAAAGATCCTGGGCCGTTATCACAAACGCACAGTGGGCTGGGACGAGATCCTGAACCCCGCTCTGCCCAAGAACGCCGTCATCGAGGTGTGGCACCGCGATCAATTCTTAATCGAGGGCGCCAAAGAGGGCCATCGCGAACTCTACGCCCATCCTTACTATCTTGACCACATGTATACCGCGGCCCAGGTATTCCTAGCCGACCCTGTGCCTGCCGAAGCAAACCTGACGCCCGCCCAGGCTAAGCTGATCCTCGGTGGAGAGGCTTGCATGTGGAGCGAACAGATCTCTCCTGACAGTGTGGACTCGCGTATCTGGCCGCGCGCTGCTGCGGTTGCCGAGCGCTTGTGGTCACCCGCCTCCGATCGCGATACAAATGACATGTATCGCCGTCTGGACGTTGAGTCGCTACGTCTGGATGCTGACGGACTCGACCACATCGCCGCCCCCAACCGCGGCCTGCGTCAGCTTGCCCGCACCGCCGACGACGAACCCCTGATGCTCTTCGCCAGCACGCTGCAGCCGGTTGATACTTCCATTCGCTACAAGCAAGAGCATCCCACGCAGCTCACGTCGTTTGACCTTCTGGTCGATGCGGTCCGTCCCGACCCGCCGCTTCGCCAAGAGATGAATCAACTCGTGGACCGCGCGCTGCATGGCGATGCGGCCGCAGCCAGTCAACTTCGCTCTACCTTCAAAGCATGGATAGCGGCTGCGCCTGCAGTTGCGCGATATGCCATGTACTCGCCGCGGTTGCAGCAGGCTTCCGACCGAATTGGCCAATGGCCCAAACTCGGCACGGCTGGTCTGGAGTCGCTTGACTATCTGGCCCAGAACACTCCGCCTCCCGCTGATTGGCTGGCGGCGCAAAAACAATTGCTCAACCAGGCCGCGCAACACGAAGAGCTAGTCGACTTCGCGGTGTTGCCTGCAATTCAACACTTGATCGATGCCGCCAGCGGAGATCAGCCCCCCCACGCGCAGCCATAAGTCGAATGAAGTTTCTGGACATAACGCGAAAGGAAGCAAATGCGATGGAGCGGCGAAATTTCCTGAAGGGTTCGATCCTTGGCGCGGCGACCATGGTTTCCGGTATGGCCGCTGCAGAAAGCCATCTGGAGGCAGCAGCCAACCGCGAGCGTTCTGATCAAGATGTCTCGTCACGCAGGCGTTTAGTCGAGATCCCCGGCACGAGTTATGAGGTTATCGATACGCTTAGCAAAGTTCCGGTAACAGTTACCGTCGGCAAGTTCCTCATGTCTCCGCAGGAGCTGACTCAAAGTGAGTTTGAGTTGGTGATGGGTTATAACCCGTCCTTTCATCAAGGCTCTGATCTGCCCGTGGAGACGGTAAGCTGGTGGGAAGCTATCCGTTACTGCAACCGACGCAGCCAGGAAGGGGGCCTGGAGCCTTGCTACAACCTGGAAACCGGGTTTTGCGATGTGAGCAGGAATGGGTACCGTCTTCCCACCGACGCTGAATGGGCGCATGCAGCGGGGCCCCTATCTGGCACCAGCGGGGAGACGCTGCAAGCCAATCTTGGCAGCTCCGATACCAAGCACGTCGGGCGCTTTCTCGAAGAACTGAAAGACTCAGGCACCAAACCGCCGGGCAGTTACCCTGCCAATGCATTCGGCCTCTATGATATGTACGGGAACGTATGGGAGTGGACTTCTGATTACGCTAACCCCGAAAGCACGCCGCAGGCCTCTTATAACCCTGCCGGACCTTTGCGCGGCCTCGCGCGCATTATCCGGGGCGGCTCATACATCAGCACCACTTCAGCGGAGTGGGTGCGTGATTACCGGTCCTCAATGGAGCCGGACTATAAGAGCCGCTTCACAGGTTTTCGGATCTGCCGCACTGCGGCGCCTAAACCTGTTCTCCCCGCATCCCAGCTCTCACCGGATTGGTTCAATCCCTATAACAATGCTCCCGCTGGCTATCAATCGTCGATTGGCAATCTAACGTCTCTGATGGGCGGGTCTAACTCTATCCAAGCATGGCAATATCGCCGTGACAAGATCATGGCAAAGTGGCTCAAGCTGCTCGGATCCATGGAGATTGGTCCTCCGCCGCCTCAGACCCGGACGGTCGAAATCCTGCGGGATCAGAATTACACCGCGCGGCTCATGTACCTTCAGGTGGAGCCGGACTGGTGGGAGAAGATCCTTGTCATGATGCCGGCAAGCGACCTCCGCACCCCGCGCCCTGCTGTGATTGTGCCCTTTTACGACGTGGATACCCCGGCAGGGCGCGACTTATCAGGACGTAAGTTCCTGGGCATGGGCGTTGACTCGTACGCATACGCCGCCGTACAGAAGGGCTACATTGCCGTGGCCATTCGTTGGTTTGGTGAGAGCTACGGCGAATCGTATGCTGAAGCGGTAGCCAACCTGAAGCTTCGCCATCCCCACTGTACCGGCCTCGGCAAATGGGTTTGGGACGCGCACCGACTGGTCGATTATCTATCTACTCTGCCGGAGATTGACCACGAGCAAATCGGCATCATCGGCCATTCGCTTGGCGGCAAGATGGCGCTCTATGCCGCCGCCTTCGATTCCCGCATAACTGCCGTAGTCGCCAATGAGCTGGGCATCGGACTCTCGTTCTCTAACTATGATGACTTTTGGTATTTCGGTGACTCCATCCATAAATTGGACAATGGGACCGATCAGCACGAGCTTCTTGGACTCATCTCGCCCAGGCCCTTTCTCTTGATCGGCGGCGATACCTACGATACCGCGAAAAGTTGGCATTACATCAATGCAGCACGACAGGTCTATCAACTTTATGGAAAGCCCATGAATATCGGCTATTTTGACCATCATGCAGGGCATTTCCCCACGCCGGAAGCAGTTTGGCGAGCGATGGAATGGCTGGCCCACTTCCTCGGTCCTCAAGGATAAACTAGGGGGTACCAAGCTATGGCGTTCGCAATGTCCAGGAAAGCAGACTTCATCACCAAGAGCGCGTCGTAGCATCCGCGACCCACTTCTTATTTTCCAGGCAAGCATTTTCCTTCGACCTCGATGATTTGTTCAGCGAGGTTGCCCTGCGCTTGCGCGTACCACAGCCATTCGCCCTATTGGGAAGTCGGCATCATCCACTGTTCCGACGAATCGTAGATTGCGCGAACAGGGGCGTTGGTGCTTTGGGAGGCATTTTCGAGCGTCTTGATGCCTTGATACCAGTTGCAAAACGTACCCTTATATCCCTCGGTACTTCCATAGCTAAAGTAACTCTGCACCTTCATGCGATATGAAGAACCGCCCGGGGTCATGTTTAGTATATTGTCATCCATCTCGATTTCAATGCCCATACCATATTGCTTTGAGATGGCAGCTGCTACGGCAAGGCGCTGTGCGGGAACACTTGATGGGGCAGTGTAATAGTTGGGTTGCATGTTCGCGATGTCAAATCCGAGTTGCTGCCAGATCTGGAATCCCTGACCCTGGTAGTCCGGAATCCAATAAAACTTATACCCTTGGGAGTGGATGTAGGCAGCAACTTGTTGGATTAGAGGAATCTCGATCGTACTCAACCCATATTCGATGTTTTCGTCGTACCAGTAGAAGCCGATGAGGTTCAGGTTTGTGTAGCCCGCAGTGTTCCAGTTCTGGATCACCGTATCGATATACCATTTGATGGCATTGAAGCGATTCTGTTGCGCGGTGCTGTTGCCAACCTGGTTCTGATTGAAGTTGACGCCCGCTGAGAATTGCGTCTGGGAAGGCGATGGATAGGGAATCGCAATGACCACCGCAGGGATCAGATCGTTGTGCAGTGCAGTATGCGCATTCGCCACCGCTGCATTCAGCGCAGTTAGCTGATTGGCCGGGTCAAAAGTATTGTCGATGTAATATTGCCAGTCCGCCTGGTTCGACGGCGTTCCAGAAGCACCAAAGCTATCGCCCGAGGGCGCAGTGCCTTCGGGGAGGAAAAGGAAACTGTCGAAGAGCATACTTTGGCTGTTTCCGCTCGTGTCCACATAGGTAACGTATGGCTTAAAGTCAGCAACTGTCCACGTGCTGGTATCATTCGCGGTGTAGCCGTTGTAGATGAGCGCCTGCTGGGATGCGCCGCCGGTAAGCGGGCCAGCCTTTGGAAAGCCCAGCGCCGGAGTTGAAACCGGCGGGGTCACCGTAGGAAAGGGAACCGTCGCAGCAACTGTGGTCAATCCCATAACTCGAACTTCATCGCAGAATAACCAGACGTGCGTCTGAAGGTGGATGCGAATGTAGCGGGCAGCATAGTTTAAACCGGAAAGCGAGAAGGTCTGGTAGATACTGCTGCTGCCATTACTGCTGGTCGTATCCAGTGGAATGGCGGTTGGCACGGTTCGGATCTTTGCCCAGTTGGTTCCGTCAGAGGAAAGATAGAACGTAACTGTTTCTGGAAAGTAGATTCCAGCCTGAACATCCTGGAGGAATCCTGCGGAGGCACTGTGGATGGTTTGAATGTCGCCGAGATCCACGTCGATGTTCCGGTAGTCATCCCGCAGATAGCCGACAAAGTTTGCCACCGTTGCCGTTCCGTACACTCCGTCGGTAAGTTTAGTGCCGTTCGTGTCCGGGTGCGATGTTTCACTCTGTACCCATTGCGGGTCGAGCCAAGGATCCTGGACGGTATACGGCTTCCCTAGCGCGAGGTCAACGTCGCTCTGGGCCGGCGCGCCATATGAGCTGGCCGCTTTGCCACCAGAACACCCGCACACAAGCGCGCTCATCCAAAACAGCATAGTGACTGACACGATCCATGCCCTGCCCATTGCTTCAACCTCTCGCGTCATGTTCCCTGCCAATCAAGTCCTCTGATATTCCCGCGCAAGACCCTGATCGTACCGCATTCGTAGTTCGAAGTTCGAAGTTATGATATCATGTATAGACAGGTAGTCAGGCAGACTTCATGCAGCCCCGTTTGGCCGCAGCGGGCAGTTCTTTGTAGTGTCCCCAGCAGCAGTTCTGCAGACTTTCCAATTGGTTGGATCAAGTAGACTCAGTTGCTGTGGCCCGAGCAGCACTCGTGGCTCGAAAGGGCCCGAAAAGAGCGCATCGAAAGCGGTGAGCGGCGGTTAGGTTGATGTTACTAGGCGACCTTCTTGCTGGCGATCGCAGTGGGATTGAGGATGGGTTACAGCGCCCACAGGTCTTTGTGGCCCATGATGCGCTTGAAGCGTTTCTCGGTTCTGAGGAAGGCCGAGGTCATCCAGCGCAACACCATCTTGCCGTTCTGCCAGTGAGTAACCCGCCGAGTCTGGATGCGCACTCCGGTGTGGGAGCTTTCGATGATGTTGGTGGTTGCCAGGCAGCGGCGCAACGCCGGCGGGATGTCCAGCCGGTTGATGGTGAAGCATTCCTCCAGACCTTCCAGTAGACTGCCGCCGCCTGCGGATATCTCAGGTCCAGCTATGCGGCCAGTTTTTTGATCCGCGCGATGCCTTTGTCGGCGTCCAGTTTCCAGGCCGCGCGCAACAGGCTTTTAGCCTGCGGCTTGTCGTCCTTGGGCAGAAAGTCGAGCACGTTGCGCGGCTTGTGGGTGCAGCAGTGTTGCAGCTTCTGGTCTGAGCCAAACACTGCGTTGATGGCGGCGCGCAAGGCCTTGGAACCTTCAATTGACGAACAGCATCTTGCGCTTGGTATCGACCCTCGGGAGATGATGTCTTCGAGCAACGCGGTGATGACGGTCTAGTTTTCTGTGGCGCCTTCGCGGCT
>JAJZCY010000181.1 GCA_021828835.1 Acidobacteriota bacterium | reverse complement strand
AAGGCGCCTCCGGGCACAGACCCTTCCCCGGGGTCGAAGTTTTTGATGGTAGCCAATCTGGCGCCACCTCAAACTCCTCATTTTTCGAGGCTTTAAAGGGCAGCTTAAGAGATCCATCTCGCTTGGCGTCCCCGACGGGATTTGAACCCGTGTTATCGCCGTGAAAGGGCGGTGTCCTAGGCCGGGCTAGACGACGGGGACGCTTGGGTGGGCAGTCTACGGCACGGGGTGCCGGAATGCGCCCTCCTCCAGCCTATCAATACCGCCAAAACCCTGTCAAAACAGCAGAATCCGCACCGCTCCGACGCTGCAGCCTCGGCTGCGGGCCTCCTCCTGTCTCGTTTCAGAAACGCGGTGACAGGCTCGCCTCCCGGGCCAGGGCAAGGCGCACCCCCATAGGCTATCCTTTGGAGCATGGCCGACAATTCGGCGAATCGGCGTTCTTGCGCGGCGCGGTGCGCCTTTTTGCGTCCACGGCCATGCTCTTTGCGTCTCATAAAAGTGCGGTTGAGACTGCAAG
The DNA here is from genome assembly GCA_021828835.1 of Acidobacteriota bacterium. GTDB lineage: Bacteria > Acidobacteriota > Terriglobia > Terriglobales > Acidobacteriaceae > Telmatobacter. The sequence continues at coordinate 7,702 of JAJZCY010000181.1, read as the reverse complement.
GTTGACGTGTGCGTAACGCTCTGCCCGCAGCGGGCAGAAGCGGGCGCAAGTCGATGTTGCCAAGCCGCCGCCTGCTTCATCGATTCATCCCGGCCCTGCCGGAGCCGCACATAAAGGAAGAGCGCAGTGATCGAATTCATACTTCGTCGTAGCTTCCGCACGGGTCATCTGGCCGCGCAGGCCGGGTGCCTGGTCGCGGTGGGCCTGGTGCTCGCCGGCTGCCAGCAAAAGAAGGCCGAGCCGGCCCACGCCGCCGGAATGCAGGCCATGCCCGTGCAAACCGTGACGGTGAACATGCAGCCGGTGGCCCAGAGCAGTGCATACGTCTCCACCATCAAGTCGCGGCGCTCGGCCACCATCCAGCCGCAGGTGAGCGGCAACCTGACCGCCATCGACGTCCACTCCGGCCAGAACGTCAAAGCCGGGCAGGTGCTCATGCAGATCGACGCCAGCCAGCAGCAGGCCGCCGTCTCTGCGCTGCAGGCCACCGCCCGCCAGAAGAAGGCCCTCTATAACTTCAACGTCACCGAACTAGATCGCCAGCGCAAGCTCTTTGCGGCCGGCATCACCAGCCGCGACGCCTTCGAAACCGAGCAGCAGGCCTACCAGAACGCCAAGGCTGACTACGAGGCCTCGGAAGAGAACGTGCGCACCCAGCAGCAGTTGCTGGGCTACTACACCGTGCGCGCCCCGTTTGACGGCATCGTGGGCGATGTCCCGGTGCATGTCGGGGACTACGTAACCACCTCCACCATGCTCACCACGGTGGACGCAAACCAGGACCTCGAAGCCTACATTTATGTTCCCGCCGAGCATGCGGCCGAGATTCGCATGGGCCTGCCCGTAGACATTGCCGACAACTCCGGCAAGGTGCTCGAGCACACCCGCATCGATTTCATCTCGCCGCAGGTGGATCCGAATCTTCAGGCCATCCTGGTGAAAGCGCCCGTGCATGCCACCCCCGACATCCTGCGCAACGCGCAGATGGTGAAGGCGCTCGTGATCTGGAGTACCAAACCGATGCCAGTAGTTCCGGTGCTGGCCATCACCCGCCAAGGCTCGCAGAGTTTTGTGTTTGTGGCCCAGCCGCAGAACGGGCACTTCATCGCGCGCGAGCTGCCGGTCACGCTCGGCGAGACCGTGGGCAACGCGTACTCCGTCTCCTCAGGCCTCAGCACCGGGGATCGCGTCATCGTCTCCGCTACGCAGTTCCTGGTCAACAATATGCCGGTCATGCCTCTCGGCGGCCCGGCTGGGCGCTAGGCGCACCACGCCCCGGCGGGGAAGAGGGAGAGTTCCGTGTTTGTTGATTTCTTTATCCGGCGGCCCGTATTCGCAACAGTCTGCGCGCTGTTGATCATCCTTGCCGGCGCGGTGTGCATCCCCACGCTGCCGGTGGCCATGTACCCCACCCTGGCGCCGCCTACCGTCATGGTCTCGGCCACCTACTTCGGCGCAGACGCGGAGACGGTGGAGAAGGCCGTCACCATTCCTCTCGAAGAGGCCATCAACGGCGTCGAGGGCATGCGCTACATCGAGTCCGCGAGCACCGCCAGCGGCGTCAGCCAGATCACCATCACCTTCAACACCGGCTACGATCTCGATACGGCCGCCGTCGATGTGCAGAACCGCATCGCCTCCGCCGAGGGCGAACTGCCCGGCGAAGTGGTCTCCACCGGCATCGACGTCGTCAAATCCAACTTCAACTTTGTCTTCGGCGCCGGTTTCTACAGCACCAACGGCCGTTACTCCAACGAGTTCATCTCCAACTACATTGACGTCTACGTCAAAGATGCCCTGAAGCGCGTGCCCGGCGTGGCCGACGTAATGATCTTCGGCGAGCGCAAGTATGCCATGCGCATCTGGCTCGATCCGCAAAAGCTGGCGGCGCGTAACCTTACCGCCTCCGACGTAGTGACTGCGCTCCAGCAGCAGAACATCGAAATCCCCGCCGGCCAGATCGGCGGGCCGCCTGCGCCCAGCAGCCAGGCCTTTCAGATCCCCGTGCGGGTGAGCGGGCGGCTCACCACACCCGCGGAGTTCGACAACCTGGTGATCAAGAACTCTCCCAACGGTCTGGTGCTGCTCAAAGACGTGGGCCGCGCCGATCTGGGCGCCGAAGACTACAGCTCCATCCTGAAATACTCCGGACATGCGGCCGTAGGCTTCGGCGTGGAGCAGCTTCCCGACGCCAACGCCCTCGAGGTGGACCGCAACGCCAAGGCAGCGCTGGCCGAGCTGGCCAAGAGCTTCCCTCCGGGGCTGCACTATGCCATTGCCTTCGACGACACCACCGCGGTGTATGAATCGATTCGCGAAGTGCTCATCACGCTCGGCGAAGCCATCGGCATCGTCATCGGCGTCATCTTCCTGTTCCTGCTCGACTGGCGCGCCACCATTATCCCCGCGGTCACCATCCCGGTTTCGCTGGTGGGCACCTTCGCCTTCATCAAGATCTTCGGATTCTCCATCAACTCGCTCACCCTCTTTGGCATCGTCCTGGCCACCGGCCTGGTGGTCGATGACGCCATTGTGGTGATCGAAAACGTGCAGCGCCACATCCACATGGAGCACTCCGATCCGCACCTGGCCACCTCGCGGGCCATGCGCGAGGTCACCAGCGCCGTGATCGCCACTTCGCTGGTGCTGATCGCGGTGTTTGTGCCCGTTTCCTTCTTTCCCGGCACCACCGGCATCCTCTACCGCCAGTTCTCGCTGACCATCGCATTCTCGATCGCCATATCGGCCTTCAATGCGCTCACGCTGTCGCCGGCGCTTTCCGCATTGTTCCTGCGCGGCGAAGAGCACCGCCCCCACCAACTCGACTTTCTGCATATCCGCCCCGTATCGCGGGCCTTCGCCGGCTTCATTCATGGTGCCGACAATTTCATCACCTGGCTGGCCAGCACCTACGCCCGCATCATTCACGAGGTCCTCAAGCTTCGCTATCTCCTACTGCTGATCTTCTTTGCCGGCCTGGCCACCACCGTCTGGATGTACAACCGCGTGCCCACCGGCTTCATCCCGCAAGAGGACCAGGGCTACTTCATGGTGCTGGTGCAGGCGCCCCCGGGCTCTTCGCTCTCCTACACCTCCGCGCTGGCCGACCGCGGCGCCGCCATTATCGCAGCCAATCCCAATGTCGCCGGCCTCTTTTCCATCATCGGCTTCAGCAGGAACGGCAGCTCCTCCGACCAGGGCATGATGTACGTCAGCACCAAGATGGGCTTGGGGCTGCCCGGCAAATCCGAGAGCACGGCCAAAATCCTGGCCGAGATCTCGCCCAAGCTTCAGCAACTGATGTTCATGCCCAACGGCGGCCTGCTCGCTGCCTTCCCGCCGCCGGCGGTGCAAGGCGTAGGCAGTCTGGGCGGCTTCCAATTCATGCTCCAGGATCAGGGCGGCGCTTCCCTCAGCGACCTGGATCGCGTGGCCCACAACATTGTGAACGCCAGCCACGCCGACAAGGCGCTCACCGGCCTCCTCACCACCTTCTCCGCCAATAATCCTCAGGAACTGGTCACCATCGATCGCCAGAAGGCGCAGGCCATGGGCGTGCCCATCTCGCAGATCGCCAGCACCATCAACGTGTTCATGGGCTCGGAGTACGTCAACGACTTCGACTTCAACAATCGTGTGTACCGTGTCTTCGTGCAGGCCGATCAGCCCTTCCGCATGCGCGCCAGCGACTTGCACAGCTTTTATGTCCGCTCCAACACCGGCCAGATGGTTCCCCTCGATAACCTGGTCACCGTCGCCCAGAGTGCCGGGCCCCCCGTTATCGAGCACTACAACCTCTTCCGCGCCGTTGAGATCGACGGCTCCGCCGCCCCTGGCTACAGCTCCGGACAGGCCCTCGCCGCGATGGATCAGTTGGCCAGCCAGCACATGATGCGCGGCATGTCCTACCAGTGGACCGGCCTCACCCTCGACGAACTGGAGTCCGCCGGCAAGGCAGTCATCATCTTCGGCCTGGGCATCCTGGTCGTCTATCTCACCCTCTCCGCACAGTACGAGAGCTTTGCGCTGCCCTTCATCATCCTGCTGGCTGTGCCGATGGCTGTTTTGGGCGCCCTCAGCCTGGTGTGGTGGCGCGGGCTCGCCAACGATGTGTACTGCCAGATCGGCCTGGTCATGCTGATCGGCCTCTCTGCCAAAAACTCGATCCTGATTGTCGAGTTCGCCGAGCAGTTGCGGCACAAGGGCCGCAGCATTGCCGAAGCTGCGATCGAAGCTGCGGAGCTGCGCCTGCGCCCCATCCTCATGACCTCCTTCGCCTTCATCATGGGTGTGCTGCCGCTGGTCTTCGCCACCGGCGCCGGTTCCATCGGACGCCAGTCGGTCGGCACCACCATTGTGGGCGGCATGCTGCTCTCCACCGTGCTCAACCTGATCTTTATCCCGGTGCTGTACGTGATCCTCAGCCGCCTGCTGCGGCACGATGCGATCACACCCGCTGGAGCGCCCGAGGAGATCGAAGCAGGAGTTCATTGAGAGCTCCGCTGCGCCCTGGAGCTTGACCCGGGTCATAGTGCCTAGCGTGGAAGTGAGCCCTGCGTGGGTCGGGAGACCCAGGCGACAGTCGGCCGGGAGGCCGGCGCTACGAAGAAAGCGGCGGATCACAATGTGGCAGATCCATGAGCGCAATCACACGTGCTGAAGCTAGTGATGCGCGATGATGAAAGCCTTGATCCGCTCATAGACTTCGCTCGTCACCACTCCGTGGTCCAGCAGATCCTGCTTGGTGCGGTACGGCCGGAAGCGCACGATCCGTCCCGCCCAACTCCGCGTCATCCCCGGAACCTTCATCAGTTCGGCCACGGTGGCATGGTTGATATCCACACGCTCTGCCGGCGCCACATACGCGGAGCGCGCAGCGGCCGACTGGGCAGGGCGTTGCGCCGGCATGAAACCACACACGCACGCCACCGCAATTACGACCGCCAACGGGATTCGCGCTTGCACCGCCCTATTTTTGCGCTGATGCACCTGGGTGCGCAAATCCCTGCTCCCGCGGCATTTGCCGAACGCGAAAATCCATGCGCAACAAAAAGCCCCGCCCGGGGTATCTTTCTTGCATACCCTTCTGCTGCCGGCAGGCTCGGCTTCCCGTCCGCAGAAGGCATCTGAAATGCTTCGGAAACTGCAAGAATAAACCTATGGCGAATTCCCCTGCGACGCCCCCCAAACGCGCCGCCCTTCCCATCTTCGGCAAGGCTCGTCTCACGGTGCTGGTTCTGCTCCTGGCGGGACTCGGCGCGTGCATCGCCTTCTCCTGGCTCACGCGCGATGCCATGGCCGGTCTCTCCTTCCTCAAAAAGCAGCGACAAGGGATGGCAGCCTCTCTGGTCGACACGCGTCCCTGGCAGACCGCCGACACGCTGGCCGCCATGGCGGTGAGCGCCGAAGAGCAGCGCCTGGCTCACCAGGCCGAAAGTCTCGCCGATCATGAGGTGGACCAGACCTTCGCCGCGGCCCTGCGCCAGGCCCGCCTGGACGCGGAGCACAAAAAACTCTCCAGCCGAGCGCTGGCGCTGCAAAAGCGCATCGCGCAGCTCCAGCAGCTTCGCCAGCAGGACCAGGCGCGCGTCGCCAAGCTCTCCGCAGGAAGATCCGCCGGCAAAGATAGCGCGTTGCCGGAGAGTGCGGCGCTGCAAGTGGCCAAGGCGCAGCTCGGCCTTGACAGCGACGAGTTGAACGACGCGCAGCGCGAGTTCGAACGTGCCTCCGGCGATGAAAGCGTGCGCATCCAGGCCGAGCTCGCCGCGCATGAACAGTCCATGCACAAGTACGACAGCGAGGTCGCCAGCGGTAAGCTCGCCGTGGTCTCGGTCAGCGCCAATCACACGCTGGCTGCGCGCATACGCGCCTGGCTCAGCCAGCGGCAGCGAGCCGCTCTGGTGGAACAGGCGCGCCAGGAAGCCCTTCAGGATGTTGCCACCATCAGCGCTCAGCACGATGCTCTCGAAGCCCGCCTGGACGCCACCGCCGGCCCCAGCGCCGATTCCACCAGCAGCACGCAGGTCGCCGCTCTCACCAACAGCAGCCTTGGCCGCGAGATCCTCAGCATCGACGACGACCGCATCCAGACCAACCAGCAACTCGCCAACGTCTATGCCAAGTGGTCAGCCCAGATCCATCTGCAGCATCAGATCGTGCTGCATCTCATCCTCAATTCGCTGGCCCTCATCCTTGCTATCCTGGTCGCCACCTTCCTCTCGGATGCCCTGGTTCGGCATGTGCTGGATAAGCCCGCGCCCGATCGCCGCCAGATGCGCACCCTGCGCCATATCCTGCAACTCGGGATCCAGGCAGTCGGCGTCATCCTCATCCTGCTCGTCATCTTCGGCGCGCCGCAGGAGACCCCCACCATCCTCGGCCTCACCACCGCCGCCCTCACCTTTGCTTTGCAGGATTACATCGTCGCCTTCCTCGGCTGGTTCGCCATCATGGGCCGCAACGGCTTCCACATCGGTGACTGGGTGGAGATCAACGGCGTCAGCGGCGAAGTGGTGGACATCCGCCTGATGAGCACCACGCTGCTGGAAGTGGGCGGGGTAGCCAACCAGGGCCAGCCCACCGGGCGGCGCACCACCTTCATGAACAGCTTTGCGATCCGCGGCCAGTACTTCAACTTCTCCACCGCCGGCCAGTGGATGTGGGACGAGATCGTGGCCAGCATGCCTGCGGGTGTGGATGTGAGCGACATGGCGCGCCGCGTGGAGGCTGCGGTCATCGAAGAAACCGAGGAGAACATGCGCCAGGCCGAAAAGGAATGGAAACACGCCGGCCACGGCCAGGCCCTGCACCAACTCAGCGCCGCACCTATCGTGGTGCTGCGACCATCCAGTTCGCCCATCGACCTGGGCTCGGGAATCGAATTGCAGGTGCTCTATGTAACCTCGGCCGCCAGCCGCTTCGAGCTCCGCACCCGCATCGACCGCCGCATCGTCGCCGTCTTCCAGGAAGCTTCCACCCTCAACGGCACCCCGCAGCCGGAAACCGCCTGAACTCGGGCGCGGGCGCCAATCGTAGGTGCCTCAGGTCCCCCGCAGGGACCTGGGGCAGTCGAGCTTTACTTGTGCGCGGTCAGGATGCTCCCCGCCGCCCTGGGCGGATTCACCTGCGCGTTCAGGTAATTGGCCAGGTCCTGAACATCCTGGCGCGTGCCTACCATGGGTGGCATGAAGCGGTAGTACGGCGAGTCGGGCTTGTGCTCGTGCAGCATGGTGATGAAGTTCGCAATGTTGGCCGCGTCGCGCCCGGCCAGCAGCTTGACCAGCGGCCGGTAGCCGTTCAGCGTGTGGCACGATGCGCACTCGCCGCGGAAAACGGCCTCTCCGCGCGAGTAGCTCGAGCTTGCATCGTACACCCACGGCGACCGCACCAGATATCCCTGATCGTCGATCTTCAGCGCCACCGGCACGCGCACCCCGTTCGAATACATCCAACGCCCAATGACGAAGGGCTTGCGCAGCATCTCGCGCGAGTACTCGCCGGCCGCAGTCGCCACCAGCGCCAGCATCAGGATCGCGATGGCGTGCGAGGTGTTGAACTCAACTGGATTCCGATAGCCTAAGGAGCCTCTGATCAAGGGCTCGTTTAATGCGCCGGTCAGCATGAGACATCGGCGAGGGCGGTGTTGCCGGTCGTGCGCGATTTCGAGTGGTCTGCGAGGCTTTGATGGACCGCGGCTTTGGTC
>JAJZCY010000180.1 GCA_021828835.1 Acidobacteriota bacterium | reverse complement strand
GGAATGCCAAGACACCACAACGTGCGCCCCGGCAATAGGATTTCCCAGATCATCGTTCACACGCCCTGAAATGGTTTTTTGCGCTTGGGCGGGCGGTGCTGCCACCGTCGCCATCGCGGGCACGGTCTTAACCGCATGAACTCGCTTCGGCGCGGGGGCCGGTGGATCAGCGGGCTTCGCGGTTTTTACTAGCACCAGCTTCAACGGCGGAATTTTCAGCGGCACATCCGTCACACCGCCGGGGATGGGCGGTACGGTGAAGGTGCCTGCCACCCGGGCTACCACACCAGAATAAACGCCCGTCGCGCGGGGATGGCGTATGTGGACGGCGCTAAGGTAGATGCGATACGTTCCCGGCAACACATTATGAATGGCAAACGTATGATCCGGCCTGACGATGAAACCATAGCTTTGGGCGTGCAATTGCCACCACTTCTGGTTTGCCACCAGCAAGGCTCTTCCCTTAGGTGTCGCCGCAAAGGCTTTGAACCACGCCAGTTGCCGAGCCGGAGTTCCGTGTTTGACATTGGCAGGCATCGGCACAGGGCGCATCTTGGTCATCACGTCGCCGATGGGGATGTCGGTGCGCGTCTCGAAGCGCAGATCGCGATTGGTGAGAATGCCCACCAGCTTCTTGCCGCGCGTCACCGGCACGCCGGAGATCTTGTAGCGCCGCATCACTTCCAGCGCATCGGCAATCAACTGGTCGGGGCCGATGGTCACCGGGTCCACGATCATGCCGCTCTCCGAGCGCTTGACCTTGTCGATCTCGCCTGCCTGGTCGGCAATGGAGAGATTGCGATGCACGATGCCGATGCCGCCCTGCTGCGCCATGGCAATAGCCATGCGCGACTCGGTGACCGTATCCATAGCCGAGGACAGCAGCGGTGTGTTCAGGGTGATGTCGCGGGTCAACTGGGTCTGTGTGCTGACCTGGACAGGCACCACATCGCTGTAGGCGGGCACCAGCAGGACATCATCGAAAGTGAGAGCTTCAGGAAGATTTTTGGCCAGCATGTTGTCGATGCGCCTGGCGGCTGCAGAGAGAAAACTGGCGGCAGGCGCTTCCCATTATTGTAGCGGAGGGCGGTGGGCAGCGCCCCCCTGTTTGGTTTGAGCAGCTTGCGGCGGTAATTCGAAGAGGTCCAGGTTAGCTGGCCGGCGTGAGCCCACCCTTCAGATCGAGCTGAATATCCACCACCTTGGCCACCTTGAGAATGAAGACGCTCGGGTTCTTCAGCCCCCACTTCACGTACGGCACCTGAAACTGCCCCTTTGCTTCGAGGCTGGAGCCCGCGATGTGCACATGCATGGGAACGGTGATGTTGTGCGTGGAGCCGTGCAGCGTGAAGATGCCGGAGACCTGGATGTTGGAGTCGCCGGTCGGCGCGAGCTTGCCCGTATAGCTCTTCGGTTGGAAGGTGATGTCGGTGTACTTGTCGGTGTTGAGAACCTCGGAGTCCATCTTTTTGTCGCGGTTCTTGTCGCCACTGTTGCCGCTGCCCGCGGCGACCACCACGGAGCCGGAGATGGTCTGCGCGGATGGATCGAAGGCGATGACCCCATCCTGCACGTGGAAGGTGCCATCTACATGATGGCCGGTGGCGCTCAGCCCGAAACCCACTTGGCTGGTCTGCGGGTTCACCGTGAACGTCTCATGTTGGGCAAAGGCCGTGGTGGCGAGGGAAAGCGGGAGCGCAAGAAAAAGGAGCCGTGCATTCATCTTCATTGGTTCTTCTCCTGGGTCAATCGAGCGATGGAGGGTTGCGGATTCGGCTGCGCGATTTGCTGCGACAACCAAAGAGCGATGGAGCCAATCTGCGTGTCCGGCAGATACTCGTGGCCGGGCATATCGGTTCCGGGAATGCCGAATTTGGCAATGCGCGCAATCTTCAGCGTGAGTTGCGCGGGCGAAGCGGCGGGATCGAGCGAGCCGTAGGCGCCGCGCGTGAACTCCTGCGGCGGATGCGAAAAGCTCGATCCCCAGCGCAGATAGGTTGCGCCGTCGGCAGAGTGGCAGGTGGCGCAATAGCGGGCGTAAAGCTGTGCGCCCCGGGCGGCGCTGGCATGGGCCATTGCGCCTGCGGCGGGACGCCACGCTGCCTCTTCGCGCAGATGCGCGGTCTGATCTGCGGAGCGCAGGCTGGCCAGATAGGCCACGAGGTCGTTGCCGCGCCGGTCGCGAAACAGAAATGCGTAGGACGGCATGATGGAGGCGCCGCTGACCCCGCGCGGATCGTAGAGGTGCGCCTTGAGCCATAGCGGTGAGCGGCGCGCGCCCACCTCGGCAAGATCCGGCCCCTGGCGGCGGTTGCCGATGAGCGGCGGCTGTTCGCGGCGAACCTCTGCGACCGGCTCCACCGGGCCCCACATCAGCACGTCGGGGCTGTTGGGGCGCACGTACTGCGAGTGGCAATGGATGCAGCCTTCGGAGATGTAGACCTGGCGGCCGCGCTCGATCGCGGTGAGCGGCTGCGACGTCTTCCGGGTGCGCACGCCAAACCGGACGCAGAGCGCCGCAAGCGCCAGCGTGCCCACGATCGCCAACTCTCGCGTGCGGCTACGGGCGAGATGGAGAATTTGCGGCGCAAAAATGGCAACGCCGGCAGCCAGGACGAAGAGTGCCGGAACGTGCCCCAGGTTCTGTCCCATGCCGATGCCGAGGGCGGAGCCGATCCAGCCGGCGATGGCGTAGAGCCAGCCGGCGCGCAGCCCGCGCTCGCGAGCGCTTCCAGCCGGCGTCAGAATGGAGGGATACGCAACCAGCGCGACTGAATACAGCGAGACGCCGGCGGGGTAGAAGAGCGAAGCCAGCCCCGCATTCTGCGGATGGAGCAGCAGCAGGCATGCGGCCGCCAATGCAAAGAAGGCCGTGGCGAGAACAGCCGTGAGTCCGCGGCGGCGGAGGATCCAAACGGCGCCCAGCGCCGCGGCGAGATGAATGCAGCCGTTGAGCCAAAGATGCGTGCTGCCAGCCCAGGTGCCGCTCTTGAGCAAGGGTGTGTTCTGGATGATGAAGAAGGCCGCTGAATCGAGCCACACCAGAGCCGTGAAGGCGATGAGTACGCGCGGAAAGGATGCACTCCCAGCGGGGTCGGGCGCAGCCGCGCAGGGCGAGGAGGGAACCAGCGCGGGCGCCGCCGGTGCCAATGGAATCAGAAGCGCGGCGATGCACAGCAGCGCCGCGGTGAGCGACTGCGTCTCCGCCGAGGCGGCGAAGAAGCCTGGAACGTTGCACGCAAAATAGCCAAGCCCGGTGCCCAGCGCCACGGCCAGCAGCGGATGGCGCGCGCCGGTCCACTGCCGCAGATGCGTCACCAGCGACACCGTAAGGATGCCCAGGCCGGCGCCGATGAGCAGCGCCACCAGCAACCCGGCAGCAAAGCTGAGCGGAAGCAGGGCCAACAATGCCGCTGCCGCAGAGAGCGCGAGTCCGAGGCGGATGCCCGTGGAGGGGCGCAGATCGAAGCGCGGCGTGAGCAGGCTGAAGAGGATTCCGCCCAGCGCCATCGCGCCCATCACGGCTTTCAGGTGCGCGCCTGTGAGGCCGAGCGTGTCCAGCCGCTTCAGAAACGCGAACTGCGCGAAGATCAAAAAATCGATGTAGGTGACCGCGACCAGAACAGCGCCGCGCCAGCCGGAGCGGAGCAGTTCAGCGCGCGGCATACTTCACCCAGCCTTTCCACAGTCCGGCTGCCTGAATTGCAACGCAGGCTCCATCGAAGCCGGCAACGCCGATCCAGCCCGAAGACAGCGCGCCTGTCATCACCTGCTGCGCCACGAACGCGGCAACGCTGGCGCGCAGCACGGCAGTCAGCAGCCACACAGTGCCAAGCTGCCGGCCGGTATCGCCGCGCAGAATCAGGCGCACACCGTACAGGCAGCAGAGCCCTACCCCCAGCACAAACGCGCCGATATAGCCGATGTAGACGAGCTGGCCCGCGGGTGCGGGCACGCCCATCAACGTGAGCGTGAGTCCCGGCGCCACGATCAACAGAAGCCCGGTGGAGGTGTCGCTGAGGCCGGTGAGCCACTGGTAGGCAAGCAGAAGGGTGCGGTTCATCGCGCCCCCACCAGCAGTTCATGCTCAACCGTCTTGCGCTCCGCGCGGCGCAGCAGAGCGGTGCAGTCATTGAGCCAGTCGAGGGATGCCAGGAACATCAGGACCCCGGTGAGCAGGCGCAGGGCGTAAAGCGTGTTGCGCAAAGCCCCGGGGACGATCGTGAAAGCAGGATCGAAGCCCTCGCGCCACCCGGCGATCGTCATCAGCAGGATGTACGCGATCACGCCGCCCTGCCAGAGATAAAACGCACGCGCGCGATTGAAGATCCAGCCGCCCTCGCCGAGCAGTTGCACCATCACCAGGATGATCAGGCTGGAAGTGAAGCCGGCCATGGCCACGAACGAGTGGCCCACCAGCCCATCGGTGAACTTGAAGTGGTCGAGAACGCCGGGCAGGAAGAAGATCCACCCGGTGATGACCAGCGCGGCCCACCAACCCAGCATGGCATTCCGCCACAAGCGCGTGTTGCTGTTCCACGCAAAGGTGGAGTAATAGGCCGGGACCAGAGGAATCCAGACAAGCAGGCTGGCAAGACTGAGGTACTGGGAAGGGCGATGGTGGCTCACGTCGCCGCGGCCCAGCGCGGCGCACAAAACCGCCTCGGCAAGGAGCGCCGCCCAGCTTGCGGCGAGCAGCTTCGTCCTGCCCTTCTTGCGTGGCGCCAGGCCAAAGGGCAGCATCAGCAGGATGAGCACGATCGCCAGCGAGGATTCGAGCTGGCTCGCTCCCGTGGGCCCGCCGGTGGAGGGATTGACGGCCGGGTAGCCGCCCGATGCCGAGGCCGCGTAGATCACAAACGGCACGCTCAGAAGCACCAGCAAGCCGCCGATTTTGCCGGCCCACGCAGCAACCGATGAACGTACCTCGCGATGCGCGTAGAGCGCGATGGCAAGGAACAGCCAAAGCGCCAGCAGTGCGGCGCAGAAGAAGATGCGGGCGTAGCCGGACCAGTCGAGAAACAGCTTGCCGGTGGAGTGGCCGCCCAGCCAGGAAAACGTGCCAATGGCGAGCGCAGCGGACCATGCCCACAGCAGCGGACGGCACCATGCGGACAACGGGCCGCGATCGGCGCCATAGATCCGAAACAGAAATCCCAGCATCGGCAGCGCCGTCCAGCCGTACAGCTCCAGGTTCATGTGGACCATCATCCAGCGGCCGTAGGTCCACTCGCCGAGGCCTGCATTCAGGGCAGGGAAGAGCAGCAGCACCGCTAGCAGAATGCCGGCGCCGTTGGCTGCTGCCAGCCAGAACAGCGCGTGCCACGCCGCGGCCGCCGCGGGGCGCGCGCTGGACTCCGGGTTGAGGCGTTCATCGAGCCGGTGCGAATTCATGGATCATTCCATCGTGCATCTCGACCAGGCGGTCGCAGCGCGCGGCCAGAGCGCGGTCGTGGGTGGCCATCAGCAGCGTCACGCCTTCGCTTGCCGCCATCTCCAGAAGAAGATCGAACACCATTGCGCTGGTGCGCTCATCCAGTGAGCCGGTGGGCTCGTCGGCAAGCAGGAGGCGCGGCTTGTTCATCAGCGCGCGGCACAGCGCGGTGCGCTGCCGCTCGCCGCCGGAGAGTTTCTGAATGCGGTGGTTGAGCCGATCGCTCAGACCGGTGCGATGCGCCAGCTCGGCAAGCCGTGCGTGCGCCGCGCGGCGCTCCATCCCGGATGCCACCGTCGGGATCAGGCAATTCTCCGCAAGCGTGAGGTCGGGAATAAGGTTGTGAAGCTGAAAGACAAACCCGATCTCATGGCGCAACAGGCGCAGCCGGTCGGCCTCGCGCTGCACCTCGGCGCCGTTGATCTCGATGGTGCCGCGGTCGCACGTGTCGAGTCCGCCGAGCAGATGCAGCAGGGTGCTCTTGCCGCAGCCGGAGGCGCCGCATAGCGCCGTCGTGTGACCCGCCGGCACTTCCAGATCTACGCCGCGCAGCACGGTGATGGCGCCGTGATCGTAGCTCTTCCACACATCGCGCGCCCGCAGGGCCACGCCGTCCTTGGCAAAGCGCTGGGAGCTCATTCGAATCGCAGCGCCTCCACCGCGCGGATGCGCATCGCGTAGAAGGCGGGGTAAAGCGCGCCGGCAATGCCGGTGAGCAGAGCCAGCGCCACCACCGCCAGCAGCACCAGCGGGTGCATCGTGGCGTCGATATAGCCGTCCAGCGCGGCAATGTTTTTGAGGATCAGCAGCAAGGACGCTCCTACCAGCAGGCCCACCGCTGCGCCGATGCCCGACACGATCGCCGATTCCCCGAGGACGATGCCGCCTACCTGCAAGTGCGAGAAGCCGTTGGCACGCAGGATGGCGATCTCGCGGATGCGCGTGAATACCGACATGATCATGGTGTTGGCCACTCCCATGCCGCCCAGCAGCAGCCCGCATCCGCCCACCGCCCAGGCCGTGGCCTTCAGGATTTTGAACTGCGAGTAGGTGCGCGAGAACTCCTGGTTCTTGAGCGCGATCAGATCGGGATCTGTGGACTGCACCAGCTTCTTGAATGCGGGAATATCGTCCTTGCTGCGCAGCTTCACGGTGATCACCGAAGAAGCGCCGTTCTTGTGAAAGAACTCCTGCGCGGCGGCAAGCGGCATGAATACGCCGCCGTCTTCAAAGCCGTTGGGCGTCTTCAGGATGCCGATCACCCGGAAGCTGGAGTGGCCGATAGGAACCGTCTCGCCCATCTTCGCGTTCAGGAACTCGGCGGCTCGCTGGCCCAGCACCACGCCGTCGCTGGTTGCGGTAAAGTCGCCGCGATTTCCAGCGATCCAGGTGGCATCGCGCAGGCGCGAATCCTCCGGCGTCACGCCGAAGCAGGTAATGATCGGATGGCTGGCGCTGGAGACGATCCCGAACAGCACAGGATCCGCATGAGCCACCATCGGCATCGCCGCGATGCGCCGCACCGCGGCATTGGGCACACTGCTGAAGAACAGGTCTGAGACATCGCGCTCGAAGACAATCATCTGGCTGTTGCTCGACAGGATTCCCGAGAACATGCGCACCGCGCCTTGCAGGATGGTGACCACGGTGAGCATGGCCGCCACGCTGAAGGCGATACCGGCCATGCTGAGCAGGGAGCGAACCGCATGGCGGCGCAGGTTGGTGACGATCAGCTTGAGAAAGATCAAAGCCGCCCTCCCGGCGCCCCGCCGAGAGCTGCATCGCCGAGCCGAATCAACTCGCCGTCCAGGCGGGCGCGGAGCGACTCCAGGAAATCGAGGGCCGGCCGGGCATCCAGAAGATGCCGCAGGGTGCGATCGCCCGCCCGAATCAGGCGGCCCGCGCGATGCAGGGCGATCGGCACGCCCAGCACCGCCGCCGAGTTGGGCCGGTCCAGGAGGACATCACGGGCGGGCGTCTTGCCCGTCTCTTTCGCATCCTGGAGCACGTCCTTCAGATCGTCCAATACCTGGTAAGCCAAGCCCCAATATGCGGCCAGACGCTCCAGAAGCTGGATTTCGCGGGGGCTGGCGTCGCCCAGCATCGCCGGCAGCACCAGGGTGAGCCGGATCAGCGACACCGTTTTGCCGCGGGCGATGCTTTCCGTGGTCTGCGCGGTGTGCGGCAGCAGGTGGTAATGCAGGTCGAGGCTTTGGCCGTTCAGCAGCCCCTCAACCCCGAGGCGCTGCTCTACATAGGCCATGGCCCGGGGTTGCCGCTCCGCAGGACAGGCGGCGAGAGCGCTCCAGGTGAGAGCGTAGGCCCGGTTGATTAAACCAAGCGCCGCAAGGACGGCGCCCGCCTCTCCGAAGACCAGGTGCGCGCAGGGCGCGCCGCGCCGCTCCAGGGCGTTGTCCATGCAGGGCAGGTCGTCGAAGATCAGCGAGGCCGAGTGAAAGTATTCGAGCGCGATGGCAAGATCGCGCGCGGGCTCTGAAGCCACGCCGCATGTCGCGGCCATCTGCATCACCATGCTGGGGCGGATCAGGCTCCCAGGGTGGTCCAGTACATGTCGCAGCGCCTCTTCCAGATGGGGATCGAGAGTCCGGGGAAAGGGAAAGGAGTTGCGGAACGCCCGGGAGAACCGATCCGTACGCAGTTCTTCCCGGTCTTGCGACTGCACATTACTCATTCAATAAGTCCTTGATGCAAAGGCTCCGGCACCCGAAGCCCAGGCCGTCAGGTTTCGTTGTCCGGATTGTACTTACCCATAAGACGACTCCCGGCTGGAGCAGAAAGCGGATTTGGAGCGTTCAGGGCAATGAACTTTC
>JAJZCY010000179.1:6017-8329 GCA_021828835.1 Acidobacteriota bacterium | reverse complement strand
CGGAGGCAAACCATGATCATCGCCGTATATCTCTCCATGTACGCTGGGCTCCTTCTCTTCGTGGGGGGATGTATCTGGCGTATCCGTGAGTACGCGCGCCTCCCGTTTCACCTGCGATGGGAACTCTACCCCGTCCCCCATGAGGAGCCCAGCCGCGCTAAGCATGGCGGCTCGTACTTCGAATCAGGAGGTTGGTGGCTCAGCTCGCAAACGGTGCATCGTCGCGGCGATTGGATCGCCATGTTCCGCGAGATCTTCCTTCTCAGGGGCCTATGGGAGTTCAATCGTTCTCTATGGCTGCCATCCTTCCTGTTTCACTTCGGCCTGTATCTCGCGATTGCGGCGGCCGGATGTGGCGTGCTGGCGGGCGCAACCGGTGCGGCGTTTGCCGAGGGAGCCCTCGCGCCGTTGGGCGTCCTGCTCGGCGCTGTCTGCCGCTGGACGGGTATGGCAGGAGCGGGCCTTGTACTGCTCGGCGCGGCGCTTCTGCTGGAGGGGCGCCTGGTCAATCCCGCCCTGAGGAACTATACGAAGATTGGAGACATCTTCAACCTGGTCTTCTTCCTCGCAGCTTTCATCCTCCTTGGAACCGGCTTCTTCGTGCAGACAGCATCGGTCGATGCCGTTTTCCGCGGCGCTCTCCGTTTCGACCGCAGTCTGCATGTTGCGCCGGTAGCCGGGATGGGCGTGGTGGTGGCTTCGGCGCTAGCTGCTTATATTCCCTTTACGCACATGGCGCACTTCATCGCCAAGTACTTCACCTGGCACAGCGTGCGCTGGGATGACCGCCGCAACGCCCGCGATGGAGCCCTGGAGAACAGGGTCGCCGCATCGCTGCGCAAGCGGCCGACGTGGGCTGCCGCGCACATCGGAGCCGATGGACAACGATCCTGGGCGGAGATCGCGGCCATCAATCCGGCCGAAGAGGTGCGCAAATGAGCCAACCGATCAGCCTGCACGACCTTTCGGGAACTGATCGCCAGCCCCTGGTCCATCTGGAGAACGAAGACCTGATGCCTCTTCCGGATCCGCTTGGAACTCCGGCGGAAGACCATGCGTGGGCTCCTCTGTCTGCCCAGTGCGTGGAGCGCTATGAATGCACCCTGGACAATACCTGTGCGGTAAATATTCCTCGCCCCAAAACTCCTGAGGAGGAGAAGGAACTGGTGGCACGGTTCCTTTCGGGCCTGGATAAGCTCTTTGACAAGGAAAACAACTGGACTTTTCTCCAGCCGCTGCTGCTGACCATGGAGCACTGCACGGGCTGTCAGACGTGCGCCCAGTCCTGCCATATCTTCGAGGCCAGCGGTTTCAACGAACTGTACCGGCCCACCTATCGCTCCGAGGTGCTGCGGCGGCTGTATTTCAGGTACGTCAAGCATGGTGGTCTGTTGTCGGCCTGGCAGCACGGAACCATTCATCTCAACTGGCCGCTGGTGGCGCGTCTGATTGAACTGTCGTATCGCTGCAACCTGTGCCGGCGCTGCGCCCAATCCTGCCCGATCGGTTGCGATAACGGACTGGTCGCCCACGAACTGCGCAAGCTCTTCAGCCAGGAGATGGGCATTGCGCCCCGTGAGCTTCACGAGCAGGGTTCAATGCTTCAGCTCAAGGCGGGCTCGTCGACCGGCATGACCGCCGAGATCGTGAAGGACAATGTCGCTTTCATCGACGAGGATATCAGCGAACGTACCGGAATCGAGGTTCATACTCCCTGGGATGTGAAGGGCGCGGATGTTCTGCTGATTCATAATGCCGGCGAGATCATGGCGTGGCCGGAAAATCCGGGGGCATTCGCCCTGATTCTCACCTTGGCCGGCGTGAACTGGACCATGTCATCCGAACTGGCAGGATACGACTCGATCAATTACGGCCTGTGGTATGACGATGCTCAGATGGCCCGTGTGGCCCTGAAGCACGTGGAAGCAGCCAGGAAGCTGGGCGTGAAACAGATCGTTATTGGCGAGTGCGGCCATGCCCACAAGGCCCTGTGCGTCACCGCCGACCGCCTGCTCACCGGCGACCTGAACATCCCCCGCACCAGTTGGTTGCCACTGGTGCGGGACATCGTCTTCAGCGGCAAGATCAAGTTCGATCCATCGCGCAACGACTTCCCGGTTACTCTGCACGATCCCTGCAACATGGTTCGCTTGATGGGTGTCGTCGAGCCGCAGCGGGAGATTGTGCGCGCGCTCTGCCCGCAGTTCCGCGAGATGGAGCCGCATGGCGTAGACAACTACTGCTGCGGAGGCGGCAGCGGATTCGCCATTATGAGCGGCAACAACTTCCCCGACTGGCGCTTCCAGGTGGCC
>JAJZCY010000179.1:0-6007 GCA_021828835.1 Acidobacteriota bacterium | reverse complement strand
ATGGAGCAGGTGCTCCAAGCCTTCGCAGACTGCATTAGTCCAGAGACGCCCAAGTATCTCTGCGCGCCATGCAGTAACTGCAAAGGCCAACTGCGGGATATGTTGGCTTACTACGATCTTTGGGAAAGGAACCGGATCTTATACGGAGGTCTGGTCGAGCTGGTCGTAAACGCGATGACCGATGTGAAGCCGGGCTTCATTGAGTGGGAGTGGCGCTGATGGAAGTGTGAATCAGCGGTCCTTGGTGATTGCTGCGGCATTTGGCCGCCGTTTGGCCGCGTGCAGGAATGCGCGGAACGCCTGCGGGGTGGCGAGCTGTTGAAGCCGGCGGCGTCGTGTGGGTGAAGAGGGCTCCTGGGCCAGGATGGCCTGCCGCTGTTTGCCCAGATGCTCGACCCATCTACTCCATTCACGGCCGAACTGGATTTCCAGCTCTCGCTTCAGTCTGGCGGCGAGGGAGGGACTGCGGCCTCCCGTCGAAATTGCAATCTGCAGCGGTCCCCGTCGCACTACGGCAGGAAAGAAGAAGCCACAGTGCCGTGGATCATCCACGGAGTTGCACAGGACTCCTTGCTTCATGCAGGCACGAAAGACCGCCTGATTGGTTCGTGCGGAGCCTGTCGCCGCGATCACCAGAAGCTTGCCGCGCACATCTGCGGGCAGAAAAGGGCGCTGATGCCAGGTGATGGCTCCCGCTGATGCTCTATCTGTGATTTGCCGCACGGCACGGGGGCTCACAACCTGAACCTGGGCTCCGCATTGGATCAGCGAGGCGAGCTTTGCTGCTGCAATCGATCCTGCGCCAACCACAAGGCAAGGCTTCTTGCGCAGGTCAATGAATAGGGGAAGAAAGGGTAGAGAGTCGCTGGTTGGAGCCGCCGAAGTGCGTCTCATGATGCCATCCTTCCGCTACTTACGGATGCTGCTTTCTCACGAACAGTGATGCCATGAGTAAGTTCCCAAATATCTCCTCACCCATCTATGGAGATGGAAGTTATAAGAGTGAGTTGAGTCGTCTGTACCTTTGCAGAGAAATCGTATGAAGTCCGTGATAGATGTCACAGAAATGCTTTTGTTCCGGGGCTAGACTCCAACCGCGGTTACAGAGAGAGCCGTAACCCACACAGCCAATCCGAGAAGATCGGTGAAAGGAGAGCGTGATGGCGGACGCTCCGGACGGAAAGAAGCGCGCGAACGGCCTACCGGATACGAAGCTGCTCGACGACCTCGAGAAGGGTCCCTGGCCGAGCTTTGTGACCGAGATCAAGAGCGCTGCAAAGAACAGCGAGAGTGCCCGTGATCTGCTGGGCCAACTGGAGCTGTCATACGAGGACCGGAAGAGCCACTGGAAGCACGGCGGACTGGTCGGCGTTCTGGGCTATGGCGGGGGCGTGATCGGCCGTTACAGCGACGTGGGCGAGCAGTTCCCGAATGTTGCTCACTTCCATACCATGCGCGTGAACCATCCGGCAGCGTGGTTTTACACGAGCGATGCCTTGCGCACGATTTGCGATGTGTGGGAACGGCGCGGCTCCGGCCTGACCAACATGCACGGCTCCACGGGCGACATCATCCTGCTGGGCACGACGACCGATCAGTTGGAGCCCACCTTTCAGGAGTTGACCCATGAGGGCTTCGATCTGGGCGGCTCCGGCTCGGCGGTGCGCACGCCCTCCAGTTGCGTGGGCATGGCCCGCTGCGAGTGGGCCTGCTACGACTCGATGAAGCTCTGCTACGACCTGACCATGCACTACCAGGACGAGCTGCATCGTCCGTCCTTCCCTTACAAATTCAAGTTCAAGTTCTCCGCCTGCCCGAATGACTGCGTGGCGTCGATTGCGCGCGCCGACATGTCCGTCATCGGAACCTGGAAGGATGAGATTCAGATTGACGAAAGGGAAGTGGCGAACTACGCCGCGGCAGGTCTGGACATCGCGAAAGATGTATGCAGTCACTGCCCCGGCAAATGCATGGACTGGGACGGCAAGAAGCTGAGCATCGAGAATCACGACTGCGTGCGCTGCATGCACTGCATGAACGTGATGCCCAAGGCCCTGCGCCCTGGCAAGGAGAGAGGTGCGGTGATCCTGCTCGGCGCCAAGGCGCCCATCCTTCAGGGCGCGCTGCTGTCTTCGGTCCTCATTCCCTTTGTTGCCGCCGATGAGTTGTTCGAGACCATCAAGGAGTTGGTCTCGCGGATCTGGGACTTCTGGGACGAGTACGGCACCAACCGCGAGCGGATCGGCGAGCTGATTCAGCGCGTGGGCATGCCGGCCTTTCTCGATGCCATCGGACTGGATCCGGTGCCGGAGATGGTCTCGGCGCCGCGCGACAACCCTTACATCTACTACCAGACGGAAAAGGAAGGCGAACAATGACAACCACAGCGCTACAGCCGCGCCTTACCGACGTGGGTCCGCCGTCCTACGACAAGTATCTTCCGCCGGTGGTCCGCAAGAACTACGGCCAGTGGAAGTACCACGAGACGATCGCCCCCGGCGTGCTTTGCCACGTGGCGGAGTCGGGCGACCGGTTGTATACGGTGCGCGGCGGTGCGCCGCGGCTGCTCAGTATTGAGACCATCCGCAAGTTTGCCGATCTTGCCGACAAGTACTGCGGCGGCTACCTGCGCTTTACCAGCCGCAACAATATCGAATTTCTGCTCACCGAGCCAGCGAATATCGAACCGCTGAAGCGCGATCTGGCCGCCATGGGGATACCCGTGGGCGGCACCAACAATTCCATCAGCAATATCGTGCACACCCAGGGCTGGGTGCATTGCCATTCGGCGGCGACCGATGCTTCGGGCATCGTGAAGAGCGTCATGGATGCCCTCTGCGAGCACTTCACCCACGAGGACATGCCCGCCAAATTGCGCATCGCGCTGGCCTGCTGCCTGAACATGTGCGGGGCGGTACACTGCTCCGACATTGCCATTCTCGGCGTCCATCGCCGCCCCCCCAAGATCCAGAAGGAGCTTCTGCCGAATGTCTGCGAGGTGCCGACGCTGATCTCCTCCTGTCCGACCGGCGCCATCCGCCCGGCCACCTGGGAGGGCAAGCCCTCCGTCGAGGTGATCGAGGAGCAGTGCATGTACTGTGCGAACTGCTACACGGTTTGCCCGGCCATGCCCATGAGCGATGCGGAGAATGACGGCCTCTCCATCTGGGTGGGAGGCAAGGTGAGCAACGCGCGCAGCGAGCCTCGGTTCTCGAAGCTGGCGATTCCGTATCTGCCCAATCACCCGCCGCGCTGGCCGGAGGTGGTGGAGGCGGTGGTGAAGATCGTCGATGTCTACAGCAAGCACGCGCACAAATACGAGCGCGTGGGCGAATGGATCGATCGCGTGGGCTGGCCGAGGTTCTTCGAGCTGACCGGCTTCCCGTTCACGCGTTATCACATCGACGACTTTAAACATGCTGGCTTGACGTTCGCGCGGTCTGCCCACGTCCGCTATTGATGATCTGAGGCAGACCGTGCCCGTTGGTGGGGGCGGTGATGGGACTGTTCAAGGAAGTCAAGAAGCCGGTCATCAAGCACGGCGCATCGTCGGGTGCGGACGTGAGCGCCCGCCGCCCGATCTATGCGGCCAAGACGGCGCCATGCATCCATAGCTGCGTCAACGGCGCCGACGTGCGGGAGTGGCTGGTCTCGGTGGCCCAGCACCAGGCCTACGGGCGCACGCCGGAGCAGGCATTCGAGATCGCCTGGCGCACGATTCTCGAGAACAACCCTTTTCCGGCGGTCTGCGGCCGTGTCTGCCAACATCCTTGTGAGTTGAACTGCAATCGAAAGGCCAAGGACGGGCCAGTTGCCATTCGGGAGCTGGAGCGGTTCATCGGCGACTTCGCCATCGCCAACGGCCTGCGCTGTGAGGCGGTCCCCGTCCGGCGCGAATCGCCCCGCATCGCGGTCGTCGGCGCTGGTCCCGCAGGACTCAGTGCGGCCTATCATCTGCGCCGCAAGGGCTACGCGGCGACGCTGATCGAAGCGGCTCCTCAGGCGGGAGGGATGATGCGGTACGCCATCCCTCGTTCGACTATTCCGGCGGAAGTGCTGGATGCGGAGATCGGAAACATTCTTCAATTGGGCATCGAGCTGCGCACCGGCTGCCAGGTGGGACGCGATGTTTCGATGGAGCAGCTGCGCTGTGATTATGGCGCGATCTTTTTGGCCATGGGTCTGCAAAAGGCAGCTCAGCTCAAGCCGCAGCAGGGCACGGACGGACAGGCGATCGTGATCGGCGCGCTGCCGGCTGAAGCTCCCCGAATTTCCATCGAGGAAGCAATCGAGATTCAGCCGCGGGTGCTCAACATGGTGAGCGCGGCCATCGCCCAGGGGCGCGCCGTGGCCGAGATCCTGGCTGCTCAGTTTGAATGCTGCTCGGTGCCCCAAGTCTCCGCCCATCCGGTGATTCGCAGCGAGCGGGTCAAGCTGGATTGGTATCCCAAGGCACAGCCATTCAACGCCGCTTCCGCACCGATGACCGCTGCGGAAGCTGTAGCCGAGGCCGCGCGCTGCATGTCCTGCGGCATGTGCATGGATTGCGAGACCTGCTGGATGTATTGCAGCAAAAACTGCTTCGTCAAGCTTCCCAAGGGCGAGCACTACAAGCTCAAAGTCGAGCTCTGCAACGGCTGCGGGAAGTGCGCGGATGTGTGCCCCTGCGGGTACATCGAAATGAACTGAATGCGAGGTGAACTGTGTCGACATTCGAAGTGGAAGGAAGAAAGTACGAAGTGGATGAAGACGGCTTCCTGCAGGAGCCGGATCGCTGGACCGACGACGTAGCCAAGGACTTTGCCCAATCGGAGTCGATCGACAGTCTTACCGATGGCCACTGGAAAGTGATTCACTACATCCGCAATTATTACCTCCAGTTTGGCATTGCGCCGATGGTGCGCAAGGTCTGCAAGGAGACCGGCTACAAGCTCAGCGAGATCTACCAGCTTTTTCCTTCCGGCCCAGCCAAGGGCGCCTGTAAATTGGCGGGACTGCCCAAACCCACTGGTTGCGTGTAGGCTGCGATGAGTTCGGTCATGAGCCCGGCCATGAGTACGGAAGAGGCCGTCGTGGAGCGATGGGTTGAGCTGACGCTCAACTCCTACCCAGCGGAGACGCTCTCTTTTTTGAGCGGAGAGCAGGATGCCTTTCGCAATCCTGTGGGCCAAACCCTCCGGAAGAGCCTGGCGGCGCTGGTCCACGAAGTGCTGGGCGCGATGGACAACGGGCGCATGCTGGAGGCGCTCGACGCGCTCGTCCGCATGCGTGCTGTGCAGAACTTCAGTCCGGCCGACGCGGTGCGCTTCGTCTTTGCGCTGCGCGCCGCCATTCGGGAGGCCACCGGCGCAGTTCCGGAATCTCTGCACAGCCGCGTGGACGAGCTGGCGCTCATGACCTTCGATCAATACATGAGCTGCCGGGAACAGATCTTCCAACTGCGAGTGAACGAGCTGCGATCCCGGATGCACTACGCTTTAGCGAGCGAAGAGGAAGAAGAATGAATGCGCTCTACTCGTTGATCGTCGTGCTGGCCCTTACCTTTGCCGCGCTGGGTGCAGGGCGACTCGCGCCGGGGCGCGCCGCTCTCACTCTGATCGTTCCCTATGCCGCATTCACAATCTTCATCGCCGGCTTCTGCTGGCGCGTGCTGCGCTGGGCTGGGGTTCCGGTACCGTTCCATATCCCCACCACCTGTGGCCAGCAGCGATCGCTGCCGTGGATCAAGTCAGCGAAGCTCGATAACCCGTCGAGCCGGTGGGGTGTCTTCGCCCGCATGGCCGCTGAGATCCTCCTCTTCCGCTCGCTCTTCCGCAATGACCGCGCGCGCATGCAGGGGAAGCGCCTGATCCTGGGCGAGAGCAAGTATCTCTGGCTGGGCGCGCTGGCCTTTCACTGGTCGCTCCTGCTGATCCTTCTCCGTCACCTGCGCCTGTTCCTCGAACCTGTGCCGGCCTGGATCAACACCCTGGAGCGAGTGGATGGATTCTTTCAGGTGGACGCGCCG
>JAJZCY010000178.1 GCA_021828835.1 Acidobacteriota bacterium | reverse complement strand
TGGCATGGGAGACAGTGAGTTGCCGCGCATGGCGTCGAAGGTCAGCTGCCAGTTGCCTGCGCTCATCGCGCCGAAGCTGAACAGGATGCACACTGCGCCCAGATGCGCCATCAGCAGGTAAAGAAAACCGGCGCGGCGAATCTCGGGAATGCGGTGCTGCGAGGTGACCAGGAAGTAGGAGCTGAGCGCCATCGTCTCCCATGCCACCATGAACAGGTAGGCGTCGTTCGCGAGAATCACCATGCCCATGCTGGCCAGGAAGACGTGATATTGCAGCCCCAGCAGGCCCGGCGCCGTGCCTTCGCCGCTCCTGAAATAGCCCGCCGCAAACGTGGAGATGCCGGCCCCCGCCAAGCCCAGCAGCAGAAGAAAGAAGCCGGAGAGCGGATCCAGACGCAGATGAAAGGGAAGATCGGGCAGGCCAATGGGGAGAACTATGGTTTGCGCAGCCCCGCCCGAACCCAGAAAGATTCCCGCCAGCAGCGCCACGCCCAGGCAGGTCACGGCGCCCATCGGAAACAGCAGGCGCGCAACATAGCGCACGCTGCGCGGCCGCGCCAGCCCCGCAAACCCAAGCGCCGCCCACACTCCCACGAGCAGCAGGATCGCCTTCAAATCGTTTCGGCAAACAACTGCGACGACAGCGGTGATCGAAGAAGCCACAGTCAAGCGAAAACCTCTGTTCCGGCCTGCGAGAGGTTCACAGCCAATCGAATGGCCATGCGGCGGTCGCATGGCTGCGCAATTCGTCCGGAGAGTTGACGCCTCTTCACTTCTCGGACTCCGCGGGCGCCTGCGCCATCTCGCCCAGCATCTCGTACGCTTCCTGCAGGTGGTTCTGGAAGTAGCGGCGCATCAGCGCCAGCACATCGTTCAGAATCGGGTCGCGCACCGAGTAGAAGACCTGGTTGCCCGCCTTGCGATTCACCACAAGCTGCTTGGAGCGCAGCACTGCAAGATGCTGCGAGATGTTCGCCTGCTCGATGCCCAGCTTTTCGACCAAGTCCCCGGCAGAGGCTTCGCCTGCCCCCAGCAACTCGAGGATCGCGATCCGCGTAGGATGAGCGAGCGCCTGAAAGATTTCAGCTTTGAAGCGGCGGAGAGAATCCGGCATATAGATTTAGAATATTCGAATTTTCGAATACACTGTATCGCATTACGGTTCCAGGCCCTCTCGGCCTGAAACGCCCGCGCAAAATTGACTCCACTCGCGCCATGCGATTGGATGGTAGATGTGCGCCCCCTGCAAGCACTTCCCATCGATGCCCTCCTCCCCGAGGTCCTCGATGCGTTGCGCCGGAATCCGAATCTTCTGATCCAGGCCGAGCCCGGCGCTGGCAAAACCACCCGCGTTCCACCGGCCCTGTTGCGGGCGGTGAGCGGCGAGGTGCTTGTCCTCGAGCCGCGCCGCATCGCAGCGCGCATGGCTGCGCGGCGCGTGGCCTGGGAACTGGGAGAAGAACTCGGCGCCACGGTCGGCTATCAGGTGCGATTTGAGCGCGTGGCCGGGCCGCGGACCCGCCTGCACTTCCTCACCGAGGGCGTGCTCACCCGCCGCCTGCTCTCCGACCCCGACTTGCGCGGAGTGGATGCCGTCGTTCTTGACGAGTTTCACGAGCGCCATCTCGATACAGACCTCGCCCTGGCCCTGCTCAAGCGTTTGCAGCAGCGCCGGCCGGAACTGCGCATCGTGGTGATGTCGGCCACCCTCCAAGCTGCGCCCGTCGCACAATTTCTTGGCGGATGCCCCGTGCTGCATTCCACGGGCAGGCTCTTCGATCTCTCGGTGGAGTTCACGCCCTACTCCCCGGCGCCGCTGCACGAGCAGGTGCGGGACGCGATCGAACAGGTGCTGCGTACCGACCAGTCCGGCGAGGTGCTGGTCTTTCTGCCCGGCGCGGCGGAGATTCGCCGTGCCGCGCGCGCGTGCGAACCCATCGCGCAGAAATTCAAGCGCATCGTATTGCCGCTGCATGGCGACCTGCCGCCCGCCGAACAGGATCGGGCGGTCGCGCCGACTGCGCTGCCCAAGATCATTCTCTCCACCAACGTGGCCGAGAGCTCCATCACCATCGATGGCGTCAGAACGGTGATCGACAGCGGGCTGGCGCGCATGGCCACCTATTCGCCGTGGACGGGCCTCCCCACGCTGCACATCGGCCGCGTCAGCAAGGCCTCCGCGCGCCAGCGTGCCGGACGCGCGGCCCGCACCGGCCCGGGAAGGGTGGTGCGGCTCTACTCGCAGATGGATTTTCAGGGCCGCGCGGACTTCGAAGCGCCTGAGATCTTGCGCAGCGACCTCGCGCAGCTTTGCCTGGCGCTGCGCGCCATGGGAATCGAGGATCCGCGCCGCATCGAATGGCTGGATGCCCCGCCCGATGCGGCCGTGCAGAGCGCCGAGAAACTGCTGGACCTGCTGATGAGCGGCGGCGCCGACGCCCGCGCCTTGATGCGGCTGCCTCTGCATCCCCGCGTGGCCCGCATGATCGGCGAGGCAAACCAACGCGGCGTGGAGCGCGCGGCCTGCGTGGCCGCGGCACTGATGGGCTCCGGCGAGCGCGTGGACCAGAACGATATCCTCGAGGCCATCGATCGGCCCTTGAGCGACCCGGCGCAACAGCAGCTGCGCCACCTCGTGCGGCTAGTCAAGCCCTCCGGGCCGCAGAAGCACGACGACGACGCCTTGCTCCAGGCGCTGCTGATGGGCTTTCCCGATCGAGTGGCGCAGCGCAAGTCCGGCAATCAGGTGATGCTGGCGAACGGCACGGCCGCCGAGATCGTGGGGCACACCCCAGCCTTCTCGCTCCTGCTGGCGCTCGATGCCGAGCATCGCTCGGAGAAGCCGCTGCCCCAGGTGCGCCTGCTTGCGCGTGTGGAACCGGAGTGGCTGCTCGATCACTTCCCGCAGCAGGTGCGCGAAGAGACCGCACTGGTCTGGAACCGGCAGGCCGAGCGCGTCGATCAGATTAGTCAGTTGCTCTATCAGAGTGTGGTGCTGCAGCAGTCCAGCGGCGCGCCCACCGATCCCGGGGCCGCCGGCGGCATGTTGGCAGAGAAGGCTCTGGAGGCCGGCATCGGGCAGTTCATCGACGAGCCGCTGCTGGAGGACCTGCTCGGCCGGTTGGAGTTTGCAGGACTCGAGCCGCCACAGGTTGCCGAGAGCTTTCAGGCATTCTGCTGCGGCTACCGGAGTTTCGCAGAACTCAAGAGCGCGAGCAGTGGTTTTCTCGCCTGGCTGGAACAGCGCTTCGATGCGCGCCGCCTCAGCGAGCATGCGCCGCGGACACTCCGCCTCCAGGCCGGCCGCCAGGTAAAGATTCACTATGAGCGCGGCAAGACGCCGTGGATCGCCTCCCGGCTCCAGGATTTCTTCGGGATGGAGGAGTCGCCGCGCCTTGGGCCTGCGCGCACGCCGGTGGTGCTGCATCTGCTGGCTCCCAACCAGCGCCCGGTGCAGACCACGACTGACCTGGCGGGATTCTGGAAAAGACTCTATCCGGAGGTCCGCCGCGCGCTGATGCGCCGCTATCCTCGCCATTCCTGGCCTGAGGACCATCGCCGCCTGCATAAATAGCCCCGTGCCTCTATGCTTGTTCCTGCTGCGCATGTACTGCTTCGGAGCCGCGCGCGCCGTGGGCGATTCCCCGGGCAAAAGGAAGTCAATAGAGGCGATGGTCATCGCAGAAACTTAGGGAAGGAGCTTGGACGCGTGAACCTTCAGGAACAATTCGGGCAGATCGACATTTACCTCTTCGATCAGATCTTGCGCGGAAATATCACGCCCGCGATGCGCGTGCTCGACTCCGGCTGCGGCTTCGGGCGCAATCTGGTGTACCTGCTGCGCGAAGGCGCCGAGGTCTTCGCCGTTGATGCGAACCCAGGCGCGATCGATCACGTGCGCAGCCTCGCCCGCTCGCTCGGCAATCCTTCCCCGGCGGAGAACTTCCAGGTTGCTCCCGTCGAGCAGATGCCGTTTCCCAATTCCTTCGCCGACGTGGTCATTTGCAGTGCGGTGCTGCACTTCGCTCGCGACCGCGCGCACTTCCTCGCCATGCTCGGCGAGCTTTGGCGCGTGCTGCGCCCGGGCGGCCTGCTGTTCTGCCGCCTGGCCTCGCGCATTGGTATGGACTTCGAGCCGCTCCGGAACGATATCTATCGCGTGGGCAACTCCGAGTGGTTCCTCGTGGATGAGCCGATGTTGCTCGCCCTAGCGCGCGAACGCAGCGCCGAACTCGTGGATCCGCTCAAGACCACGATCGTGCAGGGCAGCCGCTGCATGACCACCTGGATCCTGCGCAAGCCGGGCGACGCGATGGGGACTTCGCCGCTGACGCTATGCTGAACTGCCAGCGGATAAGAAGCGCGGACTGATTGTCGACCTGGTCCACGGAATCGGCTGCGAAGCCTGCGCAGCGGAACTGCGCATCGAGAGTTCCAGCCGGATCAGCGGCGTACGACTGAATTCAATAGCTGGAATATTGCTACCTCCCTGCGCACTGGTACGCGGACAGTCCCAGATTTTAGTGGCCTTTTTCATCGCGGAGCCATTATGTTGAGGTACTAAGCGGCGATATCTGTCAACAACTCGTGAGGCGTAATGAAGATACAAAAGCTGGCTTTGGTGGCTCTTTCGGCGATTTCCATGATGATTGCAGAGCCTCGGATTTCCTGTATGCGCAGCATGGCGCGCGCCAGGGGAACTGCGTCCGGACGTAGCGCTTCCCGATCTTCCAACGCCGGGGGACAGGTGTTTTATGTTGCCACAAACGGCAACGACTCGTGGTCGGGGAAGCTGGTCAAGCCAAACCCGAGCCGCACCGACGGCCCCTTTCTCACCTTGCAGAGAGCGCAGAAGGCTGTCCGTGTTTTGAAATCCAGAGGCGCCCTCAACGGGCCTGTGACCGTATACATTCGAGGCGGCGAATACGATGTGTCGAAGCCTCTGGTATTCGAGCCGGCGGATTCAGGCGTGCCTCAAGCTCCGATTACCTACGCAGCCTATCCTGGGGAGACTCCGGTGATCAGTGGCGGAAGACAAATTTCCGGTTGGAAGCGGGTCAAAGACAGCAAGCTGCTGGCGCATGCGGGCGGTGAGCTTTGGATGGCGCGCGTGCCTGAGGTCAAACAAGGAAAGTGGTATTTTCGCGAGCTGTTTATCAATGGCCGGCGAAGGCCGCGAGCACGCACGCCCAATCAGGGCAGCTATTTCTATGTGGATGGAAAGATCAAGGTGGGGAAGCGGGGAACATTTAAGTTCCATTCGAGTGATATCAAGCCTGAATGGGCGGCGGAAGGAAACGTCGAGGTGGTAGCGCTGATGAGATGGGCCGCAGTCAGGATGTATATCCGCAAGGTAGATGCTGCAACTCAGACGGTTACGCTCTCCGGAAATCCCACGGTATACCATCCTGAGATCGATGCGCGCTACTGGATTGAGAACACCATGGATGCGCTGAATGCTCCGGGAGAATGGTACCTGAACCGCCGGAGTGGAATTCTCTACTATCGTCCCGAGCCGGGCGAAGAGATGAACAACATCCAGGCCATTGCGCCGGTGCTAAAGCAGTTTGTCCTGTTTGAAGCTGGGAGAGGCGATAACCCGGTCCACGATATTCGATTGAGCGGATTAAAGTTCAGCTATGCCGATTGGTCGATGAGTCCAACTGGCTATGCGGACATCCAGGCCGCTTACGATATTCCGGCGGCAGTGGCTGGAGTGGGCACTCGCTCGATCGAAATCAGGAAATGTGTGTTTTCGCACCTGGGCGGTTATGCCGTGAGTTTTGGCGGAACCGAGGAGCAGACGGGGACTCGCCTTGGATCCAGCGACAATCGGATCATCGGGAACGATATGGTTGATCTTGGCGGCGGAGGAGTGAAGATCGGCGACGGCATATTCCAGAACACCTATGAGCTTGGACCTGGAGGGACCAAGATCAACGCCCACATCGATCCAGATTCCCCGGTACAGGCATCGGAGGACAACGTGGTCTCCGACAATCATATCCACCATATTGGCCTGGTCTATCCGGGTGCGGTAGGAGTCTGGGTTGGACAAAGCAGCGATAACACCATCGCGCACAATGAAATCAACGATACCTACTACACCGGCATTTCCGTGGGCTGGACGTGGGGCCATGGATCCTCGGCGGCAAGGGGGAACAAGATCGAATTGAACAAGATTTATGACATTGGTCAGGGAATGCTCACCGACATGGGTTGCATTTATACCCTGGGGGTTCAACCCGGGACAGTGGAACGAAACAACATTTGCCACGACGTGAGCCGCTCCGTTTCGCTCCTCTACCCGTTAGGAGGGTGGGGCATCTATTTAGACGAGGGTAGCAGTGACATCCTGATAGAAGACAACATAGTTTATCGAACCGAGGACCCATGCTTCATGCTTCACACCGCGGCGAACGATGATATTGTCCGGAACAATGTCTTCGCATACGGCCAACACGACCAGATCCAGCTCGCAGTTAGCGACCCGCATTTAAGGTTCACTTTTGAGCACAACATCGTCTATTGGAATTCGGGAGAGGTTTTCCGCGCAGCGTTGCCTGAGAACGAATTTCACTTCGATCACAATCTCTACTATCGGACGGAGGGTCAGCCCATCCGCTTCGGCCAATGGACCTTAGCTGAATGGCAGGCACGCGGGCAGGATCTACACTCGCTGAATGCGGATCCGCTATTTGTTGACCCCGCCAAGGGCGATTTTTCCTTCAAGCCCGGGTCGCCGGCGGTCAAAATTGGATTCAAGCCGATCGATGTGAGCGGCGTGGGGCCGCGGTAATGGCTTGTGAATAGTTGGGTTCGTGCTCAGGGGGAGAATTTGATCGGGCGAGATTTATGGCTTCCCACCCTTGCGCGATGAGTCCTTCCTTCTCGAAGATTTCGCCTATGCTGCCCGCAGGACGCCGCAGGAAATGAAGGAGAGCCGAAATGTGTTCCGAGATCAGGAAGATTGCTGCCGCATGTGCGTTTGTCATCCTGGGAATGGGAGTGGCGCAAGGGCAGGAGAAAGCCGATCCTCTCCAACTGCGTTTCGCGAACCCGCCGGCAAGCGCTCGGCCTCAGGTTTGGTGGCACTGGATGAACAGCAATGTCAGCAAACCAGGAATCCGATTCGATCTGGAGTGGATGCGTCAGGTTGGAATTGGCGGTTTTCAATTATTCGAAGAGGATTTAGACACTCCCCAGGTAGTTAAGAATCGAGCGGTGTTCATGACCCCGCGCTGGCAAGCTGATGTTAAGTACGCAACCACGCTGGCTGAGCAGTTGGGACTGCAGGAGTCTATCGCTGGAACTGAAGGCTGGAGCGAAACGGGCGGTCCATGGGTCTCTGCTTCCGACGGTATGAAGAAGTACGTATGGAGCAAGACCGTGATTGAAGGTGGCCGGCCCTTCCACGGCAAGCTGCCTCACCCCCCCGAGAACACCGGCGCTTTCCAGGGGATGGGCATTCGGGATGTTCTCAGCCCCCCTGCGGGAGCCAAGCCTATTCCACAATTCTATGCAGATTCCCTGGTCATCGCCTATCGCCAACCGCAAACCGACGTCTCGGTGGAATCGTTCCATCCCACCATTACCGCCAGCGGCGGCTCACCCGATATAGCAATGCTGAGCGATGGCGATCTTTCCAAGGCAACCGGAATTCCCAATCCGCCCGAGGGAGGGAAAGTGTGGATTCAATACGCGTTCGCCGAGCCGGTTACCATTCGCGCCGTGACGCTGGCGATGGACGAGCCCATCGGCCTGCGTGGAATGCTCTTTCGAACCCCGGAGAGACAGCTTGAAGCGAGCGATGATGGCCAGGCGTGGCGCACTGTTGCAGCCCTTCAATCCTGCGTAGCTCCTGAAATCACCGTCTCATTCCCGCCCATCAAAGCAAGATACTTTCGCGTCGTCTTCGGCCACGAGCCCCCATGGAGGTATCCCCCATGGTTGGTAAGCATCTACTCCAAGTTATTTGGCATGGATTTCTCTACCCCGCAGAAGGAATATAGAATCGCCGAACTCGTGCTGCATCCGGGCGCGCGGGTCAATCATTTCGAAGAGAAAGCCGCCTTTGTACCTACGCCTGATCTCTACGCCTATCCCACGCCGCCCGCGGGCGCACAGGAGATCGTGGAGAAATCCGATGTTATAGACCTCACCTCCAGGATGCGTCCGGAAGGGACGCTTAACTGGACTCCGCCGCCCGGAAAGTGGGTTGTGCTGCGCTTTGGTTACAGCCTGCTTGGCATCACCAACCACCCCGCTACAGCGGAAGCTACGGGGCTAGCCTGCATTATTCGTGAAGCGCGAGGTAGCGAAAGCCTTTTTGTGCTACAAACATGTTGACAAGACAGTGTTTAAGGCACGCAGAAAGGCTTTCGCTTGACCGATTCTACCGC
>JAJZCY010000177.1 GCA_021828835.1 Acidobacteriota bacterium | reverse complement strand
ATCTGTAATGCGCGATGCTGCCGCAATCCGGAGCCGCCTCGAGGCCATGTCGTTTCCCGATCTGGGATCGATGATGGAGGGCTATGCCCGCGCGGCCATCGACTTCGCCGCCGTCCATTACCGCCAGAAGCTCGACTACTCCGGAGAGTCCGTCGACCGGCTCGACGAGATCGTCACCATGGTCGGCGAGAATCCCGATGCCGACCTCGAGTTCGAGGTGCGGCTGTGGGGCAGCTATCTCGGCGAGGTGCTCCGCCGCCGCTACGCCGGCAGCTGGGAGATGACCACCTACCCCGGCGAACTCCCCGGCCAGGAAGAAGGCAAAAAGGGTGGCGAAGCCACCGCTGTCCCGGCCGTCGAGGTGCGCGGCTCGCGCGTCTTCCCGCTCATGAAGGTCTACCGCCGCCTGACCCTGGGCGAAGAGGATGACCTGCGCAGCTTTTACACCATGGTGACCGGCCGCCTGGGCAATCCTGCCCGCGTGAACTAGAGTCTGCGAAACCTTACCCTCGGCCCATCGGGCATCGGATCCTTCAGCAAAAGCGATCCCCAGGCAGGAGGTTTCATCCATCGCGGCTATGGCTCCTGAGCGTTCCGGCAGTCGCGGCCGTCCTGCATGTACGGACCGGCGGCGACTGCCTCGGATCTGGGTTCTGTGCGACAATAAGTGTAGCTTGCCGGCTGAGTGCGGCAGGCGGAGGGTATTGCGATGGGTGATCTACTTCAGCCTTGGCATCTGATGGTCCTGGCGGTAGTTGCGTTTCTGTTGTTTGGCGCCAAGCGGCTGCCGGAGCTGGGCAAGGGACTGGGTGAGGGCCTGAAGGGCTTCCGCGAGGGGATCCGCGGCATCTCCGATCCTGCTCCCGCTCCCCCGGTGCAGCAGCAGACCGCGGCAGCGCAGGTGCCGGCTCCCCCGGCTCAGGTCGAGCAGAAGTAGCTCCCGGCCCCGGCGCGCACTCCCAGTGTGCCGTGGTGCGGTCCCGCCGCAGCACGGAGGGGCAGGGCGTAGGCCGTCCGAAAAGATTCAGCGAAAGGCTTCGAAAGCAAAGGGCTCCCGCAGCGCGCGGGAGCCCTTTGCTGTTTCCAGAAGCCCGCGGCCCACGCCGGCAGCCCTCAGGCGTGATGCGAGTCACATTTCGACCGAAATCCAGCCCTCTAATCTGGCTCCCGTTGCGGACTGACTGGCTTTCGGGAGGAGGATTTGGGCCCTGGCTTTTCCTGGCTGAAGCGCTTGAGAGATTTCGTGCTGGCCGTAGCCGCCATTGTCCTCTTTGCTCCGCTGATGGCGCTGATCGCCCTGGCGGTAAAGCTGGACTCGCCCGGACCGGTGCTCTTCCGGCAGACCCGCGTGGGCTGGAAAGGACGACCCTACCGCCTGCTGAAGTTCCGCTCGATGCGCCAGGATGCCGAAGCCGGCGGGGCGCGCTGGGCCGAGCTCAACGATCCGCGCGTCACCCGCGTGGGAAAGTGGATTCGGCGGCTTCACATCGACGAGTTGCCGCAGCTCTTCAATGTTCTGGCCGGGCAGATGAGCTTCATCGGGCCAAGGCCGGAGCGCCCCGAGTTCGTCCGGTATCTGGAACGCGAGATTCCGCTCTACCCGCTCCGCCACAGTGTCCCTCCCGGCATCACCGGCTGGGCCCAGGTCAAGTATCCCTACGCGGCGAGTGTGGAAGACGCCCGGCAGAAGCTCCAATACGATCTCTATTACATCCGCAACGCTTCGCCGCTGCTCGATCTGCGTATCCTGCTCTTGACGGTGCGGACGCTGGTCTTTCTCCAGGGAAGCCGCTGACGCACGCCGCTCAGGCGTTCTATAGCTGGGAACGAACCACCTGGAAGATGCCATCCAGAATGGCCTGCGGAGAGGGCGGACAGCCGGGAACCGTGTGGTCAACGGGGATGACATTCGATACCGCGCCGCGGGTGGCGTAGCTCGTGCCGAAGATGCCGCCGCAGGCGCCGCAGTCTCCCACCGCGACGACCAGCTTGGGATCGGGAGCGGCGTCGTAAGTGCGCTTCAGCGCCTCTTCCATGTTCACCGAAACCGGACCGGTGACCAGAAGAAGATCCGCATGACGCGGGCTCGCGACAAACTTGATGCCCAGGCCTTCCAGGTTGTAGTAGGGATTGTTGAGCGCATGGATCTCGAGCTCGCAGCCGTTGCAGGAGCCAGCATCCACCTGGCGGATGCAGAGCGCGCGGCCCAGCACGCTGCGAATCTGCTGCTGCAAGCGGTCGGTCGCAGAGGCATCCGTCAGAATTCCGGTGTGCACCATGCGTGAAAGCACGTCAAACATAACTACCTCATCCGTCCTGCCCGCTGTAGGACAGATTGAAAGACTTGTTGATTAGCGGAAAGTCCGGCACAAGATTGCCAAGGATCGCGTATTCGAGCAGCGGCCAGTTCTGCGCGGAAGCATCATGCGCGTGACAGCGGCGGATGGTGCCCTCCGGCCCGGTTTCGAGAACCATGGCCACCGGTCCGCGCCAGCCTTCAATGACGCCGATCCCCATGCCGTAAGGTTCGGCCGCGTCGACCGCCGTCCGCACCGGGCCTTCCGGAAGCTCCGCCAGCAGCATGCGGCATAGACGCAGAGACTCGAAGATCTCATCGAAGCGAACCTGTACCCGTGCGGCTACATCGCCGCCGTTTTGCCCTGCGCTCTGTGCGTCCAGGCGGTCGTACGGCGCCCAAGGATGATCGGCGCGCAGATCGTTGGCAATGCCCGAGGCGCGCGCCGCCAGCCCCAGAGCCCCCAGCCGCACTGCCGTGTCTCGATCCAGCCGCCCGGTCTCGCGGAAGCGGTCCTGAACCCCGGCGTGCTCGTCGTAGATCGAACGCAACTCAGCGGCGGCGAGTTCCAGATGCGCATAGAGCGCATACAACCGATCGGAAGCCAGCCGCGGCAGATCGGCCGCCACTCCGCCGGGCACAACGAAGTCCATCAAATAACGCGCGCTGAACACCTCGGCATTGAGGCGGAGCAGATCCTCCTTGAGCCGCGAAAACTGGGTGAGACCGAATGCGAATCCGGCATCGTTCCCGAGCGCGCCCAGATCGCCAAGATGGTTCGCCAGCCGCTCGTGCTCCAG
This sequence comes from Acidobacteriota bacterium, assembly GCA_021828835.1. Classification (GTDB taxonomy): domain Bacteria; phylum Acidobacteriota; class Terriglobia; order Terriglobales; family Acidobacteriaceae; genus Telmatobacter. The sequence goes on along the minus strand of JAJZCY010000177.1, from coordinate 5,341 downwards.
GGCGAGCCCGCGCAAAGCCGCCGCACGCGGCGGGCAGACCACGCCGGCAATGGACTCCAGTGCCGCGCACCACGCCCACGAGAAGGCCACGGCCGAATCCCCGCTGAGCCGCGCCGCGAGTTTGTGACCGCTAGCCTGCGGCATTCCCTGAAACCGCCGCGCCACGCCTTTGTGGGTATAGCCCAGGCGCTCTTCCAGGCGAAGCACCTTCTCTCCCACCACCGAGAACCGGAAGCCGCCCGGCTCGATAATGCCGGCATGCACCGGGCCCACCGCGATCTCATGAACGCCGTCTCCTTCCACTTCCACGTAGGCATAAGGCAGCGATTGCACTGCGTGTTGGCGGGTGGCGTCAAAGTCGCGCCGCAGCGGAAACACGTCCTCGGGCCATCCATTGTGACGGAGCCATCCTCGCCGGTCCGGCGCGGTGCTGGCGATGCCTAGCAGATCGTAGACGGCCCGCTCCATCCGCCCCGCCGCCGGGAACAGCTCGGCGAGGCTGGGATAGGTTGGATGGGTGCGGTCCTCAATCGCATGCTCAAGCACCACGAGTCCCGCCGCGTGCAGCCATGCGGCGTAGATACGGAAACAGCGGTCACGATCGCGGTCGTCCGTGCCCCACAGCGTCAACAGGCGAGCGCCCGCGCCGTGCAGCGCCGTGGCGCTCGCCACCCACTCTTCCGCGTTTGCCGCAATGCGTTCGCCGGCAATGTTTCCGGCGAGCAAGGTTCGCGTCCGGTCGAGAACGGTCGTTGCCATGTGCATCACCCGATCAGCCGCGCGGCGGCAGTGTAGCAGGCGGCCAGCGCGGGCGGAATATACAGCCCCAGCGCGAGCACCATTCCCAGATGAACGAACACGGGAGCCAGCGAGGGCGCGTGCTGGACCTTGGGGGCCGCGCCATCGCCAAAGACCATAGGCTGTACTTTGCTGAAGATGCCGGCGAAGGCGATGCCCAGCGTAAGCAGGAGAAACGGCGTTGCCCAGGGATGCTCTTGGATCGCCGTGGTGAGAATCAGAAACTCGCTGGCGAAGATGCCGAACGGCGGCATACCGAGAATCGCAACCGAGCCGAGCATCAGGCCCCAGCCCAGCGCAGGCCGACTGCTCGCCAGTCCACGGATGCCGTCCATGCGCTGCGTGCCCGCGCTCTGTGATGCGTGCCCGGCCGTGAAGAAGAGCGACGACTTGGTGAGCGAATGCACCGTCATGTGCAGCAGCGCCGCAAAGTTCGCAATGGGCCCGCCCAGACCGAAGGCAAAGGTGATGATGCCCATGTGTTCGATCGAGGAGTAGGCGAACAGACGCTTGATGTCGCGCTGCCGCCACAGGAAGAGCGCACCCAGCAATGCGGAGAGCAGGCCAAAGGCCATCAACATGCGCCCGGGCAGTGCAGCGCCGATCGAGCCCTCGACCAGCACCTTGCAGCGCAGCACAGCATAGAGCGCTACGTTGAGCAGAAGGCCGGAGAGCACGGCGGAGACCGGTGCCGGGCCTTCCGCATGCGCATCGGGCAGCCAGTTGTGCAGCGGCGCCAGCCCCACCTTGGTTCCGTAGCCGATCAGCAGAAAAACAAACGCCAGGCCCAACACGCGCGGCTCAAGCTGCCCGCGCACGGCGTTGAGATGCGTCCAGAGCAGCGCTGTCATACCCTGTTGACCGAGGATGTGCTCCGCGGCAAAGTACAACAGAATCGTGCCGAACAGCGCCTGTGCAATGCCCACGCCGCAGAGGATGAAGTACTTCCAGGACGCTTCCAGGCTGGCCTTCGTGCGATACAGCGAGACCAGCAGGATCGTGGACAGTGTGGCCGCTTCCATCGCCACCCACAGCAACCCCATGTTGTTGGTGAGCAGAGCCAGTAGCATGGCTCCCATGAAGAGCTGGTACATGCTGTGGTAGAGGCGGAGGCGCCGCGCGTTCACCCGCCCGTGCTGTGCCTCTACGCGCATGTAAGGCCGCGAGAAAACCGTCGTCGTGAAGCCCACAAACGCAGTCAAAACGACCAGGAAAACATTGAAGGAGTCGAGATAAAACTGCTCCCGCCAAAGCAGCAGAGGACCACTGCGGACCATCCGCAGCGCCAGAAGTGCGACCGCAAGCAGCGTTGCCAGGCTGAAGCCGATGTTCAATTCGGCCGCGTAGCGGCGCGCACCCACGAAGGCCAGGACGAGTGTGCCCGCGAACGGAATCCCGAGGACCAGCAAAAGATCCACTTCAGTCCTCCCTCAGCTTTTCCAGGTGGTGCAGGTCGAGGCTGTCGAACTGCTCGCGAATCTGGAAGAAGAAGATTCCCAGGATGAAGACGGCCACCAGCATATCGAGTGCGATACCGAGCTCGATCACCATGGGCATGCCATAGGTGGTGCTGGTGGCGGCAAAGAAAAGCCCGTTTTCCATGGCCAGAAATCCAATCACCTGGGTCATGGCCTTGCGCCGCGTGATCATCATCATGAACGAGAGCAGGATGACGGCGAGCGCGATGCCGATGGTGTGGCGGGTGATGGTGGTTGCCAGCATGCTGATGGGCTGCGCCAGACCAAAGGCGAAGATGACCAGCACCAGCCCCACCAGCATCGTTGCGGGAATGTTCACGAGTGGCTCGCTGTCCCATTGCGCGCCCAGGCGATGAATCAGACGGTGCAGAATCCAGGGCAGCAGGATGACCTTCAGGATCAGCGTGAGCGCGGCGGAGTAGTAGAGCTCGCGCAGCCCTTCGCCGTAAGCCACGAGACAAGTGGAGAGAAACAGGATGGCGCCCTGCCACGCGTACAGCGTGATGAGGCGCTGCGTGCGCCGCCGCGAAAGCATCGCAAACGAGATGAGAAGCAGCCCGGCGGCAAGCAGTCTCAGCAACTGCGCAATCAGATCGGCGTCATGCATGGATGTTGGCCCCCAGCAGAAGGTGAACCAGAAGCCCGAGCACAGCCAGCAGGAAGGCCATGGCCAAATACTCCGGTGCGCGGAAGATGCGCAGCTTGGCGGACAGCGACTCGATGAGGGCCAGCGAGGCTCCGGCGAACGCCAGCTTCACCAGCAGCGCCGCCGCGGCCAGCAGAAGCGCGCCGCCGCCGTCCGCGCCGTGCACCGCGATACCCCAGGGAAGAAACAGCGCGAAGCCGATGCAGGCGTAGTTGAAGAGCTTGAGGTCCGCCGCCCATTCGATCAGCGCCAGGTGGCGCGCGGAGTACTCCAGCACCATGGCTTCGTGAATCATGGTGAGTTCGAGATGAGTGGCTGGGTTGTCGATGGGAATGCGGGCATTCTCCGCCAGCAGCACCATAATGAATGCGATCTCCGCGAAGATCACGCTCGGATCGATGAAAAATCGCCGCGTGGCGTTTGCCTCCACCAGGCTGGGCAATGCCGTGCTGCCGTAAAGCAGGAAGGCATTGAAGAGCACCATCAGAAAGGCCGGCTCGGCCAGAAAGCCGATCATCATCTCGCGGCGCGCGCCCAGCGAGCCGAAGGCGGTTCCAATATCCATGGCCGCGAGAGCCATGAACACCCGCGCCGTGGCGAATAGTCCGATGAGCGCGATCGCGTCGGCCGCGCGCGCAAAGGGCAGGTCAGTGGCGATCGAGGGAATGATGGCTGCCGCCAGCACCATCGTCCCGAAGAGCACGTAGGGCGCGGTGCGAAACAGCGGCGAGGCATCCGCAGCCAGCGCGGCATCCTTGCGAAAGAGTTTGCGCAGCATGCGGTAAGGCTGGGTGAGCGGCGGCGCGGTGCGATTCTGCAGCCACGCGCGGCATTGCGCGATCCAGCCCATGAACAGGGGAGCGATGGCTACCGCCAGCACCACCTCCCCAAGCTGCCGAACTAAAGTCAGTGCGCTCATAAGACAAACACCAGCAGGGCCAGCAGCGTGAGGAAGCTGAAGAGCAGATAGACGGCAAGCCGTCCGCTCTGCACCACGCTGACCTCATCCGCCAGCCATTGCACCGAGCGCGCTACCGGCAGATAAAGGGCCCGCCATACACGGTCCTCAATCTGTATGCGGTAGCGCGGCTCGGCGTCGGTGGGGGAGGGCAGCGCGCGTTCCATGCGGAAGAAGGTGCCGAACATGTGGCGAATGGGCTGGCCGAATCCCTCGGCAGTATCCTGCATGCGCGAGGTCTGCCAGGGATAGCCGCAATCCCAGGCGGCGGTTCTGCGCATACGCCCGTGCGCCAGCAGACGCACCACCACGAAGGTCACGGCGATGACCGCCACAATGCCGGCAAGAAAGATGAGGCCGCTGTAGGAGGCTTGCTGGGGCGCGATAGGAGCGATGCCCCAGAGGGATGTTGCCGGCGCGATCGACTGGCCCAGCAACATGCTGGTCACGGAGCCGGCGGCGCGCAGCGCAAACTGCGGCAGGATGCCGATGACCACGCACCCGGCCGCGAGCCACATCAGGCCGATCCGCTCCAGCCAGTTGGCGTCGTGCGCGTGGGTGAGCAGCGGCTCGCGCGGCTGGCCCAGGAAGATCACGCCATAAAACTTCACCATCACGTAAGCGGCCAGGGCCACTGTGAGCGCCAGCGCCGCGGCCCCGAGCGGAATCAGCATGTTGATGAACGCGTGCGGAATTTGCGGAGTAAAAAGGAACGATTGCAGCAGCAGCCACTCCGAGACAAAGCCGTTGAACGGCGGCAGGCCGGCGATGGCCAGCGTGCCTATCAGCGCCAGCGCCGCGACCCAGGGCATGTGCCGGATGAGACCGCCCAGCTTGCCCAGGCTGCGCTGCTGGGTCGCGTGCAGCACCGAACCGGTGGCGAGAAACAGCAGGCTCTTGAAGAACGAATGATTGAGCGCGTGAATCAGCGCGGCGGTCAGCGCCAGCGCTGCAAACAGCCGCAGGTTGCTGGCTTCGAAGAGCAGCGCAAGCCCGATACCGGTAAAAATCAGGCCGATGTTCTCGATCGACGAGTAGGCCAGCAATCGCTTCATGTCGGTCTGCACCGCGGCAAAGACGGCCCCGAACAGCGCCGAAAACAAACCCAGCACAAGCACCGCCACGCCCCATTGCCAGAAGCGCGCGTGCAGCAGGTCGAAGCTGACGCGCAGCATGGCATAGATGGCGGTCTTCAGCATCAGGCCGCTCATCATGGCGGAGACCGGCGAGGGCGCGGCCGGATGCGCCTCCGGCAGCCACACGTGCAGCGGAACCAGACCCGCCTTCGCGCCAAAACCCAGCAGCGCGAGCACGAAAGCTGCCGTCGCCCACCCCGGAGACAGTGAGTTGCCGCGCATGGCGTCGAAGGTCAGCTGCCAGTTGCCTGCGCTCATCGCGCCGAAGCTGAACAGGATGCACACTGCGCCCAGATGCGCCATCAGCAGGTAAAGAAAACCGGCG
>JAJZCY010000176.1 GCA_021828835.1 Acidobacteriota bacterium | reverse complement strand
GATCTAAAAGGAGTTTCCCCGCGAGCGAATTCTTCTGGGCGCACGCGTTGAGCACGTTAAGCTTGGCTCGACATATTCAACTCTGACATATTCGATGACGGACGGCGCGGAACAAGGAATCGTAGCCGAACAGGTAATTGCGGCGATTCCGCCGCGGCTGCTCGCAGAGATCTCATTTTCACCGTCAATGGATGCCGCAGCCATAGATCGCTGGAGGGCCACACCTACGTGGATGGCTCCTCACGCGAAGTTCTTTGCGGTGTACGATCGCCCGTTCTGGCGGGAGGCTGGACTCTCGGGCACGGCGCAGAGTCTCGCTGGCCCTCTCGCTGAGATTCACGACGCGACCACTGCTTCTGGTAAGGCCGCTCTCTTCGGTTTTCCGGCCGTCGGAGCTGATGCCCGTCTAGCCATGGGAGACGCAGCGCTGAAGCGAGCTTGCCTCGATCAACTGGCTCGCCTGTTCGGGCCGGAGGCGCTCGAGCCACAAGCCACCCTTCTGAAGGACTGGGCAGCCGATCCACTCACTGCCACCGCGCAAGATCAAAGTGGAGGTGGGCATCCAGATGCGTCAGCCGGGCCTTGGGTCACGGGCGCGTGGCGCCAACGCTTATCGCTTGGAGGAAGCGAAACGAGTCCAGTCGAGCCGGGCTATATGGCCGGTGCAGTGGTAGCGGCGGAACTCGCTGTTACGGAAGTCATGCAGCGGTTGGACCAGGCTCATTCAGCCTGAAGGGAAGACTGCCAGGATGCGCCGAATCGATCACCTTGTCATCGCAGTCCGGAACCTCGACCAGGCTGCCGACGTCTATCGCAAACTTGGATTCCAAGTAGGGACTCGCAATCGCCATCCTTGGGGAACAGAGAATCGCCTGATACAGTTTGAGTCCTCCTTCATCGAGCTGATAACCGTCGGGGCTGGTGCTCAGGTGATGCCGCATCAGCCCCGGCAGTTCAGTTTTGGAGCATTCATCCAGAATTTTCTCGAGAAGCGCGAAGGCATCGCGATGATGGTGCTAAGCAGCGAAGACGCAAGAGCGGATGCCGCTCTTTTTCGCGAGCAAGGAATAGGAGACTTCGAGCCCTTCTGGTTCTCTCGAAAGGGAGTACGGCCTGACGGCTCGGAGGTTCAGGTTGCGTTTACGCTTGCGTTTGCCCATGCCCCCCTCGCACCAGACCTGTCGTTCTTCGTCTGCCAGCAGCACTATCCGGAGAACTTCTGGAACAGACAATTCCAGCGGCACTCGAACACCGCAACAAATATCGTCGAGGTCACGCTTGCCGGAGACGATCCTAAACGTCACCAGCATTTCCTGACCGCCTTCAGCGGCGCTGTACCTCACCATCGACCGGACGGGGGAATGGCGTTCCGACTTGACGACGGACATATTCAGATAGTCCCATCCCTGGCTCAGAATCGCTCCCACTCCTCAACCAGGTTGACGTCCCTTGCCGTGCGCGTCGCCGATCTTGAATCTGCCAAACGTCTCATCAGGCGCGAAGGGCTGCAGTTCATGGATTCGAATGAGTATGTTGTCATCGCCCCTAATCTGCTAAACGGGGTGGAACTCCGATTGGCAACTCCAACGAAACACCTCTGAAGAAGCTTCCTGTGCGACCAGGTTCGTCGTTGACGATTCAACTGGACCAACCTGGCGTTCGAGTGGCGTCAAAATGAAAGACTCGTTGGGCTCATGATGGAGCAGCCCCCACATCACCTCTGCCGATCATGAGGATGCTCAGCCGCACGGTATTCTGGAAAAGACCGCGTAAAGCACCCTTTTCGTGAGGGAGAGCCTGATCCGCAGGTCAATCCGCCGCTCAGCCGGCATTGAAGAGATGTTCTCTCCCATGGACCCCTCCCCTCGACCCGATCCAGCACCCCGCGCCGAAGATCTCAATTCTTCAAGCCGTAACCTGCTGCCCTGGCTGGTCGCGGTTGCCTTTTTCATGGAGTCGCTTGACACGACCATCCTCAACACCGGCGTCCCCGTCATAGCCAAGGCGCTCAGCGTCACCGCTCTGGCCATGAAAGCCGTCCTGGCCAGCTATACGCTCGCCCTCGCCATCTTCATCCCGATCAGCGGGTGGATGGCCGATCGTTTTGGCACGCGCCGCGTGTTCGCCACCGCCATCGGCATCTTCACACTTGGCTCGCTGCTTTGCGGCATCTCGACTAACATCCACGAACTCGTCCTGTGCCGTGTGCTCCAGGGCTGCGGCGGCGCCATGATGGTTCCGGTGGGACGTCTCACGCTGGTGCGCGCATTCGCCAAACATGAACTCGTGCGGGTAATGAGCTTTGTCTCCATTCCCGCCCTCGTCGGCCCCATGCTTGGTCCGGTCGCCGGCGGCCTCATCGTCGATTACCTGCACTGGCGCGTGATTTTCTTCCTCAACATCCCCATCGGCCTCCTCGGGCTGGTTCTGGTATACCTTCACCTGCCCGACTATCGCGAGGAAGATACCCCGCCTCTCGACCTGCTGGGCCTAATCCTCTTCGGTTCCGGAGTGGCCCTGCTCTCCTACGTCCTGGAGGTCTTCGGCGACCACACCCTCAGCGCGCGCGAAATCTTCGGCTTGCTCGCGATTTCCTCCGCCCTGCTGGCCGGTTATTGGCTGCATGCCAAGGAAACTTCTTTTCCTCTACTCCGGCTCGCGCTTTTCCGGCTCCGAACCTTCCGCGCGGCCGTCGGAGGGGGCTTCATCACCCGCCTCGGCATCGGCGGCGTGCCATTTCTCCTGCCGCTGCTCTATCAGATCGGCCTGGGGTATACCCCTGTCCAATCGGGATTGCTCATCATGCCCCAGGCCATCGCAGCGATGGTGATGAACGCCTTCATGACCCGGCTGCTGAACCGTTTCGGCTACCGCTATATCCTGATCTCAAACACCTTCATCATCGGCATCCTGCTGGTGCTGTTCGCCACCATTGGCCTGCGCACGCCGCTCTGGGTGATCGTGCTGCTCGCCTTTGTCTACGGAGCCTTCAGCACTCTGCAATACACCAGCATGAACACCCTGGTCTACGCGGACGTGGCCGAAGAGGACACCAGCGCCGCCAGCACCATCTTTGCCACCATGCAGCAGATGGCCCTCAGCTTTGGCGTAGCCATCGCCGGTCTGGCCACCGCCTTCTTCCTCCCTGAGCATATCTGGCAGATTCCCGTCGTGTTTATCCATGGAATCCACAAGGCTTTCATCGCTCTCGGAATCCTGACAGTCGTTTCCACCGTGGTCTTCCGCAATCTGCGCCATCGTGACGGGCTGTCCATTAGCCGGCAGAAGCTGGTTCATGCCGGTTGATACCTGGGATAGAGGCGCTGATAAACCCGAAACCGCGGCGCAACAGATGGAAGCCATCGGGACAAAGGGCTATACTCAGGATTCCGCCGAGCTAGGCGGAGTTTCTGCTCAGATCACCCCCTATCTGGCCCCCAAGGAGGAATTATGGATAGGAGAAGCTTTTTCAAGAGCGGCGCAATTGCAGCAGGAGCAGCGGCCGCTCCAGCCCTTTCCTCAGCGATGCCGTGGCCGTCGCCCTCTGACGCAGGTTTCAAGCCGATCCCCAGGCGCAAGCTGGGCAAGACCGGCGAGGAGCTCTCGATTCTTGGTCTGGGCGGCATCGTGATTACCAACTCGACCCAGGCGGTGGCCAATAACACCGTGGCCCAGGCGCACGCCGCCGGGATCAACTATGTGGACGTGGCGCCCAGCTACGGAGACGCACAGCAACTCCTGGGCCCCGCGCTGAAACCCTATCGGGACAAGTTTTTCCTGGCCTGCAAGACCGGCAAACGCGACAAGGCCGAGGCGGCCGAGGCCCTCGACAATTCCCTCAAGCTGCTGGAGACCGATCACGTGGATCTCTACCAGCATCACGCGGTCACCACCGTCGAGGATGTGAAGCGCATCATGGGCCCGGGCGGGGCGCAGGAGGCATTCGAGGCCGGGCGGAAGGCCGGCAAGATCCGCTATCTCGGATTTTCGGCACATTCGGAAGAGGCCGCGCTAGCCCTGCTCGACCACTTCGATTTCGACACCGTGCTCTTTCCCATCAACTTCGTGCTCACATCGCAGAAGAACTTCGGTCCGCGCGTCATCGCCCGGGTACATGAAAAGGGCGCGGGCATGCTGGCCATCAAAGCCATGGCTAAATCGAAATGGCCTGCCGGAATGGACAAGGCGCAAAAGCCGAACCCGAAGGAGTGGTACGAGCCCTGCTCCCTGCCGGAGCAGGCTGCCCTGGCCTTGCGCTGGACGCTCTCACAGCGGATTACCGCCGCCATCCCGCCGGGCGACGAGCGCTACTTCCCACTGGCCATGTACGTGGCCCAGAACTTTCAGCCCATTACTCCGGAAGAGGAGAAGCATCTGATCGCCAGCGCCGCCGACGCGACTCCGATCTTTCCGCACGCGTAAGCGACAGTCAGGCCTGGAATAAATCCAGCGTATCGTGGGAGCGCGGCGCGACTAATGAGGGCATGGCAGACGGCTCGATGCCGAGCAGATGGAGTAGCGGCCGTTCGGCGACGGCAAGATATTCCCCGAATCGCACGCGCCGGCTTCGCGCTCATCGCCTATGCCTCGGCTTACTTCAAGGTGAGGTATAGGGCGGCGTTTACGGTGGCCATCCTCAACAACCAGGCCCATGAGATTCTACTCGCCGGCGGTACTGCAAGCAGTAGGCAACTGAGGTCCGCACACAGTGCGGGCCTCAGTTTGTTTGCGGTGAGGATTCCTGCGCAGGCCGCATGCCCAGGATCTCGATCTCCAGCCCGCCGAAGTCGGGATGGGGATTCTCGCGGATGCGGTAGGCAACGTCGATCGCGCTTCCCTGCTTCAGGCCGAGCGCTGCGGCCTCATCGGCAAGGCTCCAGCCCAGCGCGCGAATGGAGCCGCCGCCGCGGGTGGCCGAGTTCCCCGGCATCTCGCGCGCGAGTTCGAGCCGCACGTGCCGTTCCTTCATGATGCGAGGCGCGGCCACCAGGCGCGCGGCGCGGGCCACAAACACGGGCTCGGGATTGCCATGCCCGAAGGGCTCGAGCTTCTTTAACCAACCGGCCAGCACCGGGGTGATGTGGCTGAGCGGCAACTCGGCGTGAATGCGCAGGACGTGCTCCGGATCGCGCGCGGCGAGATGTTCGGCGGCATAGGCGCGCAGGCGCTGCTTGAGCTCGGGCAGATTGGCCGCCGGCATGGCGAAGCCAATGGCGAAGGCGTGCCCGCCAAAGCGCGTGAACAGCTCGGCACAGGGCTCCAGGGCGCTGAGCAGCGGAAATCCATCCACCGAGCGGCCCGAGCCGTGCGCCACGCCGTCCTCAACGCTCACCACGATGGCCGGCTTGGCGGTGCGCTCCACCACGCGCGAGGCCAGGATCCCGATCACTCCGCGATGCCAGCCGTCGCCCTCGACGACCAGCAGGCGATCCTGGATGAGCTCGGCATCGGAGGCAAGGCGGCCTTCGATAATGGCCAGTGCGGAGGCTTCCACCTCGCGGCGCTCGCGGTTCAGGCGCTCCAACTTGCCCGCCAGTTCCACGGCGCGCTGGGGGTCGCGGGTGGAGAAGAGCTCAATGACGTCGGAGGCGACATCCATGCGGCCGGCGGCGTTGATGCGGGGCGCCAGCCGGAATGCGACGTCAAAGCCGGTGAGTTCCTTGGCCGCGGGGTCCAGCTCGGCCGCGGCAAAGAGCGCGCGCAGGCCGGCGCCAACCGGCCGGCGGAGCTCGCGCAGGCCGAGCGCGGCGAGAGTGCGGTTCTCGCCGCGCAGCGGCACGGCGTCGGCGATGGTGGCGATGGCCGCCATCTTGAGAAAGCTGGGCAGTATCTTCTCGCGGGTACGCGCCACGTCGTGCTTTTCCAGCAGCGCCTGGGCCAGCTTGAGGGCGATCGCCGCGCCGCACAAGGCCTTTTCGGGGTAAAGGCAGCCGTGCTGATTGGGGTTCAGGATCGCCAGCCCATCGGGCACGCCATCCCCCGCTTCGGGCAGGTGATGATCGGTCACGATCAGGTCGAGGCCGAGACGGCGCGCGGTTTCGGCCTCGGCAAAAGCCCGCATCCCCGTATCCACCGTGATGACCAGGCGCACGCCCTCGGCGTAGGCCTGTTCCAGGACGCTGGACTGCATGCCGTAGCCCTCGCGCAACCGGTGGGGCACATGGAAGCGGACGATGCCGCCGAGCATCTCGATAGCGGTTTTGAGCAGGACCACCGCGGTGGTGCCGTCCACGTCGTAGTCGCCGTAGAGCAGGATAGGTTCGCGCGCAGCGATGGCGCGATCGAGGCGCTCGACAGCGGCCGCCATGCCCAGCATCAGGTAGGGATTGTGCAGTTGCGCCGTGTCAGGGTTGAGAAAGGCGAAGGCCTGGGCGGCATCGCTGACGCCGCGGGCCAGCAGCAGTTCGGCAAGAGCTTCGGGGATGCGGGCTTCGCGGGCCAGCGCTGCGGCTGTCTCGGGCTGCGGCTCGGCAAAGCGCCAGCGCTGACGGGGCTTGCGCCGTTCAGGCGGCGCGGCGATGGCATCCTGGATTCCAGCCGCGCCCACCGTGCCTACTCGTCCTCGTCGTCGCGGGAATCGCTGTCGTCGATCACGATGTCCTGAAAGCCCTCGACGTCTTCCACCAGCGACTGGAAGCGCTCGTACCACTCGGTTGTGGTTTCGTGCAGAAAGGCCATGCCCTGGTAGACAAAGCCGAGCTGGATATAGCCCACCATGCCGGCGTAGTTGCGCAGCCACTTGGCTTCGACCAGCTCCGAGGCCTCTTCATCGGGGAAGTTCATCTCGGTGGCCTGGTCGATGAGCTCGTCGATCTCTTCGCGCTCCAGGCTCATCTCGCTGAAGGTGACGAAGGGCGCGCCCACGTGCTTGGCCATCTCGACGAAGTCTTTCCATGCGTCGGGGTTGCCCTGGTCCTCCCAGAGGACGGAGGGGATGTCGTCGGTGACATAGCCGGGCAGCCGGCGCATGCCGTGCCCTTCGATGAAGGCCACCATGTCGTCTTTCAGGCCGAGAAGGTTATCAGAACTCATAGTCAAACCATCATTCTCGCAGATGGGGGCGGGGCGGGAAGCCGAATTGTGAAAAGTGCAGGTTCTGGATGATCTCCGGACGGGCTTTCGAGCCCCCCCAAACCTCTGCACCAACACCATACACCCGCGAGACGCGGGCAACACCCGCGGGACGGCAACACCCGCCCGGAAGAGGCGGGCTGGATCGCCGCGCAGGAAGCCTGTAGTCTCAAAGCAGGGGTGCCGCGCCCGGCGCCACGATCGTCCCCGACTTTAAGGAGCCTGATTTTGCCCGCGTTTGAACGCCATGTTTTTGTCTGCCATAACGTCCGTCCCGCCGAAGCGCCTCGGCCCTCCTGCTCCGGCGACGGCAAGAGCGAACTGCACGCCCGCCTCAACCAGCTGGCCAAGGATGCCGGCCTGGGCGGCCGCGTGCGCATCAACAAATCCGGCTGCCTGGACCAGTGCGAGCACGGGCCGATGATGGTCGTCTACCCGGAGGCCGTCTGGTACGCCAATGTGAACGCTGCCGACGCCGAGGAGATCGTTCGTGAGCACCTGGTGGGCGGACGCCCGGTGGAGCGGCTGCGCATCTCCGATGCCTGCCTGAACGCCAAGGATTGCCCCCACCGGAGCTGAAACCGTACCAGCTCCGCAGGGCCCTGCCGCCGGAAGCTGCGGAGCTTCTACCCTGAACTGCTTGCGGGTGTACAGCATCCGGGGCGGTGCGTTATCCTGAAGCTTCAAACCCATGATCTTCTCTCGCGATTACATTGGGTATCTGGCCCGCCGCACAGTCAAGCATCTCATCGACGTCAAGATGATCACCACGACTGATGCCAAGGTCACCGAGGAGCGCGTCCACGCCGCGCTGCTGGATGAGCTTTCGCTTGAAGACCGCATCAACGAAGAGGTCCGCGTGATCCTGGAGGCCTACTCCGAGGAGATGCGGAAGTCCGGCGCACAGTACGCCGAGATGTTCAAGAAGGTGAAGACCGAGCTGGCCAAGAAGTACAAGGCGGTGCTATGAGGATCAGCCGCGACAAGCTCAACAAGCTGGCCCACACCGTGGCCGACGCGCTCGCCGAGATCGACCAGGTCGGTTTTCTCGAAGACCGCAACACCATCCGCCAGGAATCGCGCAAAATCCTCGAGCAGCTGCTGGTCGAGGAGGGCAAGATCGACGCCGCGGCCCGCGCCAAGATCGCCGGGCAGCGCAAGATCATCCTGGAAGGCTCGCAGGAGTGGGAGATCCTCTACCGCAAGTACTACAACGAGGAAGTCCGTAAGCTGGGGATCTGAAGGCGAAACAACTTCGCTGGATTCAATAAGGTCAGAAAAACGGCGCTGCGAGCGCCGTTTTTCATTCCGGCACGATTTCGATCTCGTTGCCTTCGGGGTCGTGGACCACCAGCCGGGTGATGGCGGCGCGGATGTTGC
>JAJZCY010000002.1 GCA_021828835.1 Acidobacteriota bacterium | reverse complement strand
CCGCCGATCAGCGAGTCGCGCCGCATCAGCGCCGCCATCGCCCACGCCGTGGCCGAAACCGCTCAGGCCGAAGGGCTGGCCGAGATCCCCCCTGGAGCCAACCTCGAAGAGCTGATCCACGACTACGTGTGGGACCCCGTCTACCTGCCCTATGAGAAGGTGGACGACTTCGAGTGAGGCGGAGTGAGGGCCGCCCGCGCGCGGCAAGACCCAGAAATCCCGCAGTGGCCGGGTGCGAGTCGATTGATTTTTCTGGCTGCGGATCCTTCGCCCGCCTCGGCTGCCGAAGGGTCCGCGCCTGCCTTAGCGCGCTCGGAAGAGGACGTCTAACACCCTCCTCCTCGCCCCAGCTTTTCAGCTTCGAGAAGTTCAGTAACGACGGGCCACAACTCTAGGGGCGCGCAAGTGCCGTCCCCCCCACCGCAGGCGCCTGACTCGCTGCTCTTGTCAAGATCCACTTCCTTCTATCCCCGCGCATCTCCTTGCCGGCCAACCACCTGCCGCCCCAGTCCCCTTTGCTTGGAATTGCCCGCAAATCCCTAAGCTGGACCCATGCCGCAAAATCCAGCTTCTCCCGCCCCACAACCGCTACCCCCGGATGTCCAGTCCTGGCAGCCCACCTCCTCCCGCTACCAGGACCTCGCCCAGCAAGCCGCCCAGGCCATGCAGTCCTTCGCCGCCGGCGAAATCGACTTCCGCGCCTTTCGTGAGCGCACCGACCAAATCCGCGCCCAGACCCGCGCCCTCGATCTCCTCCACCGCCTCGCCCGCGCCAGTCAACGCCGGGCGGCCCAGGAACAAGGTCGCCCGCGCGGCAGCAGCAAGCCCTCGCCCCGGCCCGTAAGCTGCTGAAACTAACGATCATCGCTGCAACTCATCGAAAACAACGAACTTAGCTGGCACCCTCACCATAACTCTTTTCCCTGCACGAACATCCCCCAAAACCGGGGGGAGGGGGATAATCATGGCCCAGACCTCCTGCTATCCGGAATGTCGCCACATCATGTCCGATGGCCGCACCTGCGGATCGCCCGCTCTGCGCGGCAAGCTCCTCTGCTACCAGCACTCCCGCAAGCGCACCCTGGTCGAGGCCAACCGCGTCCGCCGCCACTCCGTCGCCCTGCCGCCGCTCGAAAACCGCACTGCCATCCAGATGTCTCTCGATGAAATCCTCGCCGCCTTCGCCGCCCACAAGATCAGTCGCCGCGAGGCCGGCACCTACCTCTTCGCCCTCCAGATCGGCGAGCTCAACCTCACCCGCATGGAGCAGCTCCCCCCGCCCGATCTCGGCGACCCGTTCCATCCCCATCCCGAGACCTCGGGAGACCACAACTCCAATGGCGCGCCGGCGCCGTCTGCCCCACCGCAGGTGGCTGCCCCACCCCAGGTGCCCGAGTGCCCCAGGTCCCGCGCAGCGGACCTGGGAGACCACGACTCGATGGGCGCGCCAGCGCCGTCTGCCCCACCGCAGGTGGCTGACTGTCTCCTCGACCACCGCGACACCGAAGGCACCCATGAGTACGACCCCGAGCGCCCCTTCCCGCTCACTCCCAGGAAGCTGCGCGAGCGCCGCAAAAGCCTCGAAGAAACCCTCCGCGGCTACCGCGAGGCGCGCGCCTTCTACGCCACCATGCCGCAGGACGACCCCAACCAGAGGCCGCCCGTCGTCCTCGCCTATCTTGAAAAGAACATCGCCAGGGTCGAAACCGAACTCCGCTTCCTCAACGAGCAGTCCATCCCCGACTCACCCTGATCTCTTCTCGACACTCTGATCTCCAGCCGCCACGCCCTGCCCGCATTTAGGTAGTAACGGGCTTGGCTGTGGTTTGCACAGCAGGCTTTGCGATAATGACGGTGAACAGGGGCGCGCGCTCGCATCCGCGCCCCGCTCCCTGCACGTCCTGTGCGACTTCGCCGCTCGCGGCATCCTGCCTGGTTCATCTCCCCCCTGAGCAGGAAGTGTGTATGCAGCTGTGGACCGACTATGAAGGGCTGACCATCGACGGCGCCTATCCCTTGAAACAACTTCTGCTGCCGGAAGGACGCAGCGCATTTTTCTCGACGTCCAACGGCAAAGGCGAGCCGCTGGTGCTGCGCCTGATCGAGTGCCACTTCGACCAGGAGGAGATTCTGGCCCGCTGGCGCTGCCTGGAGGCGCTGAATCACCTCGCCATGCTGAAGCTGGAGCACTTCGGCCCCATCGACCTGGACGGCGGCCCGGCGGTCTATGCGGTGTTTGAGAAGGTGGACGCGAACCTCTCCGACGCTCTCGACCGCGGCCACCTGAGCGTAAAGGAGACGGCGCAGATCGCCGCCTGCCTGCTGTCGGCGCTGGAGATGCTGCACAACCACGGCTTTGTGCACGAGCATGTGGAGGTGCGCAACCTGTTCGCGGTGGGCGAAACCGTGAAGCTGCGCAGCGACTGCATTCGCGAGGCACGCGAGGGCGAGGAGGGCCGCGCCGCCAAGCGCCGCGATGTGCATGACGCAGCCGTGGTGCTGCTGCAAACTCTCACCCAGCGCACTACCTTGCAGGGCATTCCGGAGACGGCCATTCCGGCGCCGTTTGGGGAGTTGATCCGCAATGGGATGAGCGGCACCTGGGGCGTGGCCGAGATGCGGGGCGCGCTGGAAGGGCATAAGCCGGCGGGCGCGCGGCTCAGGCCGGCACCCGCCGCAGCCGTGGCTGCCAGCGCAGCAGCGGCTGCCAAACCCCAGAAGCCGGCGGCGCCCACGCCGGAAGGGCCGCAACTGCATCTGAAGTTTGCTGCCAAGGAGAAGGAGAAGGAAGAAGCCGCCTGGGGCGGCAATCCGGTGCGCTCTGCCGTGCGGCAGCAGGTGTTCCGCCGTCTGCGCGCCGACCGCGATCTGCTGCGTTCGCGCTGGATCGCCCCGGTGGCCGCGGTGGCCATGCTGGTGCTGGCCGTGATGCTGTTCGCGCACGCCTGGCACACGCGGAGCGCGCATCCGGCGAGAGCCGCGGCGCACGGCAGCGCGATCCATGCTGCGGCAAGAAGAGCACCGGCAGGCGTTCACGCAGCCAGGATCCCCACGCCAGCGGCGAAGATCGCAAAGCCGTCGGCTAAGGGAGCCCGGACCGAGTGGCGGGTGATCCTCTACACCTACGATCACCAGGATGCGGCACAGAAGATGGTGACGAAGGTTGCCGAGCGGCATCCGGAGCTGACACCGCAGGTCTTCTCGCCCAAAGGGCATGCGCCCTACCTGGTGGCCATCGGTGGGGTGATGAGCCGGCAGCAGGCCTATGCCCTGGCGCACCGGGCACGCGGCCTGGGGCTGGCCCGCGATGCGTATGCGCAAAACTTTTGAACGCGCCTGCGCTTAGCCGCAGCGCGTCGTGACGGGAGTCACTGCCCGCAGTTTTCGAGGGAGCGCAATGTTGGTTCCTGTTCCCTCAACGGCAGCCGTGGGTGCGCGGTGGTGCGCCTGCCACAAAGCCGGACGGGACCAGATAAGCGGCTGATGCAAGGGAGGCGCTTATGGTCACGGCATCCGAACTGAGGACAGGCATGGGACTCCGCATGGAAGGGCGCGTCTACAAGGTGCTCGAGGTGGAAGCGCGGTCAGGCACGGCGCAGATGAGCGGCTCGGTAAACGCGCGCCTGTCGAATGTGCGCAGCGGCCGCATCTGGGATCAGCACTTTCGGCCGCTCGAGAAGCTGGAGAATGTAGAGCTGGACAAGCACCGGATCGAGTTCCTCTACGCCGAAGGCGAGAACTGCGTCTTCCAGCGGCTGGACAGCTATGAGCAGATTGAGTTTCCGATTGAGGCGCTGGGCATGGCGGCGCGGTTTCTGGAGTCGGGCGCGGAGGTGACGGCGGAGTTCTTCGGCGAGGAGGCGATCGGGCTGGACCTGCCCGACACCGTGGAGGCGCGGGTGCGGGAGACCGCTGCCCCGGCGCGCTCGCAGCCGGACTCGGGACGCAAGGAGGCGGTCCTCGAAAACGGCTTCCGGGTGCAGGTGCCGCTCTTCGTCGGGCCCGGCGAGACGGTGCGCGTCGATCTCAAAACGGGACGTTACGTGGAACGAATTCGGGCGCAACATAGGAAGAGCGCATGAGGTCTGGGAAGCGGAGGTGGAGCGATGATCGATCTGCTGACCGTTCCGATGGAGATTCCGGGCGACGCCAACATCATCCTGGGGCAGTCGCACTTCATCAAGACCGTGGAGGATATCTACGAGGCGGTGGCGACCACCGCGCCTCATGCCAAATTCGGTCTGGCCTTTAATGAGAGCTCGGGCGCGTGCCTGGTGCGCGCGGACGGCAACGATGCGCGGTTGCGCGAGGTGGCCATCCGCAACGCCCAGGCGCTGGCCGCGGGCCACGTGTTCGTGCTGATGCTGGCCCAGGCTTATCCCATCAACCTGTTGAACGCGCTGAAGAGCGTGCCGGAAGTGTGCACCATCTTCTGCGCCACAGCGAACCCGGTGGAGGTGGTGGTGGCGAACAACAGCAAGGGCCGCGGCGTGCTGGGCGTGATTGACGGCAGCTCACCGAAAGGAGTGGAGGGCGAGGCCGATGTGGCCTGGCGCTATGAGCTGCTGCGGAAGTTCGGATACAAGCGTTGAGGTTCGTGAGTCGTGATTCGTGGATCACGCAGGACCGGGAACAGACAGAACGGTGCGATCGCAGGAGGTAGTTATGGCTATCGCAAGTCTGACAGAATTTTTGGACCGGAACCGAGTGCGGTATCTGGTGATCTCGCACTCGCCGGCCTACACGGCGCAGGGAATTGCGGGATTGACGCACATCTCGGGCAAGGAGCTGGCCAAGACCGTGATCGTGAAGCTGGACGGAAGCCTGGCGATGGCGGTGATTCCCGCCAAGTTTCACGTGGACCTTCTGTTGCTGAAGCGGGTGGCGGGGGCGAAGAACGTGGCGCTGGCCACCGAGGACGAGTTCCGCGACCGTTTTCCGGAGTGCGAAACCGGCGCGATGCCGCCCTTTGGCAATCTCTACGGGCTGCCGATTTACGCCGAGGAGAGCCTGGAGAAGGACAAGGAGATCGCCTTCAATGCCGGCACGCATCGGGAGCTGATCCGCATGAGCTGGGAGGAGTACAAGCGCCTGGTGCAGCCGCGGATCGCGCAGTTTGCCGCCGGACATACGGCGGGGACTGCCTGGGAAGCGGCGTGAAGCGCGGAGCGGAGCTGAGCGGTTGCGGGAGATGAGTGGTGCTGGAGTAAGCAAGGAGAGTGTCCATGTCTCTTGCGTTGAAGATTGTTGCCTTCGCCAACGGGGGTGAGATTCCCAGCCGGTACACCTGCGGGGGCGCGGATATTTCGCCGGCGCTGGCGTGGAGCGGCGTCTCGCCGGCGGCGCGCTCGCTGGCGCTGATTGTGGAGGATCCGGACGCGCCGCGCGGCACCTGGACGCACTGGCTGATGTGGAACCTGCCGCCCTATACGACGATGCTGCCGGAGCGGGTTCCACCGCGGGAGGTGCTGGACAACGGCGCACGGCAGGGACGCAACGACTTCGACCGCATCGGCTACGGCGGCCCGTGTCCGCCGGCGGGCAAGACGCACCGCTACTTCTTCCGGCTGCTGGTGCTGGACGCGATGCTCGATCTGCAGGCGGCCGCGCGCCGCAAGGAGCTGGACCGCGCCATGAAGGGCCACATCCTGGCCGAGGCGCATTGGATGGGACTGTACGGAAATAACAATGGAGGATCTGGTCGACCGAGATGATTCGATTTGCGCAACCGTGGTGGGTAAACCTGTTGATTGCAGTGCCGGTGGCGCTGTGGTTTCTGCCGGGAAAAGGCGCGGCAGGCCTGGGCAAGAAGCGGCTGGCGCTGGCCGGTATCTTCGGCATCGCGTTCGGGCTGGTGGAGGCCGCGGTGGTGATCTATCTGCGCGCCGCCAGCAGTCCGCTGGGGGAGTTGCACGCCTCGGCGTTCGTGGCGGTGCCGAAGCATCTGCTGCGGTTTGAGATCTGGCGCGAAGCAGCCACGATGGTGATGCTGGGCGCGATTGCCTGGCTCGCCGGGCAGAGCGCCAAGGAGAAGGCGCTGGCGTTTTTGTGGACCTTCGCGTGGTGGGATCTGGCGTACTATGCGTGGCTGCGCGCAGCGATTGGCTGGCCGCACTCGCTGCTGACGCCGGATGTGCTGTTTCTGATCCCGGTGCCGTGGCTGGGGCAGGTGTGGTTCCCGATTTTGGTGAGCGCACTGACGGCGGTGGCGGTGTGGAGGAGGGCGTAGCGAACTTCCCCAGGCGAGCGCACAGGCGGAGGACCTATATTCTGGAAGCATTGGAGAAAAGGTCATGCGCATCCTCCGCCTGGCGCCGCTGTTTTTGTGCGCTTCCATTGCTGCATTTTCCCAGCAGCCTGTGATTCCCGGAACCGCCGCGGGCCGTACGCTCCAGGCGTGGCTCAATGCATGGAACAGCGGTGATCGTGCCAAGATCACCGACTATGTGAAGACCCTCGATCCCGCGCAGAATGTCGATGAGGTGGTTCGCTCCCGGGATCGCGTCGGGGCATTGCGGCTGCTGTCCATCGAATCCAGCGCGCCGCTGCAAATCCACTTTCGGGTGCAGGAGAGCAACAGCGGCGCAACGGTGATCGGGGATCTGCTGGTGAAGAACGGCAATCCGCCCACGGTTATTTTCCTCGGCCTGAGCACCCTGCCGCCCGGTGCGACGCCCGTGAATGTGGTGCTGGATGCCGCTCTTCGCACACGCGTGATGGATGGCATCAAGGCAGACCTGACCAAGGATTATGTTTTCCCTGCTCTTGCGGCGAGGATGAATGAAGCGCTCGATGCGCATGAAAGGGCCGGGGACTACAACAGCATCACGGACGGGTATGTCTTCGCTCAAAGGCTGACCGAGGATCTGCGCGCCGTGAGCCATGACAAGCACCTGCATGTGCATTTCGTCCCGTTCACGCAGCCCAGCGCACGCGAGGCGACGCCCCAGGACGAGACGCGCAGGCAACAGGCGTTTCTGAAGATGAATTGCCAGTTCGACAAGGTTGAGGTTCTACCCGGCAATATCGGCTACGTGAAATTCGACGGATTCGCAGACCCTGCAATCTGCGGAGCGACGGTGACCGCAGCCATGAGCTTTGTGGCCCACACGGATGCGCTGATCTTCGACCTGCGCGACAACAAAGGCGGCTACCCGGGAATGGTGAGCCTGATCGCGAGCTATCTGTTCGACCAGCCGACTCATCTGAACGATCTCTACAACCGGCCCAAAGACTTCACGACCCAGTACTGGACGCTCCCGTGGGTTCCGGGCACACGGATGCCGGTCCAGCCTGTCTTTGTGCTTACCTCGCACCGCACCATATCCGGAGCAGAGGAATTCACCTACGACCTGAAGACCCAGAAGCGCGCAACCATCGTGGGGGAAACGACTGCTGGGGGAGCGCATATCGTCCAAGACCATCCCCTCCCGGGTCATTTCGTGGTGGGCGTGCCGTTTGGGACTGCGATCAACCCCATCACCAAGACCGGCTGGGAAGGCACCGGAGTGACGCCGGACGTGAGTGTTCCGGCCAGCGATGCGCTGGCAACTGCGGAAAAGCTGGCGCTGGCTAACCTTCAGGCCAAGAGAAATGCGGAACCCGCAGCCACACCGGCCAAGCCGAAGCCTTAGCCTGCTCTGAGCGACTGGACTTGCTCAGTCGCCAGCGAGCTGGTCGAGCAGGGCGTCGAAGTCCTCAAGGCGGCCGTACTCGATGATGACTTTGCCGCGGCCGTTCTTGTCTTCGATGGTGACGCGGAGGCCGAGGGCGCGCTGCAGGCGCTCCTGCGCATCGCGGACGTTGGGGTCGACGGGCGGAGCTTCCTTCGGCTCCTTCTTCTGGACTTTCTCCGGATTCAGGATTCCGGAGACGTAGCTCTCCGTTTGGCGAACAGAAAGCGAAAGTGCAGCGATGCGCTGGGCGGCCTTCTCGATCTGCTCCGGCTCTCCGAGGGCGAGCAGGGCGCGGGCGTGACCAAAGCTGATCTCGGCGGTCTCGACGCGGGCCTGGACCGAGGCGGGCAGCTTGAGCAGGCGCAGGAAGTTGGCAACGGTGGCGCGGTCTTTGCCGGTGCGCTGGGCCATCTGCTCCTGGGTCATGTGGAACTCGCGGGAGAGGCGCTCGAAGGCGCGGGCCTGCTCCATGGGGTTGAGGTCGGCGCGCTGGAGGTTCTCGACGATGGTGATCTCCATCGCCTGCTCGTCGGAGACCTGGCGGAGGATGGCGGGCACCGTCGGCTTGCCGGCCTTCTGCGAGGCGCGCCAGCGGCGCTCGCCGGCGATGAGCTGGAAGCGCCCATTGGCGAGCGGCCGGACCAGAATGGGCTGGACCACCCCATTGGCCTTGATGGAGGCGGCGAGCTCCTCGAGCTGCTCCTCGTCCATGTGCTGGCGGGTCTGGAACGGATTGCGATCGATCTGGTCGATGGGAATCTCGCGCGGGCGGCCACCTTCCGGCTGGGCGGGAGCGGCAGGGGTGGTGGCGGGGGCATTGGCGCGTGGCAGCAGCGAGTCGAGGCCCTTGCCCAGGGCGCGGCGCTTGGTATCGGATGTGGCGGTGCTCATGGTTCCGAGTCCTATGGATGGCGGTGCGAGAGTTTTCTGTGGTCCGTGGCTCCTGGCTTGCGCCTGAAGGGAGTCCGGTTTACCAGGTCTTGGACAAGTCTTATGGGGCCCGCTTGCCGAACAGGCACAGCTCACGAATCACGGGCCGCAAGCCGCAAAGAAACTACGAGTAAGGCCAGAAGGTGATCTTGGCCTCGGCTCGGACGGGAACGGCCGGCTTGCGAAGAGGGCGCTTTTTGCCTTCCAGGCCGTTGCGAGCCATGAACTCGCCAGCTAATTCGAAGTAGGCTTCGGTGCCCTTGGAGCGGCCGTCGTACAGGGCGACGGGCTTGCCGTGGCTGGGCGCTTCGGCCAAACGGATATTGCGCGGGATGACGGTACGATAAAGGCGCTCGCGGAAGTGTTCGCGCAGGGTCTCGGTCACCTGCTGGGCGAGGTTGGTGCGGTCGTCATACATAGTCAGGAGCACGCCCTCGATGGTCAGCTCGGGATTGAAGGCGGAGCGGACGCGTTCGAGGGTGGACATCAGCTCGGTAACGCCTTCCAGGGCGAAGTATTCGGCCTGCATGGGCACGATCAGCATCTCGGCCGCGGCCAGAGCGTTGAGGGTGAGCAGGTCGAGGGCCGGGGGGCAGTCCAGCACGATGAGATCGTACTTCTCCTTGACCGGTTCCAGGGCCTGGCGGAGGCGGATGGCGCGGTCGTCTGCGCCGGCCAGTTCGATGTTGGCGCCGGTGAGGTTCTTGGAGCCCGGGAGGATGGAGAGGGTTTCGATTTCGGTGGGCAGGATGACCTGCTCGGCCGGGGAGTCGCCCATCAGGGTCTCATAGATGGAGTGGCGGTTGTCGTCGCGCTGAAAGCCGAGGCCGGAGGAGGCGTTGGCCTGGGGGTCGCAGTCGACCAGAAGGATCTTGAGGCCGTGGATGGCCAGACAGGCAGAGAGGTTGATGGCGGTCGTGGTCTTGCCCACACCCCCCTTTTGATTGACCACTCCGAGTACTTTTCCCATGGGAGTCCAGAGTAAAGGAAAGGGGGAAAGTGTGGGGGAGGACTTGCATTGTGGAGAACTCGGCGAAGCTGTGGAAAGCGGCCTTTTTCCGGGGAGCGAGGGGGTCCGTAAGCGCTTGATGGTGTGGATTTTGGGGTGATTTTCAGGAGATGTAGGGATTTTGGGGCTGGAGAGGCGGTTCAGTGGAAAACTCCGCAAATCTGGTGGAAGAATGAGGGCTTGGCGGGGAGGGGAATCGAATTGGATACGGGTTCCATTTTGGGCTTTGGGGGGCATCGGGCGGGGGATTGTTCCACGTGAAACATTGGGCTGGAAACGGGGGCTTTGTTCCACGTGGAACAGTGGCTGCTTACGGTGAGGGGATAGAAGCAGGGGCAGCGGGCTTGTTCCACGTGGAACAAAGCATCTGCGGGTCGGGCTTGCTGTGATCTCCGCTCGATCCTCAGCAGACCAACCGATCCGCCCTTTGACGCGGGCACAAACTGCTCCTGCGGGCCGAGGCCGCCCCGTCAGGCCACGCCCGTTCCCACTATGATCGGGAGGGGAGAAGAGGAACAAATGAACGGGAAAGCTTCGGTTTCGGTCCTGGAAGGGAAGATTGGCGTCCTCACCATGCACCATGGCCAGGTGAATGCCCTGAGCCATGTGCTGCTGGACGATCTTGCCGAGGCGATGGGGCAGATGCGGGACCCGGGCATCCGCGCGGTCGTTCTCCGCGCCGAAGCCGGGGTCAAAGTATTCTCGGCGGGATATGACGTCCGGGAGCTGCCCACGGAAGGCGGCAGCGATCCGCTGGGCTTCGCCGCGCCGCTGCGCCAGCTCATCCGGCAGGTTCAGCAGTTGCCCAAGCCTGTGATCGCGATGGTGGAGGGCTCCGTGTGGGGAGGGGCGTGCGAGCTGGTCTTCGCCTGCGACTTGATCGCAGCCGGGGAGGACACGACCTTTGCCTTTACGCCTGCCAAGCTGGGGATTCCCTATGACCTCCAGGGAATGGTGAACTTCCTCGCCGTGGCGGGCAGCCACCTGCTCAAGGAGATGCTCTTCCTGGCCCAGCCCATTGCCGTCGCGCGGCTGGAGGCCTGCGGGATCGTGAACCGGGTGGTTCCGCGGGCGGAACTGGAGAGTTGCGCGCTGGATCTGGCGCGGGGGATCGCGCGCAACTCGTCGCTGGTTCTGGAGGTCTTGAAGGAGGAGCTGCGCGCGCTGGGCAATGCTCGGCCGCTGGAAGCCGAGACGCACGAGAGGCTGCAAGCTTTGCGGCGCAGGGTTTATGGAAGCGAGGACTACCGCGAGGGACTGCGGGCATTTCTGGAGAAGCGGGCGCCGCGGTTTCGCGGCATGTGAAGTGGTTCTGCGGCTGCCGGGGCTGCGTTGCGGTGTGCCGGGAGGCCGACACGACTGCCGACCGGGAGGTCGGCGCTACTGGAATGCCTACGCTCGGCGGCCGAGGGAGAGGATGCGCTGGTCGCTGCCAGGCAGGGCGACCGGCGTCTCCCAGGAAAAATCGCCGCCTGCCGCTCGATGGAGATCCGCCAAATCAGCGTGCGTGGTCATCAGGGCCAGCCATCCGGCTGCGCTCACCAGTCGGGCAGCGGCCGCTACGGCCTCGGGCATCTTGTCGACCGCGCGGAGGACGACGGTGTCAAAGCTTGTGCCAAGCACCTCGGCGCGCGAGGCGTGGACCTCCACGCCGAGGCCGAGGGTGCGAACCACCTCTCGCAGGAAAGCGGCCTTCTTGCCTTGGGACTCGGCGAGGGTGACGGCGATCTCGGGCCGACAGAGAGCGATGGGGATGCCGGGCAAGCCGGCGCCGGAGCCAAAGTCCAGCAGGGTGGCGATTCCGGCGGGAAGGGCGCGCGCGCAGGCGATGCACTCCAGGAAGTGGCGGGCGAGAATGCCTTCCTCGTCGCGGATTGCAGTGAGGTTGGTTCGGGCGTTCCAGCGAAGAATAAGCGAAAGATAGGCCAGGAAGCCGGTTAGCTGCTCCGGCGGCAGCGGTTCCATGCCCGCCTGGACGAGGAGGACGTTGAGGCGCTCCGCGGCGGTGGGGTTCATGACCGGCTCAGGGATTCGACCACCGGCGGCTGCCAGGCGCGGACGGCCCCGATGAAAGCCGAGAAGAGAGCGCGCGAGAAGGCGCTCTGGTGGAATGTGCGCTCCGGGTGCCACTGGACGCCAAGGACGAAGTGGTCGGGAGAGTCCAGCTCGACAGCCTCGACGACCCCGTCTGCGGGGGAGACGGCGGTGATGCGCAGATTGTCACCGGGTTCGCGGATGGCCTGGTGGTGCGAGGAGTTCACCTGGATCTCCGCAGGTATATACGGGCTGAAGTCCGTACCCTTCAGGATCGTGGACAACCGCGATCCGGCGGCCACGCGAACCGGGTGGGCTTCAGCCACGTCGCGCCCAGGGCGGTGGTTCACCTCGGTCTTCAGATCCTGGATGAGGGTGCCGTTGCGCCAGACGTTGAGGGTCTGGGCGCCATGGCAGATGGCCAGCACCGGCTTGCGGAGGTTGAAGGCGTCCTGAAGAAAGAGCTCATCGACGGCGGCGCGGCCGGGGTCGGACTCGCCGCACTCGGGAATGCGCTCGGCGCCATAGCGCTGCGGATCGACGTCGTAGCGGCTGCCGGGGAGCAGTATCCCTTGGACACCGGCGAGCAGCCGGGCTACGTCGGCCTGCGGCGCATTGACCTTGACGATGACGGGTTCCGCGCCCGAGGCACGCAGGGCGTCGAGATAGGGCGGGAGCGAACGGCTGTTGTAGTCGGCGTCGGAGGTGGTCGGTTCTGGAATGGCGATGCGGAGCATGGAAGGTTCAGTTTAATGCGGCGGGGGCGGGAGTGGTGATCTTCCAGGTCCCCAAAAAGCGGGGGACCTGGGGTACCCTGACCTGCGCCCTGACCCGTGCTGATGGATAGTTACTTATCAGTTAACACCCTGCTACTTACCGCCGAAGAGGCCGCCGAGGATGCCGCCCGGGCTTGGCTTCTTGGTGGTGCTGGACGGCTGACCTTTTCCCTTGAACATGGCGCTCAGGTTGGCGCTGATGTGGGGATCGGAGGAGGTGCCGGCGACCGAGATAGGTATGCCGTTGGAGACGGCGGTGTGCAGAATGCCGCCGAGCGCGCCGCCGATACTGTTCAGTGCCGCCGATGCCGCGCCACCTACTCCGGTGGTGCTGAGCTTGGCCAGGAGCTGGAAGTTGAGCGCGCCCCCGGCAGCGACCGAGCCGTTGCCGGTGGCACTACCAATCGCGGGAACAATGCAGTTGATCTGACTGAGCTGCGTGCCCTGCGGGGTATTGACCACGTTCGCGCTCAGTTGCTGGATCTGCGTTCCGCCGCTGGTGGACGAACCGAGCTTCGAGGTCAGGCCCTGGATCCTTGAGCCGAGGGAGAAGCCGGCGAGCTCGGTGTTGTTGATGGAGACTGGGCCGGCGATGCGCGGGCCAGAGGCGGGACCGGTGATGTCGAGCTGCGCGGTGAGCGTGCCGCCATGCAGCGAAGAGCCGCTGGGCAGCTTGATCCCGACCGCCGGCAGCAACTCGACCAGGCCATCGACGGGCAGATTGGGTGCGGCCAGATGCAGGTTGAGGTTCGCGGACTGGCCGGCCACCTGGTAGGTGCCAGTGACATGCGCGGCCACCCCGCCAGTGTGGACGGCGAGATCGTTGATCTGCCCGGTCTGCGCGCCGAGGTTGTTGGTGGCATGCAGATCGATATCGACCGGATGCGGCGCGGGGGTGCCGGTGGGCGAGAGCTTGAGCTGCGAGGCCTGCATCTTGCCGGCGACCGTGAGCGTCTTGCCATTGGAGTTGAGCTGTGCATTCAGGTTGGCGATCATGGAGACGCCATCGGAGGGCGGGATCACGCCGGCGGCCACGGGATTGAAGTTGGCGATCTGAATCGTGGCCTGCAACGGAGTGTCGACCGCATTGGGCCGGCCGACCGGACCGGCGGTGCCGTTGAGCTTGACGGTGCCGTTGGCAGGGAGATCGGCGGAGATGGTGAACGGCATCGGTGTGGTGAAGGAGACGTTCTTCACATTGATGTCGACGTGGTTATAGACGAAGGGCTGGCCCTGCGCCGGGATCGAGGAGACGTCTACGCTGCCGTTGGTGATCTTGAAGTCGCCGATGGAGATGTTGGGCGTGCCGCTGGACTGCGAACTGCTGGAGCTGGAACTGCTGCCCAGGCTGGAATAGTTCCAGGTGCCGTTGGATTTGGAGATGAGGTGGATCTGCGGCGCATCGGCAGTGAAGCTGTGGATGTGGAGCTGGTGGTGGAACAGGAGCGAACCGAGATCCACGCCGATGTGCAGCGATTTGGCCTGGAGAAAGGGCGTCGAGCTGAAGGCGGGGTCATCGGCAATGGCGATGTTATCCGCGACCAGACTGCCCGAGAAGAGCGAGAGGCTCAGATGGCCCAGTGTGACCCGGCGGCCGAGTGCGCTGGAGAGTTCGCTCTCCGCGGTCGGGCGGAAGGTGTTCGCGTTGATGAAGAACGGGACGATCAGAAACAAGAGAACCAGTATCCCCAACACCAGAAGAGAAACCTTCAGCCACCGGTGCTGCAACAGGCCCTGCCGCTGCGCGCCTCCGGCGTTCGCCCCGTGCCAGCTCGTTTCCATATAGGTGAAACCTCCGATCCGCTGAAATAAGATGCGCCCCGAGGATCCCGTGGGGGAAATGTAGACATTTTCGCTCAATCACCCTGTCTTGCGGCAAAAACCGTCCGGAGGAGGGCCACCTGCACGGACACACCCCCATCTCAACGCCACAGGAGGGGAGCCATGGCAGAGGCTATCTTGCGGAACCGAATGGCACCGGAACCGATTCCCATCAACGAGACACCGACCCATGTCGCGGAGGTGCATACCCCGGAAGCGAAGGGTACGGCCACCGAGACGATACGGCGGGTCCGGTCCGCGAGCGAGGATTTGCTCCAGGAGCTGCGTAGCCGGTGGGAGGAGCTGAAGGAGAGGACGGAGAAGCAGGCCGCCCACACCAGCCGGACTCTGGGCCGCGAATTGCAGCAGGACGCCGATTATGTACGCATCCGCGCCCGCTACTACCACGAAAACCGCCCGTTGCAGACCCTGGGCGTCGCAGCGGCGGCAGGCTTCATGCTGGGCCTGACGCTGGGGCTGTGGAGGCGTTGAGATGAATCCGGAAAAATCGCTCGTGGAGAGCTTTGAGGAACTGCGGGATGACCTGAAGGGCTTTCTGGAAACCCGCTACCAGATCCTGCGCGCGGAGCTGAAGACCGGCTTCAAGAACAGCCTGAGCGGCGTTCTCGTGCTGGGGATCGGGGCCGTCCTGGGGCTGATGGGACTGCTGCTGCTGAGCGTGTGCGCCTCGCTGGCGGTGGCCATGGGACTGGGAGCCATCGCGGACCAGTATGGCCTCATCTGGGGCTTCCTCATGATCGGAGGCGCCGAGGTGGTGGTGGCAGGCATTATGGCCGGAGCCGGCGTGGCCAAGCTGAAGAGCGCCGATCTTACGCCGAAGCGCACGCTGCATGTATTGCAGCGGGATCAACAGGTTTTGCGAGAAGGAGGTCAGCAGTATGGCGAGTCCGAACTCCCCCGTAGACGAGCTTGAGCAGAGGGCGGAACGAGAACGCGAACGCGTCAGCAGAGACATGGCGCGGCTGCGGCAGGACATGCGGCGCGAGCTGGATGTGCGCGGCCGCGTGGAGGACGGCATCCACCAGAAGCCGGGCGCCTTTTATGGGGCGGCGGCAGGCGCGGCGCTGTTCGTGGGCTACGTCTTCGCGCGGATTTTGAAGGCTTAGGCCCGGGCCTGCTGGCTCTCCGCGGGGCGGCCTTCGGCCTGGGCCAGCAGATCCTCGATGGCGACACGC
This sequence comes from Acidobacteriota bacterium, assembly GCA_021828835.1. Lineage (GTDB taxonomy): Bacteria > Acidobacteriota > Terriglobia > Terriglobales > Acidobacteriaceae > Telmatobacter. The sequence continues at coordinate 31,932 of JAJZCY010000002.1, read as the reverse complement.
AGCCGTTCGTTCACCTCAGGAATCTGGCGGATGGTCATGCCGGTGGTGTCAATGGGCTCGCCCACCGAGAGCACCAGCCCTCCCTTGGGATACACGTGGTGGGTGTGCATGGGCATCAGGTCGAAGACGCCGTTGAGCGCGACCGGAATCAGCGGCACCTGGGCGCGCAGGGCGAGATAGGCCGCGCCGGCCATGAACTCCTTCAAGGCGCCGTCAGGGGTGCGGCTGCCCTCGGGGAAGACGAAGAGCGGCATCCCTGCTTTGAGCGCGCGCACGCCGGCAGAGAGGCTGACGTGTCCGCCGCGCGTGGTATCGCTGTCGACGGGAATTTGCCCGGAGCGGTTCAAATACCAGCCGATGAAAGGCATCTTCCAGAGATCCTGCTTGGCGAGGATGCGGAACTGGAAGGGCAAGGAGGCGAAGATCACCGGCGTGTCCATATAGGACGTGTGGTTGCCGGCATAGACCGCGACCGGGCACTTGCGCAGGTTCTCCGCGCCGCGAACGGTGAGTCTCGCGAAGGAGATGAGCACGCAGAGCCGGGCCCAGAACTGCGCAATGCGGTGCTGGATGCGCCCGCTCTTCTCGAAGAGGGAGACAAAGAGGGCCAGCGACCCGCAGAGGGTGGTCACAATGCAGAAGAGCGGGAACTGAATCAGGTTGCTGCGCCAGCGGTAGAAGCGCGGGAGCGGGTCCGGGCGGCGGCTCATGCGGCGCTCCCGGCGTGGCCGAGCAGGATGGCGCGCGCCTCGCCCACCAGGTAGACCGAGCCGGAGACGACGATGACGCCCGTCGGCACGAGGCGTGCAGCGATCTCCAGGGCCTCTCGCACCGAGGAGGCTGCGGTGGCGGCCGCGCCGGTAAGTTGAGCGGCTGCCTGCAAATCGTCGAGCGACGCTGCCCGGGCACTGTGGATCGGCGCCAGGATCACCTGATCGAAGATCGGAAACAGAATCTGCGCCAGCTCGTTGACCGGCTTATCTCTCAAGCAACTGAAAACCAGTGCGTGGGGCGAGCCTTCGGGGAGGAACGTGCGCAGGCCGGCACGCAGCGCCCAGGCGCCGGCGGGGTTGTGGGCCACGTCGAGGATCCAGGTGATGGGGCCGCGAGCGATGCGCTCCAATCGGCCGGGCCAGCGCGTGGAGCGGATGCCCTGGGCAATGGTGGCCGCGGTTACAGGAAGGCCACGGTTCTGCGCCAGTTCTACGGCGGTGGCGATGGCCAGCGCGATATTGCGGTGCTGATGGGCTCCGGTGAGAGGCGAGTCTACCTCGATGTGCTCGCCCAGGACCTGGAGGCTGTAGGCGCCGGAGGTCTCTTCGTGGGCGGAGGGCACGTAGGCGGCGGCGTTGATGCCGCGCACTCCGAGTGAGGTAGCCACCTCGCCCAGAACCTGGTTGGCCTCAGGATGCTGGGGCAGGGTGACCATCACGCCCTCGGGGCGGAGGATGCCGGCTTTCTCGCGGGCGATGGCGGCGATGGTGGGACCGAGCCACTCGGTGTGGTCCAGCGAGATGTCGGTGATGACTGAGACCAGCGGTTCGACGACGTTGGTGGCATCGAGGCGTCCGCCCATGCCGACTTCGAGGACAGCGATATCGATCTTTTGCTCGGCATAGTAGAGGAAGGCCTGGGCGGTCAGCACCTCAAAGTAGCTGGGGTGCTGGGGCAACTGGCCGGAGGCGACCAGGCGATCGGCGGTCTCATGGACGCGGAAGTAGAGGCGGGCAAAGTCGGCGTCGGAGATCTCGGAGCCGCCGAGGCGGATGCGCTCGTTGGGCCGCTCCAGGTGCGGTGACGTATAGAGTCCCGTGCGCAGGCCGGAGGCGGTCAGGATGGAGGCGAGCGTGGCGGCCGTGGAGCCTTTGCCGTTGGTGCCGGCGATCAGCACGGAAGGGAACTGCCGGTGCGGGTCGCCGAGGGCGTGCAGGAGCGTGCGCACCTCTTCCACCGAAAATTTGCGGCGAGGCTGGCCGGCTCCGGTGTGGAGCTCGGGCGTCATGGAGTTCAGTTGGTCGATCGCCGCTGCGTAAGACATGGGAAGCTTCAGTATAAAAGCGCGCGGCGCCCGGGGAACTCCAGGCAGATTCCGGTCTCTTTATTGACAGCAAAAACTGCGCCTGTGGAAGCCGTGGAAGAGCGGACAGATGTGGAGGACGGGCATCTCTTAAGGTGGCGAGGGGGAAGGAGTTGGATGGGCTTCCCACATACGCACCGGGATTTCCAGAAGGGTTTTGGGTGGGGCTGTGGGAGACGTGGGAAACAGGGGGCGTGCAAGGGGCTCCAGAGTCCAGTTATCCAAATGTCCTGATTTACACACCCACGTTTTAGAAAACCTGCACCCATCCGAAAACCGCTCCGGATGCGGTTTCCAGCCTCTTTCCCACTTTTCCTAGGGCACCTACGGGGGGTACTGGAATGGTTTAAGAACAAAGCTCCGGAAAACCCTCTCCGTCGCGCAGCGCGGTGACGGTGGCAGTTCCCCTTCGCGACGGCCGGCGTTGAGCCCCGGGGGAACTCCCAGTTCACCGCCGGCGGCAGCGAATGGAATGCTGGGGTTGGAGTGCGCGGAATCCAGAGATGGATACTGGTTTTCCACGCGCGCCGAGGATTCGGGGATCGCTACAATCGAGAGGAACAGCAGAAGCCCGTTCCCGGTGTGCCGCAACGTGTTGTAGAGTTAGGGGCATAAGAACTGGGCTTCCGGAGCAGAGGTGGCGCATGGCAAGTGTGGAAACCACGGTCGAGAAGCCGGCGGGGCGATCGACGCCCGAGGGGGCAGCAATGGAGATCAGCGTAAGCCGCCAGGACCTGGTGAAGGAGCTTACTGCGACGCAGAGCGTGGTGGAGCGGAAGACGACGATCCCGATCCTGTCGAACTTTCTGCTGGAGGCCGACGGCGACCGGCTGCTGATCACGGCCACCGATCTCGACCAGGCGATTCGCACCAGCGCGGCGGTGAAGGTGAAGAAGCCCGGCGCCTGCACGATTCCCGCCCACAAGCTGTACGACTACATCAAGCTGCTGCCCGACGGGGAGATCTCGATCAAGCTGCTGGAGAACCACTGGGTGCAGATTCGCAGCGGCCGCTCCAACACCAAGATGGTGGGCATGGCGCGCGCCAACTATCCCCAGGTGCCGGAGTTCCCGGCGGTGGCAGCCACCAGCCTTTCGGCGATCGCGCTGAAGACGCTGATCGCGCGCACCATCTTCGCCATCTCCAACGAAGAGTCGCGCTACACGCTCAACGGCGCTTTGCTCATCCTCAAGGCCGAGTCGATGGCCATGGTGGCTACCGACGGCCATCGCCTCTCCTACGTGGAGAAGCCGAACGAGACGCTGGAGGGCATCAGCGGCGAGAAGCGGGTGCTGATTCCGCGCAAGGCGCTCGACGAGCTGCGGCAGTTGCTCGGCGGCAGCGATGACGAGAAGGTGGAGTTCGCCGATGACGAGCATACGCTGTTCTTCCGCGTGGGACATCGCACGCTGAGCTCGCGCAAGCTGACCGGCCAGTTCCCGAATTTCGAGGCGGTGATGCCGCGCGACAACACCAAGTTCGCGGTGGTCAAGTCCAGCGAGCTGGCTGCGGCCATCCAGCGCGTTTCGCAGTTTGCCGACGAGCGCTCCGGGGCGATCCGGATGAAGCTGGAGGCCAACGAGCTGCGCATCACGGCGAACTCGACGGAGAGCGGCGAGAGCGAAGACACCATCGACACGCCTTATGCCGGCGATGCGATTACGGTTGGCTTCAACTCGGTGTACATCCTCGATTTCCTGAAGGCGCTCAGCAACGAGGGCGAGGTGCGACTGGAGTTCAAGGATTCGCAGTCCGCCGGGCAGATGCGCCCCGAGGATCCCGAGGCCGAGTACAAGTACCGCTACGTGCTGATGCCGATGCGAATCTGAGCAGCCTGCCGGCGACAGCGATACGGCGCGCTGCCCGCCGCTAGCGCCGGTTGTTTGCAAAGGCGAAATAGATCGCGATCGCGGCCAGCACCACGGCTGGCGCCCAGATCACAGGCCTGGCAAAGTTCACAGTCCACCCCAGGCCGACCCGCTTGGGCACGAGGGTTCGCTCGTCTGCGGGGTTGTAGTAGAAGATCCAGAATCTCCAGTGGTCGGGATTCGCGTCTCTCCGTATCATCGTCTCTGCCCCCATTTCCGCGACAGGAAAGCGGCCAGTCCTGCGCAGCCCGGATGCTGCGCCTATTCCATTTATCGCGGTGCGTGCTGCTGTCCTTCTTTGTAAACCATGGCGCGTCCTCCGGATACGTCTTTTTCTTCTTTCTGACCGGCAATGCCTCAACAGCGCTGGTTCGGCGCGCGTCGTATCCGGACCGGCTTCGCTGCCGTCCGTTGAATGTTGCAGACCCTTGCGTCTTTTCCCAATCGCAAAACGTATCTCTAATGAATCGGCAGTACACCTCACAGATCCAAGGGACCCCATGACCGATCGGCGGCCGCGCTCGCTCTCTTTTGTGCTTCAGTGTTTGCTGATGTTGCTTCCCTTCGCGGTTCTCGCGCAGGCGCAGCCAAATCGTCGTGCCACCGACCCGCCGGTCACGCTCACCGATACCGGGACGAACTACATTCTCTCCAACGGCTACGTGACGGCTTCGATCAGCAAGACCACAGGAGACATGGTGTCGCTCAAGTACCACGGGCAGGAGACAATGGGGTTTGTCTCGGGGCATCACGCGGGCTACTGGGAGCAGAATCCGTCGGGCGCGGCGCGCAAGGCAGACACCGTCACCATCGATCCGACGAAGAACGGCGGCGAGCGGGCGGAGGTCTCCATCAAGGGCTGGTCGGAGGGTCGACCGCTCAACGCACACCCGGTGCGCGATCCGGGAGCGGCGAACGAGATCGCGGCGCTGCAGCTTGGCGGCCGGAAGATTGGGCCGCCGCCGGGATCGCATCGCAGACCGAACGCGGGCACGTTCACTGGACGGCGCTTGAATGGACATGGCCGCGCGCCGGGACTGCTGGTGGATATGGAGATTCGCTATGCGCTGGGGCGCGGCGATCGCGGCATCTACACGTATGCGATCTTCACGCACGAGCCGAGCTATGGCGCAACCAGCATCGGCGAAAGCCGCTACGGCATGAAGCTGAACAGCCAGGTCTTCGACTGGCTCTCGGTGGACAAGCAGCGCAACGCGCGGATGCCTACCAGCTACGACTGGGATATGGGCACGCAGCTCAACATGAAGGAGGCGCGCCGCCTCAATACGGGCGTCTACAAAGGCCGCGTCGAACACAAATACGACTACTGCGCCGACCAGTTCGATACACCGGCCTACGGCTGGTCCAGCACCAAGGATCACATCGGACTGTATGTGATCAATCCGTCCATGGAATACCTGAGCAGCGGCCCCGATCACTTTGAATTGACGGGCCACATTGACGACGGCGACGGCGGCGATCCCACTTTGCTGGATTATTGGCGCGGCACGCACTACGGCGGCAGCATCCTGCCCATTCCCGCCGGCGAAAACTGGTCCAAGGTGGTCGGCCCGATCTTCATCTATCTGGATTCCGCCGCTACGCCCCAGGCGATGTTCCGCGAGGCCAAACAACAGGCCACGCGCGAACAGGCGAAGTGGCCTTATACGTGGGTCAAGAGTGTTGACTATCCGCAGGCCGGGCAGCGCGCCACCGTCTCCGGCCGCGTTGTTCTTGACGACCCGCAGGTGCCCGGCGCAAAGCTCCCGAACCTGCTGGTCGGCCTTGCCTATCCCGATCAAACCGGACCCAACACCGGGCCGGTGAACCGCTTTGGATTCCGGCAGCCGCTGATGACGTGGCAGAACGATGCCAAGCACTACGAGTTCTGGGTGCATGGCTCGGCGGACGGTCGCTTTGTGATTCCCCATGTCCGTCCCGGCACCTATGAACTGCATGCGATGGCCGACGGCGTTCTGGGCGTTTACGACAAAGCGGAAGTGGTGGTGAAGCCCGGCCAGCGGCTCGATCTCGGCAGTCTTGATTGGAAGCCGGAGCGCTACGGCAGCCAGCTTTGGCAGATCGGGATTCCTAACCGCTCCGCCTCCGAGTTCCTGATGGGCAACGATCACTGGCACTGGGGCCTGTATCTGCGCTACTCCACGCTCTTCCCGCACGATGTGAACTACACGGTGGGCAAGAGCGACTTCCGCAAGGACTGGTTTATCTACCATGTGCCGCACGTGATCCACGATGATGGATCGGCACGCAGCCGCGGCCGCGCAACCACCTGGACGATTCACTTCACCATGCCACCGACGCAGCCGCAGGGCGAGGCGACGCTGCGGCTGGGAATCTCCGGCGTGGGCACGCGCACGCTTGCGGTTGGCGTGAACGGCAAGGACGCCGGAAGCATCACCGGACTTGTGTACAACGCAACCATCAACCGCGACGGCGTCGAGGGCTCGTGGGTGGAGAAGGATCTGCGGTTCGATGCTTCCCTGCTGCGGCCCGGCGCCAACACGCTCACGCTGACGGTTCCGGCGGGCAGCCTCACCAGCGGCATCGCCTATGATGTGGTGCGGCTGGAACTGGCGGGCAAGCAGTAGCCCGAGGCAACACGATCCTTATGGCCGCCGCGCCGGGCTTCTAGCTCTTCGGGAGCGGTCGCGCTCTCCGCCGGATTCCTGCGGACGAGGGCGGCACCGCCAGAAAATTCAACACCGATGTCCAAGCTTCTGGACGCAAGTGGAAGCATCCCCGCCAAGTGCGGCTTCCCATTCAACTTTGCCGGGGCTGGTTGGCAGCCTGCGTGCTTCCTTCACAGCAGCGAGGAGTGCGCGATCTCAGTGCCCGTGCGCTTGCTCGCGAACGGGACGGCGCGCGTGCGTGATCCGACCCTCCTTCCCCGATAGCTGGCTCGGGCCGATGCGGATGGGCCGGCTGGAGGTGCAGCCGGAGCAGCGGACACGGCGAGACGCGCCCAGGAAAGGAGGAGCTATGAAACTCCTACGCATCCTCAGCTGGGTCGCCGCGACGGCCATCCTCGCCCTGGTGGCGTCTGCCGGCGTGGCTGCTGCTGAAAATCGCGACTCCGAAGAGATTACGCAACTGCTGGAGCGGGTGAGAAGCCATGTCGCCCAAGCTGACTACGACGCGCATACTCTCGAGTCCTACACGCGGTCCCAGCTTCACTGGAAGACTCATGCGGCCCAATTAGATCGGATCCGGGAGCATGTGAATAACCTCATCACCGACACCAACGAGATGGTGAGCATGCGCAGCGAAGGATCGCCCTGGCAAAGAGAGGCGGTCGATCGTATCAGTGTTCTGCTGCCGGAGATCTCTGCACACATGACCACCACCATCAACCACCTCAAGGACAATCAGAACCGGGTACAGATGAAGCCCTATCGCGATCTGGCGGTGGCCAACCGCGATCTGATCCACCATGCCAATGAGGTCATCTCCGACATGGTGGACTACGGCGAGGCAAAGGCGAAGGCGGACCTGCTGGAACAGCAGTTGCAGATGCCGGCGCCGGAAAAGGCCTCCTGAGCCGAAAGCAGGAGCCGGCTGCGATGGGCGGCCGGCTCTTCTTCTGGTTTGCTTCGCTCCCGAACAGCCTGCGATGATGGATGCTTTGAGGGCGATTTTCCCCATGTCCAATTCTTCTGCTGGAACGCGCAGTTTTTCTGAGAAGCTCGATTTGCTGGCCGAGGTAGCGGTCAAGGTGGGCCTGGGCCTCAAGCCCGGCCAGGAGCTTCTGATGACGGCCTCCACGGAGTCGCTGGGGCTGGCCCGCCGCATCACCGAGCAGGCCTACCGCGCCGGCGCAACGCTGGTGACCACGCTCTACGTGGACGATGCGGCCGCGCTGGCGCGCTACCGCTATGCGCCGGACCAGAGCTTCGATCGCGCTCCGGGCTGGCTGTACGACGGCTTGGCGGCCGCCTACAAGAATGGCACCGCGCGGCTGGCGATCACGGATGCCAATCCGGCGCTGCTCTCCAACGAGGATCCCGAAAAGGTAGGGCGCGCCAATCGCGCCCAATCCAAGGCCTATCGCCCGGCGCTCGAGCTCATCACCCGCCACGCGATCAACTGGACGATTGTGGCGGGCGCGACGCCGGCCTGGGCCGCGGCCGTGTTTCCCAACGATACGCCCGAGGTCGCGCTGGGCAAGCTGTGGGAGGCGATCTTCTCCACCACCCGCATCAACACCGCCGATCCGGTGGCCGAGTGGAGCGCGCACGATGCCGGCCTGCAGCGCCGCGCCGCCTTCATGAATGAGAAGCGCTATGCTTCGCTGCGATACAAGGGCCCGGGCACCGATTTCCAACTGGGCCTGGCTGACGATCATCTCTGGCTGGGTGGCGGCACCACCGCCGGCAACGGCATCTACTGCGTGGCCAACATGCCCACCGAGGAGATCTTCACGACGCCACACAAAGCGCGCGCGGAGGGTATGGTCACGGCCACCAAGCCGCTCTCGCACCAGGGCACCATGATCGAAGGCATCCAGGTGCGGTTCAAGGGTGGGCGCATCGTGGAGGCTAAAGCCACGCGCGGGCAGGAGGTCCTGCAAAAGCTGATCGATACCGACGAAGGCGCACGCCGGCTGGGCGAAGTGGCGCTGGTGCCGCACTCGTCGCCTATCGCCGCGAGCGGGCTCACCTTCTTCAACACGCTCTTCGATGAGAACGCGGCTTCGCACATCGCGCTGGGACAGGCGTACTCCACGTGCGTACGTGACGGCGACAAGCTGTCACCCCAGGAGCTGGCCGCGCGCGGCGCCAACGACAGCCTGATTCACGTGGACTGGATGATCGGCTCCGCGGAGCTGGACATCGACGGCATCACCGCCGGCGGCACGGCTGAGCCGCTGATGCGCAAGGGCGAATGGGCGGTAGAGCTGCGCTGATCGCCGGAATCAGTCTGCCGGCGCTCCCTGCGCCGGCAGACTGGTCCCGAAGACGCGTAGATTGTTGCGCCCCGAATCTTTGACGGAATACATGGCGCTGTCGGCATTGCGCAACAGTTCTTCCACGCTGTCGCCGCCGTCCGGATACAAGGAGATGCCGATGCTGAGGGTCAGCGTGATCTCACGGCCGCTCAACTGAATGGGCATCGAGGCGTTGCGCAGGAGCTGCTCGCCGCAGCGCACCGCATCCTGGAGGCTGCGGAACTCCGGCATGACGATCACGAACTCGTCGCCGCCCATGCGGGCTACGGTATCGGATTCGCGCACCGAAGAGAGCAGGCGCTGCCCGATGGTGGCGAGCAGCACATCGCCGTCAGCGTGGCCGAGCGAGTCGTTGATCTGCTTGAAGCAGTCGATATCGACCAGGAACACTGCGATCTTGCTGCCCCGGTCTTGCGCGCGCACGACTGCCTGCCTCAGGCGCTCGTGCAGCAGCGTGCGATTGGCCAGGCCGGTCAAGTGATCGTGATGCGCCAGGTAATTGACGTGATCGGAGCGGCGGCGATGCTCGGTCACATCGCGGCTGGTCACGGCCAGGTTGTTGCCCACCTTGACCACCTGGATATTCAGCCACGTCCCTTTGATCATCTCGTCATCGATGAAGACCTCGCAGGTATACGGGATCCCGGTGCGCACCACCTCGCGGTACTTTTCAATCAGGCCGGATTCGATCATGAACGGCCGTACCTCGGTCAGCACCTTTCCGTAGAGGCTTTCCCGCGGAATGCCCAAGCGGCGCTCGGCATTGGGATTGATGTAGGCGAAGCGGAAGTCGACGACCGTGCCGGACGCGTCGGCAATCCCCTCGAAGAGGTAGAAGTCGTCCAGGTTGCACTCGGCGGCCGCAAAGAATTGGCTGTAATCGGGTATGCAAGGTGAGCCGGACGGCTGGCGTCCGATACCCTCCGCCTTCAACCAAGTCAGGGTTTGGCTCAACAAACGCTTCATCTGCATACCCTGCCTCCGGCTGCCACCGGGGCCCATTGTTGCTAGGGACCAAGGTACATCCTGGCGGTGAGCAAGCTCAATCCCCCGGAAGCATCGGCGTATGCACCTGAGTAACGCAGCCGGCGCGCTGCCGTGGAATTATCCTGAAGGTGTGACTCCCGGAACTTCTCGAAGACCGGCGGGCCGACGCCGGAAGAGCGTCGCACGCGTTGTTATTCTGTGGCTCGCCGCGGCGCTGGCGGGCCTTTGGCTGCTGGCTGCGCTGATGCTGGTGGCCTTCCGCTGGGTCGATCCGCCCACGACAGCCGTCCACATCGAGCGGCGGGTGCAGGCCTGGGTCCAGCACAAGCCGTATCAGGCGCATTACACGTTTGTTCCTCTCAGCCGGATCTCGCCGAACCTGCAGCATGCCGTGATTGCCGCGGAAGACGCGCGCTTCTACCAACATCACGGCTTCGACTGGCATGCCATGCAACTGGCGGCGGAAAACGATATGGAAGGGGGGCGGCGGCTGCGGGGTGGCTCAACCATTACCCAGCAGCTCGTGAAGAATCTCTTCTTCGGCACGGAACGCTCCCTGCTGCGCAAGGGCGCGGAGTTCACGCTGGTGCCGGTGGCGGAGCTGGTGCTGGGCAAGCGGCGGATTCTGGAGCTGTATCTCAATGAAGTCGAATGGGGGCCGGGCGTCTACGGCGCGGAGGCGGCCGGCCGCTATTACTTCCGGGAACCGGCGCGGAGCATCGGGCGGGAACAGGCGGCGGAGCTGGCCGCGATTCTGCCCGCGCCGCGGCGCCGCCGCCCCGAGCGCATGGCGCGCTACAGCGGCATCATCCAGGAGCGCATGCGGCAGATGGGCTGGTAAGGCCCTGCCGCCTTGTCCAGGCAGCGCCTTGTATCATCCAGAGGGACGAGCCCGCATCTTCGATGCCGCCTCGCGCATCCATATCCCGTAATCTTCTCTACGTTCTGAGGACATCCATGTACAAAGCAAAAGCCTATTCCGCTGCCACTCCCACTTCGCCGCTCGCCCTCGATACGATCGAGCGGCGCGAGCCCACCGAGGGCGACGTGCAGCTTGAAATTCTGTTCTGCGGCATCTGCCACTCGGATCTGCACCAGGTTCGCAATGAGTGGAGCGGCATGATGCCGACCGTCTATCCCTGCGTGCCGGGGCACGAGATCGTGGGCCGGGTGACGAAGGTTGGTTCGGCGGTGACCAAGTTCAAGCCCGGCGACATCGGCGCAGTGGGGTGCATGGTGGGCTCCGACGGAACCTGCCCCAGTTGCCGCGACGGGTACGAACAGTTCTGCCCCAACGGCATCTTCACCTACAACTCTGCCGACAGGCACACAGGGAAGGTCACCTACGGCGGCTACTCCGACAGCATCGTGGCTGATGAGCACTTTGTGATGCGCGTGCCGGGAAATCTGGACCTGGCTGGCGCAGCGCCGCTGCTGTGCGCCGGCATCACCACCTATTCGCCGCTGCGCCACTGGGGCGCGGGCAAGGGCAAGAAGGTGGGCATTGTGGGCCTGGGCGGTCTGGGGCATGTGGCGGTGAAGCTGTCGCACGCCATGGGCGCGCACACGGTGGTCTTCACCACCTCGCCCAGCAAGAAGGAAGACGCCCTGCGGCTGGGCGCCGATGAAGTGGTGATCTCGACGGACGCCAACGATATGGCGAAGCATGCCACGAGCTTCGATCTGATTCTGGACGCGGTCTCGGCGCAGCACGACATCAATGCCTACATCCAGATGCTCAAGCGCGACGGCAACATCACCATGGTCGGCCTGCCCGGCCAGCCTTTGCCGGTGGCCGCCTTCGGGCTGATCTACAACCGCCGCAGCCTGTCGGGCTCAATGATCGGAGGCATGCGCGAGACGCAGGAGATGATGGACTTCTGCGGTCAGCACAATATCACCGCGGATGTGGAAGTGATCCCCATCCAGAAGGTGAACGAGGCCTACGAGCGCATGCTCAAGTCGGACGTGAAGTATCGCTTCTCGATCGACATGGCGTCGTTGAAGGCGGAGTAGCACGTGCGCGCCGCGGACTGGTCCGCGGCGTGCAACCGCATCGAAACAATCTCTTGACCTGACAAGGAGACGCGAGATGGAGATCAAGCGGGCAGGTTCGCAGGCGTCGGCCAAAGGGCCGGCGGAGTACTTCACAGGATCGGTGCGGCGCGACGATCTGATCTCCGCGCCCGAGCCGGCGCGCGTGATGAGCGCGCTGGTGACCTTCGAGCCGGGAGCGCGGACGGCGTGGCACACCCACCCGCTGGGTCAAACGCTGGTGGTGGTCTCCGGCTGCGGACGCGCGCAGCACTGGGGCGGCCCGATTGAGGAGATCCGGCCCGGCGATGTGATCTGGATATCTCCCGGTGAAAAGCACTGGCACGGCGCCGCACCCACGACCGCCATGGCGCACATTGCCATTCAGGAGAAGCTCGACGGCAAGGCCGTGGAGTGGCTGGAGCATGTGAGCGACGAGCAGTACCGGGGCTGAGGGCTCAGGCCGCAGGCTTCATGAAATCCAGAGCGCGGATGATGTAGCTCTTCAAATCGCGGCGGTGCACGACGGCGTCCAGAAAGCCTTTTTCCAGCAGGAACTCGGAGCGCTGGAAACCTTCCGGCAGCTTCTGGCGGATGGTCTGCTCGATGACGCGCGGTCCGGCAAAGCCGATCAGCGCGCCCGGCTCGGCGATGTTCAGGTCGCCCAGCATGGCGAAGCTGGCGGTCACGCCGCCGGTGGTGGGGTCGGTAAGCACGCAGATATAGGGCACGCGGGCATCGTCGAGCTGCGCCAGGGCGGTGGAGATCTTGGCCATCTGCATCAGGCTGACCACACCTTCCATCATGCGCGCGCCGCCGGAGGCAGCCACCACGATGAGCGGCTTGCGCTCGCTGCGGGCGCGATCCACGGCGCGGGCGATGGTCTCGCCCACGACGGCGCCCATCGAGCCGCCGATGAAGCTGTACTCCATGGCGCTCACCACCACGTCGTGAGGTCCCATGCGGCCCACCGCGTTCAGAATGGCGTCGGCCAGGCCGGTCTGCTCCTGCGCCTTCTTGAGGCGCTGCTTGTAGGGCTTGATGTCGGTGAAGTTCAGCGGATCGGTGGAGGTGAGGCCGCCATCCACCAGCTCATAGCCCGGGTCGAGCAGCAGGTCGATGCGCTCGCGGGCGCCCATCTTGAAGTGGTGCTGGCACTTCGGACAGACGTTGAGGTTCGCTTCCAGGTCGGCCTTCCAGATGGTCTGGCGGCAGCCCACACACTTGATCCACAGGCCCTCGGTACGCACGGTCTTCGTGTCCGCGCCGTTTTCAGCACGGGAGCCGGAGGCGGGGGTGGGGAAATCGCCGTTCTCTCGCTTGAACCAGGACATACCGACCCAATTGTAAACGGTGGAACGGAGGCCGGCGCTCAGCGCTTATCTGGCTGGGCGGCGCGCAGGTAGGAGTCGTCGCCTGTGATCCAGTCCTGGCGCGGAGGATTGAAGACGTCCAGCGCAACGGAGTCTTCCAGCGCCAGCACCTCGTGAGGCAGATGGGGCGGGATGCACATGATCTCGCCGGCGCGCAGGGTGACTTCCCTGCCCTCGCTGCGGAACAGGAGCGCCCCCTGCACCACCTGGGTGATCTGCTCGTGGAAGTGGTGATGCTCAGGGACAAGGCAGCCCTTCTTCAGTTCCAGGCGGGCGAGCATGGTGTTGGTCCCCACCACATACTGGCGCGACAGCAGGGGCGTGAGTTGCTCGGGTGGGAGATCGGACCAGCGATGATGCGTGGCAGAAGGCATGGGCTCCTCGGGGACTTCAGGGGACAGCGTTCAGGAACAGCTCCCGAAAGGAAACTTACACCTTCGCGCTCCTCATTGGGAAACTGACGGGGATGCAGTCTCAATGGCCCCCATGATAGGGATGGCCGGTGAGGATGGTCACCGCGCGGTAGACCTGCTCGGCCAGCACGATGCGCGCGATGGCATGGGCGAGGGTCATGGGACCGAAGGAGAGCAGGAGCTGTGCTTTCTTCCGCGCGGCATCCGACCAGCCGCTGGCGGGTCCGATGGCGAAGATCAGATGCTGCGTTCCTTCATCGCGGCGCGCACCGATCCAGGCAGCGAAGGCCTCGGAGCTCATGGTGCGGCCGCGGCTGTCGAGCAGCACAGCGACAGGCTGTGTGCGCCCGGATTGGCGCGCGATCCACGCGAGCAAGAGCTCCTCGTCCCGAAAGAACTCGACAGTGGATCGGGCGAACCCCGAGCAGCGATCCATGAATGTACTGACAAGCAGATGGGAGGGATCGTTTGCGGGCGGACGCGAGCCGACACATGCGAGGGTAATTTGCATCAAGGGCAGGATAGCGGATGATCGAGCCCGCGGGAACCCATCCCAACTTCGGTATTGCGGATGCCAAGCACTTTGGCCAGTCGCTCTATATGGAAGGGCGTCCGCCCGGACGCGCTTCTTTTTTAGATCAAACTTATCCACTTTGATAGAGCGGAAGAGCGCGCAGTTATAACTGTGATATAAGTCACAAGTTACTCTTCAGCTCTGCTGATGCTCACTTACTAATGTGAGGTACATCACATGTTAGGCGAGGCGAGAGAGCTTCATGCCACAGGCGTCGAATCCTAGCGGCGCGCGTAGATTGATCTCTCAAAAAGAGTAGAATCCCGTCAAAAACTTTTTACACATCTACACCGAACCATAGTCAGCCTGCGTGATTCCTCGTGAAGCTGCTATAACGTGTTTCTTTTCAAGACCCGTTGCCAGCCCGCAGAATGGCACAGCTCGTGCAATGTTTTACTCACAAATTCATCGTATTTGCACTGTTTTGCTTCGGAAGATAAGCCGAGATGGACCGGTATGGTCTGGCTCGATCCTGCCTCCCGAGGGCGTTTCGCATTTCCGGCATGATGGTGCGAGCGGAGATTCTCCCCGAACGTCCGCTCGCTGAACGACAAAGCGCCCCGCTTCTATGGTCGATGGCGGTGGCGCCCAGCCTGGGAGGAGACCGCGATGAGACGCTGGTTGAATGTAATTGCTCTGGCGGCAGGAATGCTATTAGGCATGGGATTGCCGCTTGGGGCGCAACAGGTCACCACCGTTACGGGTGGTTTGAATGGAACGGTCACGGATTCAAGCGGGGCAGCAGTTCCAGGCGCCCGCATCACCATCAGCGGTCCGCAGGGGACCAGGGTGGTCACCACCGACTCCATGGGTCAATACAGCCTGGCCGGATTGGTTCCGGGCTACTACGACGTCAAGGCAGAGAAGGAAGGCTTCAAAGCCGTCCGCTCCACCCATAACGAAGTCGTGGTCAACGTCTCGTCGCTGTTGAACATCAGCCTGCCGGTGGGCAGCGCGGAAGAGACGGTGCAGGTCTCGGCCTCGGCGGTGAGCATCGATACGCAATCGACGGCCATCGCCTCCAACCTGACGGATGTCTTCTATAACAGCATTCCTCTGCCGCGGCAGGTGAGCGCGATCTTCTATGCGGCTCCCGGCGTGGCAGGCGGCCAGGTGGCCGGCGCGGCCAACCAGGCAGGTCCGGGCCAAGCCAACCCTTCCATCGGCGGCTCCTCGGGTCTGGAGAATCTGTACGTGGTGGATGGCGTCACCATTACCGATCAGGCCTACGGCAGCCTGGGCACCTACAACACCTTCCACGGCTCGCTGGGCACCGGCATCAACCTGGCCTTCCTCAAGGAAGTCGACGTCAAGTCCTACGGCTTTGAGCCGCAGTACGGCAAAGCCCAGGGCGGCATCGTCATGATGGTCACCAAGTCCGGCTCCAACAACTATCATGGCGCGCTGGGCGCCTATATGCAGCCGGGCAGCTGGTTTGCGGCCCGCAACCAGTTCTATCAGTACGGCTATCTCCAGACCTATCCCAGCGGCACCTATTCGAACCCGCACTACGATCTGGCGGCGGAGTTCGGCGGCTATATTCCGCGCTTCCGCGACAAGATCTTCTTCTTCGGCGCCTTCAATCCGACGCTCGATCAGGCCATAGCCTTCGCCAACCCCTTCTTCCCGTATGCTCCCATCGTCGATCACGGGCCCTTTGCCTATAGCACGACGGCGCTGAGCTGGGCGGGTAAGCTGAACTTCAATCTGAACTCCAAGATTCAGATCGAGGCGGCCAGCTTTGGCGATCCCTCGCGGCATAACGCCGTGCCCACGACTCTGGCCACCACCAATATCCGATCTGCCCTGAGCAGCTACTACTACGGCACGCGT
Organism: Acidobacteriota bacterium; assembly: GCA_021828835.1. GTDB lineage: Bacteria > Acidobacteriota > Terriglobia > Terriglobales > Acidobacteriaceae > Telmatobacter. The sequence continues at coordinate 15,807 of JAJZCY010000002.1, read as the reverse complement.
GATTCGCTGATCCGCTTCACCTTCACGCTGACGCCGACCTGGGTAGCCGATGCTTCCTACACCTACAACTACGACCATTTCATGGAAGCGCCCACCGTCAACCAGTATCAGATCTCGGATCAGTCGCTGCAGGTGGCAGGCACCGGCGGAGCGGTGAACACCGGGTTCGGCGCCTATGCGCCCTCCCGCGAAGGCACCTACAGCCTGCTCTTCAACACCCAGAAGACGGTGCACTTCCTCGGGGAACATGCTCTGTCGGTGGGCTACAGCTACGACCATACCAAGTTCCTCTATCAGCCTTCGCGGTCTGGCCCGCTGTTTACCATTCCCGCTGCAAATGCGGACGGCGTGGCTCTGAATACACTGTTTTCGAACATTCCGGCGCGCACCGCAGGCGCCAAGACCAACGCGCAGTTCACGGTGACGGCCATCAACAAGGACGATCTGGGCGATAACACCTGTTCACTTTGTCCGGTGTGGAACGGCATGCGGGTCTTCGCATCGGAGCTCCGCGGCACCTATGTGGGCCTGAACGTCAACTCCATGGGCCGCTACCATGCCGCCTACGGCGACGACACCTGGGCGATGAACCGCTTCATCACCCTCAACGGCGGCGTGCGCTGGGAGCAGCAGCGCATCGGCGGCACCGTCATGGATTACGCCTTCACCGGCAACTGGTCGCCGCGCCTGGGCATCAACATCGATCCCTTTGGCGACCGCAAGGGCAAGATCTTCATGAACTACGGCCGCAACTTCTGGGCCATGCCGCTGGATGCTGCCAACCGCCAGTTGGGCAACGAACAGGACGACACCGGCTACGCCTTCGCGCCGGAGATCCAGAACAATGCGCTTGTCATTATTCCCGACACTGCGCACACCCTCAACGGCATGCCCAGATCGACGGACCCCACGACTGGAGCTGTCACAAAGTTTGGCGGCCCCAACTTCTCCTCCTCGACGGGTGAGGGCATTATCCCCGGCACCAAGTCCGAGTACGAGAACGAGTATGTATTTGGGTTTGAGCGCGAGATCAAGACCGGTTTCGTGTTCAAGATCCGCTACATCGACCGGCGCCTCGATCGCATCATTGAGGACATTGGCTCGCAGTCTCCTGAGGCCTCCTCGATCAGCGGCAATTACACGGGCGGCATCGCCAATCCTACGGCCAACACCGATATCGCCGTGAACGAGCAGGAAGTGACCTATACGCAGGCACAGTGGGCGTCGGCGAATCCGGATTATGGGAAGCCAGGCTGGGTCTACCAGGAACCGTTCCCGAATTCGGGATGCTACTACAAGACCAGTGTCGATCCCAACACCGGGAAGACGATCGTGGACACCAACGATACCTACTTCACCGCCGGCGGCATCTGGGTGGACGGCAACAACACGCCCCTGGGCGGCGCCTGCTTCCTGAATCTGGCCACCATGGACGCGGGACCGGGCGACGGCAAGCCGGATGGCTTCGCCAATCCGCAGCGCAAGTACCAGGCACTCGAAGTGGAGTTCAATAAGCGCTACAGCAATCACTGGCTGGCGGTGGTGAACTTCCGCTTTGCCAACCTGTGGGGCAACTACGAGGGCGCCTACCGCAACGACAACGGCCAGTCGGACCCCGGCATCAGCTCGTTGTTCGACTTCACCGCCGGCAAGCTGAACCTGCTGGGCGACCAGTTCCGACCCGGCTACCTGAGCACCGACCGGCGCGTGGTCAGCAACATGTTCCTGAGCTACACCGTCGGTGAAGACAGCCCGGGCATTCACTTCCTGAAGGGCCTGACTACCGGTCTCGGCCTCCGCGGCCAGTCGGGCATTCCGCTCAGCTACCTGGGCGATCACCCTGCCTACTGGAACCAGGGCGAAGTGCCGATCGGTGGCCGTGGCGCCGCCGGCCGCAGCCCAGCCGCTGTCCAACTCGACCTTAAGGGCGAGTACTCCATTCCGCTGTGGAAGGAGGGCAGGGTGTTGAAGCTGGCTCTGGATGCCATGAACGTGACCAACTCGCAGCCCATCGCCAGCAAAGTCCAGTACACCCAACAGCCCGCTACCGGGTATCCGGTGGTAGGCAACACGCCTAACCTCAATCGCGACTACGGACGGCCCACCGCGTTCCAGGGACCGTTCTATGCCCGCGGCACCATTCGCCTGGAGTTCTAACTCCCAACCGCCGGACGGGGAGAGAGCAGAGGCTCTCTCCCCCTTCGTTCTCAATTCGGAGTACCGCTGTTTGAAATCGACACTCTCTCGCGCTCTCGTCGGATTTCTGCTTCTGGCCTGTCTTGCCCCGCTGGCCCACGCCGCAAAGCACGCCCGCCCGCTGCCCGCCCGCTACCAGCACTGGCTCAATGCGGAAGTCAACTACATTATTGATAGCCACGAGCGGAAGGAGTTCCTCTCGCTCACCAGCGATGCCCAGCGCGACAGCTTCATCGAAGCCTTCTGGCGGGTGCGCAATCCCGACCCCGGCTCCCCCACCAACAGTTATAAGGATGAGCACTACCGGCGCCTGGCCTATGCCAACGAGCACTACGGCCACTTCGGGATTCAGGACGGCTGGCGCTCGGACCGCGGGCGCATCTACATCATCCTCGGTGCGCCCAAGCAGATCGTCACCTATCCCTCGGCGCGCAACGTGCGGCCGCTGGAGATCTGGTTTTACCAGTCCCCTACGCCAGTGCTGCCGCCCTACTTCAGCCTTCTCTTCTTCAAGCCCAGCATCGGCGAGGATTACAAGCTCTACTCGCCCAACACGGACGGCCCGGCGCACCTTGTGTCTACCCTGGAGGCGCTGAACGATCAGGACCGAAGCCTGAAGATCCTGCGCAAATCGCTCGGCGATGAAGTGGCGCGCACGGCGGTCACGCTGCTTCCCACCGGCCCGGCGGACCTGGACAAGTTCGAGCCCGGCCTGACCTCCGACATGCTGCTGAGCAGCATCGAAGGGCTGCCCGATAATCCCCTGACCCAGGAGTTGCTCAACGATCGCCGCCTGCGCGAGCGCGTCACCACCAGCATCTACCTGGGCAGCCACGAGGCCGAGATCTCCTATGCCGCCTACCGCGACGAGCGCGGCCGCATGACCCTCAGCTACCTGATGGCCATGCAGGTTGCGGATCCCCGGCTGGTGGGCACGCGTCCCAGCGGCTCCAGCTACTACGACGTCACGCTGCGCACCAACGTGCGGACCGCCGCGGGCAAGCAGGTCTACATGCAGGAAGACCGCATGACCGGGGAGCTGACGGCCGCCGCCGCCGAGGCGGCGCGCAAGAAGCGCTTCGGCGCCGAGGCCCGCCTGCCGCTGGCGCCGGGCACGTATATCGTCGAGGCCACTCTCACCAACAACGTCAACCAGGTGGCCATCAAGCAGCAGGACACCGTGACGGTTCCCGCCGCGAACCCGGACCGCATCGGAATCGCAGGACTGCTGGCCTACGGAGAGCCGGCAGGAGTGCCCGACCCCCAGGGCGTGCTGCCCTTCAGCGCCTCGCACATGCGCTTTGCCCCGCGCGGGGCTCAGAACGTCTTTATCCGCCAGGGCGAGAAGCTGCCGCTGGTCTTTCAGTTGTGGCTCAATCCCGCGGCGGGGACCTCCTCCACAGACAAGGTCCGCCTCCATTACCTCTTCGGATCGGTGGCCGCCATGCGCGCCGATCCTACCCGCGACGACGAGGAGATCGAGGCCGGCAACCGCGACAAGGCCGGCGATCTGGTCACCGGACACACGCTCGACACCTCCGCGCTGTCCGCGGGCAGCTATCAGGTAGTCATCAGCGCCACCCGTGAAGGCGACGTCCATACCGCCTACGCCACCCTTAACCTGCACGTCTCGCCGTCCGAGGGCTTCACCGACCTGTGGACCGCCTACGGGCCGGCACAGGAGGGCGGCGAGGCAGTCGACGACCTGAAGCGAGGTCTCTCCGCCGAGGCGCAGGGCGAGGATGCCGCGGCGCTCGGCGCCTATCGCCTGGCGCTCACGGAAGGCTCCGGCGACATGCGCGCCCTCCTGCATCTGGCGGCGCTGCTCCAGCGCAAGGGCATGAGCACCGACCTGGCAGCCCTGAGCCAGACCCCGGCGCGGGCTAAGGCAGCCGCCCCCCCGGCAGTGCTGCTGGCCATTGCCTCGGCGCTCGAGAAGAACGGCGATCCCAAGGCAGCGGTGCGCCTGCTCGACGGCCAGCTAAAGCTTCAGCCGCCCAGCGCCGAGCTCTATGCGGCCCTGGCGAGTGCCTGTGAGGGCTCGGGCGACAGCCGCCGGGCCGGCGAACTGCGTGCCCGCGCCGCCAGCCTCAAGCCGTAGACTCGGCGAACGCAACGTCCGGGGAAAGATGCGATCAAGGAGGGACGGAATCCAGGAGCTTCCCTCCGGTTGCGAAGCGGGCGGTCTCCCTCCTCCCAAATTCCATATTTGGGAAGAGGCAATCTCTTTTCACGTAGATTTAAATACAAATTTTGGTATTTATCTGCGGTTAACCGATTCAGTCGGCGGACCACATCTCTGCAAATCCTTTCCTTTGTTGCTGTTTTCCGATTCTGGTGCCACTGTTCCAGAATGGCATGCCTCATGCAATAGAAGAGGTGGGATTCCTGTATTTGGCCTTCTACTTAGACAAAGTTCCCCGTACCTGTACGTTGGTCGGTTTGCCTTTGTCGTTGCACGCCACGTAAGACCTTGATCGAACAACAAAAAGCGATCTCCGCGTTCCAACCGCCTGGTACAGGAAGGGACGGCGCGGAAGTTCTGGAGGAGCTATGAGGCGACATCCCGGGTTTCTGGCGCTGGTCATCTTCTCGTCTTTTGCGAGTCTCGCAAACCAAAGTTTCAGGAGAATTTCGATGCGATTTTCCCGGTTGCAGATGCTAACCGCAGCAATCACCCTGCTGATCGCGGCAGCCTTTTTTGCCGGCTTCGGGGCGCCTGTTGCCTCCGCCCAGGTCACCACGGCGGCCATCCACGGCACGGTGACGGACCCCTCCGGCGCTGTGTTGCCGGGCGCCACGGTGAAGGTGCTGAACACCGCCACCGGCATCTCCTCGACCGCCACGGCTAACCAGAACGGGTATTACTCCTTCCCGTCGCTGCAGATTGGCGGCCCCTACACCGTTACGGTAACGGCGGCGGGCTTCCATAACTATGTCGCTACCGGCATCACGCTCACGGTGAACTCGAACCGCGAGGTCAATGCGCAGATGAGTCTGGGAACGACCTCGCAGACGGTGACGGTGAGCGCGTCTGCCGTGCAGGTGGAAACCACCAACACCCAGTTGCAGCAGATCATTCCGCAGTCGCAGATCGAGAATCTGCCCATCCTGGGCCGCGACGCCGCCTCGCTGGAGAAGCTGGTCCCGGGCGTGGTGGAATCCTCCGACCGCTTTGGCTCCTTCTCCTCCAACGGCAGCCAGACCACGGACAATTCCTATCTGATCAACGGCATCGACAACAACGACGGTCCGCTCCAGAACGAGGGCCTGATCATCAACCCGGATGCGCTGGCCGAGCAGAACGACGTGACCAGCACGATGAATCCGCAGTTTGCGCGTAACGGCGGCTCGGTGGTCAACCAGGTGATCAAATCCGGTACCAACCAGTTCCATGGCAGCGGCTTCGAGTACTACCGCGATACCTTCCTGAACAATGGGAGCTACTTCTCGCACATTCGGCCGCCGTTTCACCAGAATCTGTACGGCGGCACCCTGGGCGGTCCGGTTCTCAAGAACAAGCTGTTCTTCTTCGCCGCTTATCAGGGCATGCGCAACCGGACTGGTCTAACTACTCAGACCCCGGTCTTCCAGAGCGGAATTCTGCCGGGCACCAATACCCCGGGCGGCAACTTCAGCACGGAAAACAACATTGTAACCAGCGGCCCCGACGGCACCGCAGGCCTGAGCTCCAACCTGATTCCCTTCGACATCAAGACGGGACCAGGATCGGCGAATCCAGGTGTGATGTGCGGCCCTGGGACGAACTATCCGGCCTGGAACACCGTCCCCGCCACGAGCAACTCACCTGCGATACCTGGCTGCTTCCCGACAGGATCGGCCGTCAGCATCGACCCGAGCAGCTTCAATTCGGTTGCCTTGGCGCTGGCCCAGAAGTATGTTCCGGCCGGCAATGCTGGCTCTACCGCTGCGCCCTACTACAACTTCAATACCGCCGACAGCGGCGCAGCCGATCAGGGCATTCTGAATGCCAACTACACCCTCGGAACCAAGGACAACCTGATCGGCACGGCTGTATTCCAGTCCAGCCCGTCCACGGCGACCCTGGGCTTCGGCGGCTCCGATCTGCCGGGCTTCGGCACCATTCAGGCGGAACACTTCAAACTCTTCTCGGCCTCTGAGGCGCACACCTTCAACGCCAACCACCTGAACAACCTCCGGGTCGGCTACTACCGGTTCAACTTTGCCTCTGTGGTGCCGGCCAACATCGTGGCGCCCAGCAGCCTGGGCTTCAACATTCATCCCAACAACCCGCTCTCGGGCGTGCCGTACATGAGCCTGACGGGCCTGTTCAGCCTCGGCTTCAGCCGCGAGGGGCCTCAGCCCCGCATCGACACCAACCTGACCGCGGCAGACGACTATACCTGGATCTTCGGCAAACACACCCTCATGGTGGGCACGTTGGTGGAGCAGTTCCTGGTCAGGAACCCCTACTCGTCCGACAACAATGGCGCGTACTCGTACCAGGGCGCCGGCACATTCAGCTCGGGCGACCCCGGCATCGACTTCCTGCTCGGCATTCCCGATTCGTTCACACAAACTTCGGGCGGCTTCGTCGACACGCGGGCCTGGGAGTTCTACTCCTATGCTCAGGACAGCTGGCGAGCCACTCAGGACCTGACCATCAATTATGGCCTGGCCTGGGACACGGAGACGCCGAACACCAACGACCAGTTCAACGGCGTGGGCATTACCTGCTTCATTCCCGGAAACCAAACCTCCAACGTCTTCCCCGGAGGCTTCGCCGGTCTGCTGTTTCCCGGCGACCCGGGCTGCAACAAGCAGGGCGGCGCTACAACGAAGTTTGACCATTTTGGACCGCGATTTGGCTTTGCCTGGTCTCCGAGCGATGGCCCGGCGGCGGTGATCGGCGCCTCTGGTTCGCACCAGTTCTCGCTGCGCGGCGGCTTCGGAATCTACTTCAACCGCGACCAGCAAGAAGGCCAGCTCCAGAACCTGGGGGATATGCCCAACTTCAAGAACTCCATTGGCGCGGCGGAGCTCCAAACCGCGGCCGGCACGCCGGGCAGTCCTGCTTTTCTGAACCCGTTCAGCGATGTAGCCCCCGCGATCGATGGCCCGCTCTCCGAGGCGAGTCCGTTTCCCTATACTCCGCCTCCACCGGGCACCAAGCTCGACTGGTCGCAGTACACCTACCAGGACATCAGCGTCATCTCACCGAACTACGACGTGCCGTACACGTACAACTACAACCTCAACATCCAGCGGCAGCTCGGCAATTCGATGATCCTGCAAGTCGGCTATGTCGGTTCGATGGGCCGCAAGCTGGCGCTCGCCTATGAAGGCGATCCGATCACCGCAGCCGGCCACGCGGCCTGTCTGGCCAATCCCAATTGCGTCGCAAACATCAACAACGTTCACCTCCACTTTCCGCAATACAGCCTGCAGCCCACCATCTTTGGGGGCTCGCCGGCCTACCTGAGCGTTGGCACGCTGGGCACGGAAGGCATGTCGAACTACAACTCTCTCCAGGCCAGCCTCACCCACAACATGGCCCACGGGTTGTACTTCTCCCTGGCCTACACCTTCGCTCACTCGCTGGATAACTCGTCTGGCCTGGAGAGCTCTGCCTTTAATGGCGGCGGCTACAACCAGTATCCCGGCTACCAGCACCTCAGCTACGGCAACTCGGACTTCGATGCGCGCCACCGTTTCGTGGCTTCGTACGATTACCGGATTCCGCTGCTGGCCAGCATGAATCAGCAGCCGATCATCAAGACGGCTCTGGCCAACTGGCACGTGGCGGGTTACTCGGTGATGCAGACCGGCTTCCCGGTGGTGATCACCGACTTCGGCGCGTTCCTGTCGGGCTATTGCGATCAGTACAGCTACTACGCGTGCCCCGACACTCCGTCGACTTCGTCGTTCAGCATTCCTACGCAGAACATCCGCAGCACCTTCCAGAAGACTGGGACTGCGACGTGGTTCAGCAACAGCACATTTTCGCAGGAACCGGTAGGCGGCTTCGGCAATGTGTCGCGCGGCTTGATCCATGGGCCGGGCTTCAACTATACCGACCTGAGCATCTACAAGCAGTTCCCGCTGGGCTCGGATAATGCGCGGTCGCTGCAGCTCATGCTCCAGGCCACCAACGCCTTCAATCACGCCAACTTTGCCCAGCCGGACGGCAATTTCACCGACGGCCCGTACTTCGGCACGGTGAACAATGTCATCCAGTCCGCCGATTACAACCAGGATCCGACTCCTGGCCGCGTCGTGCAGCTGGTGGGCCGGATCACCTTCTAATCAAGAGCACTGAAAACGCCAAAGGGCGGCCGCCAAAGCGGTCGCCCTTTTTCGTGCCGTCGAGGCAGCGCCGGTCTCCTGACCACGCTGCGGAATCCAGATCACGCTGCAAAAAGGCTGGGGCACAGCAATCTGAGATTGCTGTGCCCCAGCTGACAAGACCTTACTTTATCTGTTCTTTTTTGCCGCTTTCTTCGCGGCAGCCTTCCTGGCTGCGGGTTTGCGGGGCGCGGCTTTCTTGGCTGCGGTCTTCTTAGCCGGCGCCTTCCTGGCGGCCTTCTTCGCCGCCGGCTTTGTAGCGGCCTTCTTTGCGGGCGCTTTCTTTTTTGCCGGTGCCGCCGGTGTCGCCGGGGTGCTCTTGGTGCGGGCGGCGCGGGTTTTGTCGGCCAGGGCGTGCGTCAGTTCCGCATCGAATTCGGCGGGGGTGAGCGGGCGCGCGGACTTGCGCAGCCGCTCAATATCGTAGAAGGCGCGACGCTCGGCCAGAAACACGTGGACCACGAAATCCACGTAGTCGAGCAGGATCCACTCGCCTACGCGCCGGCCCTCGACCGAGTTCGGCATCACGCCGTAGTTGCGCTTCAGGCGCAGCTCGATCTCATCGGCGATGGCGACCGCCTGCCGGTCATTGGTGGCCGAGGTGACCAGGAAAAAATCTGCCAGTCCCGAATCGACGGGGTCGAGCTCGAGAATGCGGGTATCGTGGGCCTTCTTGTCTTCGCAAGCGGCGGCGGCGGCCTGGACCAGGATGCGCGTGTGTTTGTGCGCGTTGGTTGAGCTCATGCGGTAGGTTCGTTCTCCAAGCCTTCATGGTAGTGCACGAAGCGCGGCCGAGCAAAGCTTATCGGTAGAGATGATGAGCCTGAATGTAGGCGGCAACCGGCTGGGGGACCAGCTTTGCCGCCGCCTCGGGCCCCGCAACAAGCTGCGCGCGAATCGCGGTGGCGCTGATCTCCACATCGAGACCTGGCAATAGATAGAAGGGCGCGTGCCGGCCGCCGGTATCGGAAACTGTGAATGTGCGCAGCTCGATTCCCCCACTCCGACGCCGCTCCAGGGAGTGCAGCTGAAGCCCGTCGGGCAGCGCGGCGGGGAGCTGGTCGAGCGGCTGCCCCGGACGGGACGCAACGATGACTGGCGCTGCAAACGGGAGATCCACGGCGCGATACCACTGCCGCAGGCCGAAGAAGGCATCGGCACCCATCAGGCAGAAGAGTGCGGCTCCCGGGGCCAGCTCGGCGCGCAGGCGCCGCAGAGTGTCGAAGGTGTAGTTCGGGCGGGCATCCGCGCCGTGTGGTGCGTCGATCGCGGAGGCTTCAAAGGCTGCCTCCGCGGCAACCGCCAGCCGGGTCATCGCCAGCCGGTCCTCGAACGAGGCGGAGGAGCCTTGCGGCTTGAGGGGCTGCGCGCCCACCGGCGCAAACAGAATCCGGTCCAGGTCCAGCGCGGCGCGAGCCGCCCGCGCAATGGCGACATGCCCCAGGTGCGGCGGATCGAAGCTGCCGCCGAAGAAGGCAATGCGTCCGGCGAGGGGGGCAGAAGGCATACCGCCATCCTAATCGCAGGCTGCCCGGCAGCGGTACAATCGGGGTGAATATGAAACTCCTTCTCCTCATCCTTGCCCTGGCCGGCGTTCTGGTTTCTTCGCTTGCATTGCAGGTGCATTACTCCACCGGAACGCAGCCGTGCGACATCAACTCCCACTGGGACTGCGGCATCGTGAACCACAGCTCCTACTCGATGGTTGCCGGAGTTCCGGTTGCCGCCATCGGCATTGCCGGCTACCTGCTGCTGGCCCTGCTGGTCATCTCCGACCGGCGCGTGATCCTGCTGGGCGCGGCCATCGTGGCATTGGCCTATGCCATCCATCTCTCCATGATCGAGAAGAACGTTCTCATGGTGTGGTGTCTTTACTGTGTCATCTCGCAAGGGATTGTTGCGCTCTTCACCATCCTCAGCGGAATCTGGCTGGCGATGGGCAAGATCAGCAAGAAGACCGCCGTACCGGTAGCCTGACGCCGCATCTCTCCCGGCGGGGAGAATGAATCGCCGAAAGCTGGCCTGGCATGAGCAACGCCATCCACCTTATCGAGTGTCCGCGCGATGCCTGGCAGGGTCTGCCGGGCATCCTCCCTGCCGCAGCCAAGGCTGAGTATCTCCGCGCCCTCATCGATGCGGGCTTTACCCGTATCGATGCGGTCAGCTTCGTCTCGCCGGTCGCCGTGCCGCAGATGGCCGACTCCGAGCATGTGCTGCAACTGCTGGATGCGCCGCCTGCCATCGAGATTATCGGCATCGTGGTCAACGCCAAGGGCGCCGAGCGCGCCATCGCCACCGGTCGCGTGCGCACGCTGGGCTTCCCGTACTCCATCTCGCCGGGATTTCTCAGCCGCAATCAGCACCAGACGCTCGCCGAGGCTCTGGCACTGGTGAAGAGCATCGCAGCCCGCGGCAGCGAAGCCGGCCTGGGCACTGTCGCTTACGTCTCGATGGCCTTCGGCAATCCGTATGGCGATCCCTGGAGCGTGGCCGCGGTCACGGAAGCGTGTTCTCAACTGATCGAGGCCGGCGTGCGTCAGATCTCGCTGGCCGATACTGTCGGCGTGGCTTCGCCGGAGCAGGTCGCGGAGACCGCCGGCGCAACCATTGCAGCGAATCCGGGCATTGAGATCGGCGTCCATCTGCACGCCCGCCGGGACGGCGCAGCGGCGAAGATTCGCGCGGCCTATCAGGCAGGCTGCCGGCGTTTTGACTCGGCCATCGGCGGGCTCGGCGGCTGCCCTTTCGCGCAGGACGATCTGGTCGGAAACCTGCCCACCGAGATTCTGATCGAAACCTTGCGCGCGTGCGGCGCGGAGCTGCCGGAACTGGGGTCGCTGGACGAGCTGATTCGCGCCAGTGCTGCCATCGCCGGAGCTTACTCTGCGCATTCCTGAATCTCTGCTTGAAGGAGAGGCAGCCTTGCCCTATAGCACCATCGCCGTTGCCGACCAGGGTGCCATCCGCACCATCACGCTGCATCGCCCCGAGCGCCGCAATGCCATGACACCCGAGATGCAGACGGAGCTGATTGCCGCGCTGCGCGACACCGCCGCCAGCTCAGCTCGGGTGCTGGTGCTGACCGGCGCGGGCGACGCCTTCTGCTCCGGGCTGGACCTCTCGGTGCTCCGGCAGATGAACGACAAGTCTCCGGCCGAGCACCGCGCCGATGCCGAGCGCATCGCCCAGCTCTTCGTCGCGCTCTACGAACTGCCTATCCCCACCGTCGCGGCGGTGCATGGGCCGGCGGTGGCGGGCGGCGCGGGGCTGGCCCTGATCTGCGACTTCACCGTTGCGAGCCATGAGGCCAAGTTCGGCTTCACCGAGGTGCGGATCGGTTTTGTACCCGCCCTGGTGTCGGCGTTCCTGGCCTTGCAGATCGGCGGCAAGCACGCCCGCGATCTGCTGCTCAGCGGGCGCATCGTCACCGGGGAAGAAGCGCAGCGTATCGGCATGGTCAACGAAGTCGTATCCCAGGGGGAGCTGGGCGCGCGGGTCCAGGAGCTGGCCCAGGTGCTGCTCGCCAACAGCCCGCAGTCGCTGGCCGCTACCAAGCGGCTGCTGATGGTTCAGAACAAGGCGTGGCTCGATGCCGCGCTGGCGGCCGCGCTGGAAGAGAACGCCCGCTCGCGCGAGACCGACGATTTTCGCGAAGGCGTTGCGGCCTTCCTCGAAAAGCGCAAGCCGAGCTGGACAAAGCATGCAGACTAGCGAAACCGCACTGGCGGGTCGGTGCGCTGCTGCACCAACTCGCGGGTGACGCCCTCGGCCAGCTCCACCAGTTCAAAGCCTTCCGGGGTCACATCCAGCACGCCCAGATCGGTGATCACGCGATGCACCACGCCCGCCCCGGTCAGCGGCAGCGTGCATTGCCGCATCAGCTTGGCGCCGCCGTCGCCGGTGTTGTGTTCCATGAGGACAATCACGCGCCGCACGCCCGAGACCAGATCCATCGCACCGCCCATGCCCTTGACGCGCTTGCCGGGAATCATCCAGTTGGCCAGGTCGCCGTGTTCCGACACCTGCATGGCGCCCAGGATGGCGAGGTCGATGTGGCCGCCGCGGATCATGGCAAACGAGTCGGCGCTTGCGAAGGTTGCCGCGCCGGGCACAAACGTCACGGTCTCCTTGCCGGCGTTGATCAGGTCGGCGTCTACCTCGGCCTCGCGCGGAAACGGTCCCATGCCCAGCAACCCGTTCTCCGACTGCAACGCAACGGTGACGCCCTCGGGGATGTAGTTCGCCACCAGCGTGGGGATACCGATGCCCAAATTTACGTAGAAGCCGTCGCGCAGCTCTCGCGCCGCCCGCGCCGCCATCTGTTGTCGCGTCCATGCCATAAGAGCAGCTCCTCGCGGTTCGCTTTTACCCGTCGGTGTCCACGCAGCGGAAGTTACGACGCACGGACCGTCCGCTTCTCGATGCGCTTCTCCGGCCGGGGATTGTGGACCAGCCGGTGCACGAAGATTCCGGGCGTGTGGATCTCGTCCGGATCCAGCTCGCCCGGCAGCACCACAATTTCCGCTTCGGCAATCGTCAGTTTGCCGCAGGTCGCCGCATTGGGATTGAAGTTGCGCGCCGTGCGCCGGTAGATGAGATTGCCTTGGGTGTCCGCCTTCCACGCCTTCACCAGCGCCACATCCGCCTGGATGCCGCGCTCCAGGATGTAGGTCACGCCGTCGAACTCCTTGTGCTCCTTGCCCTCGGCCACTTGGGTACCCACGCCGGTGCGTGTATAGAAGCCGGGGATTCCCGCGCCGCCGGCGCGCATGCGCTCGGCCAGGGTGCCCTGGGGGCAGAACTCCACCTCCAGCTCGCCGCTCAGGAACTGCCGCTCGAACTCGGCGTTCTCGCCCACGTAGCTGGAGATCATCTTTTTGATCTGGCGCGTCTCCAGCAGCAGTCCCAGGCCCCAGCCATCTACGCCGGCATTGTTGCTGGCTACGGTCAGGTTGCGCACGTCGCTGTCGCGCAGCGCCTGGATCAGCGCCTCGGGAATGCCGCAGAGCCCGAAGCCCCCGATTGCCAGCAGCATGCCGTCGCGCACCACGCCCGCGAGCGCGGTAGGCGCATCCGGGTACAGCTTATTGAGTCCACGAGACCTTTGCGTAGGATCAGTCATGCTTGTCCCCGGAACTCCGATCCGGGCCGAATCCATCCTAATCCCGCAGATGCGGGCGAGGGCAACCTCTGCCCCGCGGACAGGCCTACGGAGTGACCATCGTTGTTAAGGCAAGGTCTTTGCGGAGCGCACGCTGCTGAGCACCCCCGAGGAGAAGGAAGGCACTGCCGCTCGCAAGAGAAGCCGGGCAGAGCAAGGCCGGAGCTTCGGAGTGTAAATATCCAGAGATAGGGAAAGGGCCAGGCGTAAACAGGCGGGTACACCCAAAGAGACGACCAAGGGCAAAGCTTTGAATACAAGCAGCTTAGTAGCTTGCGAATTTGGGCGCACAATTGCAAGGACAGTTTCCCCGGAGTTCTGAGGGCGGCCGGTCGCGGTTTGTGACCGGGTGATCCTCGCGCGCCGTGCCTCGCGCAGGCGGCTGCGGGTCCAGTGAAATTCGCGCGGCCGGCGCCACAAGACCCAACCGCCGGCGCCGACCGCGCAGCGTGGAGCTGTTGCCATGAGATTTCGCAACGACGATCGGGGCCAGGCGTTGCTGTTGACAGCGCTTACACTGCCCTTTCTGCTCGGCAGTGTGGGACTGGCGACGGACGTGGGCTACATGCATGTTCAGCAAGCCAAGTTGCAGACCGCGGCGGATGCGGCGGCTATTGCGGCGGGTTTGGAGATCGGCAACTGCAGCAGCACCGGTGGCGTGGTTTGCGCCAATATGAAGACCGCGGCGGAGAAGGCCCTGATCGAAGACGGCATTACCACCGCGACCATCAAACCGACATCGAGCTGCACCGTCTCCCACTCGGCGTCGTTGGCCATGATTCTCAACGTCGGGCCCTGCGTGCTGGGATCGAGCGATCCGAACAAAGGCGATGCATATATGGCCGAGGTGGTGCTGACCGAGCCGCAAAGCTCGTTCTTTGCATCCATTGTTGGGATACCGACCTTCAACCTGGTAGCGCGTTCGGAAGCCGGCGAGGCATATTACATCAGCAATGGCGGCGGGAACTGTATTTATACGCAAGCCATCACTATCAATTCGGGGGGGAATCTCGATCTGAGCAACTGCGGCATTTATGACGGGGGAAGCCTGGGGACCGACAGCGGCGCCACAACCACGGCGACGACCTTCTTGTATTACGGATCGTGGAGTCCCAACAACTGCAATGGCAACAGTTGTAAATGGAATCTTGGGGGCGGACAGGTCCAGCCTACGCACACCAATTCAGCGCAAAGCGATCCGCTGGCAGGCCTCACTGCTCCGAGCCAACCCGCCACCTCAACGACGAATACGCAGACGCCCAACAGCGGGCAGACATTGCAGCCGGGCTACTATCCGAATGGTTTTAATCTCAACTCGAGCGTTACCGTGAACCTCAGCCCGGGCCTGTACTACATGGGCGGCAGCATCAACGTAGGCGATGGCGCCACCCTTGAGTGCACCGGATGTACCGGCGGGCAGGGAGTAACGCTCTATTTCGCTGGCGGCTCTCTCCAGGCGAACAGCGGCAGCAATGTCGACCTCACGGCAGCTTCTACGGGCAACACATCGAACGGCGACATTGCCAATATGCTGGTTTGGGCAGGACCGAACGGTCAGGATATGACGATCGACTCTGGTTCGAAGTCCGCATTTTCGGGGATTATTTATCTGCCTAATCAATCTCTCACGCTGAACAGCGGCTCCCAGGTCGTGGTCAATGGCGATTCGGTCACAACCGCGATCGATGTGAACAGCCTCATGGTCGATTCTGGGGATCACTTCGTGATCAACGGTTCTGGATCATATCTCGGCAGCGGTTCCGAGACACTGGGATCATTCGCGGTGGCGGAGTAAGGTATGAAGCACCGGACCGGTTGCGAACTGCTGCGCGGCGAACAGGGGGCTAGCCTCGTGGAGCTGGCGCTGCTGCTGCCTGTCTTTATCGTTTTGCTGTTGGGCGCGGTCGACTTTGGCCGCGCCTTTTATCTGGCCAATGAAATTGCAGGCGCGGCACGCGCGGGGGCCATCTACGGATCCAGGAATCCGACGGATACACTCGGCATGGGGACGGTGGCCCAGGACGATGCGTCAGATGTGCCGAACGTATCGGCAGGAACTCCTACCTACGTGTGTGAGTGCGCCGACGGAAGCAACCTGATCTCCGGCAGTGCCTGTTCCACCG
>JAJZCY010000175.1 GCA_021828835.1 Acidobacteriota bacterium | reverse complement strand
CAGGACTTTCCCCACATTTTGACGGTGGGGTTGCGTAACGTACTGTGCTTGAACAGGTTATTGCGATAAGAAAGTGGGAGGGGCGCGATTCGTGGTAGAAGGGATTTTCCGCCAAGAAAATCTGTCTGCCGGAGACGCCCCCGATGCACGATAGCAAAGTCCGCTCCCGATTGAAAGCTCAACTGACGAAGTTCTGCACGGAATTGTGTGGTGGCCTGTCCAAGCCGCTGGGCAAGTTCGTAGCCGAGATGCTGTTCGGCATCCAGTCCAGCCAGGACGTGAAGCTGAGCAACATTGGCCGCACATTGGGCGAAGCGATTCCGCTCATTCGCACCGAAAAGCGCCTCTCACGTAACTTAAAGCATGCGGAGTTAGAGGCAGAACTTACTACCAAGTTAGTCGAGATGGCCAGCGCACGCATTCAGCAAGACACGGTACTGGCGCTGGACCTGAGCGACATTCGCAAAGAGTATGCCCAAAAAATGGAGCACCTGGCGACGGTGTGGGACGGCAGCAGCGGCGAAACGCACCCGGGCTATTGGCTGGTGGACGTGACCGGGGCCGAGGTCCACGGCAGCGAGATCGTGCCTGTGTGCCAGAAGCTGTTCTCGACCAAGGCCAAAGAGTTTCGCAGCGAGAACGCGGAGATCCTCGCCGTCGTCGACCAGGCGAATCATCATCTGGAGGGCCGCGGCATCTGGACGATGGATCGCGGTTGTGACCGCAAGAAGCTGCTGGAACCCTTGCTGGACAAGCATTTGCGCTTCGTCATCCGCTCCACTGGTGAGCGCACGGTCCGCGACCGGCGCGGCCGGTTGCGCAGTGTGGCGGAGGTGGCCTTGGGCTGTCGGCTGCGTCATCAGGCGTGCGTGGTCAGGATCGACAAGGGCCAGGAGAAGACTTACCAACTGCATTACGGCGCCGAGCCGATCCACCTCGTGGGCCGCCCCGAGCCACTCTGGCTGGTGGTCATTGCCGGCTTCGGCGAACAGCCGATTGTGCTCGTGACCAACCTGAAACTGCGAGCGCGGGACTCGGAAAGTCTTTGGTGGGCGGCGCGAATCTACTGGACGAGATGGAAAATTGAGGAAACTTTTCGCTTCGTCAAACAGAGTTACAACCTCGAAGATATCCGGGTGATGAAGTATCAGCGGCTGAAGAACTTAGTTGTGCTGGTTACCGCCGCAGCCTACTTCGCCGCCAGCTATCTGGGACAGCAGATGAAGCTGCGCATCCTCGCCGAAAAGCTGCTGGTCATCTCGCAGCGCTTCTTCGGCATTCCGCCCTTCCGCTTTTATGCTTTGGCAGACGGAATTCGACGCCTTCTCTCCGGCAGCGCCTTCCGGCCGCCACAAGAATCACCCCCAGATGCACAACTGGAACTGGCTCTCATTTGGTCAGCCTGAGAAATTCTGGGGAAAGTCCTGGGAGAGATTCCTTTGGTTGCGCAGTTTTGTCGTGGAGATCCGGCGCCTCTTCTTTGGGGAGTTACTCGCGCCTCCGGGCGCCAGCGGTTTGTCACGGATGACCGTGGAGAACTGCGGATGGAGCAATCTCTGCGGGAGAAACGTCGCCTGGTGTACTTCGGGATCTGCCCCGCGCGGCCGGCGCTCAGAACAGCGGCCCGCCGTCTCCGCCAAAGTTGACCATCAGCCCGAAGCGGGCGACGCGGGGCTGGCCCAGCGTGGTGGTAGGCGTCTTCGACACCTCCACCGCCCGATCGAACAGGTTCTCGCCGTCGGCATAGAGCTGAACCCGGCTGCCGAAATCGTGCGAGGCATAGGCGTCGAGCCGGAAGTATCCATGCAGTAGAAAGTCGTTCGCGGCGTCGTCATACATGCGGCCGCTGATGCGGCTTTGCAGGCTGAGCGTGCCCAGCCGCGGCTTGAAGGCGCGCAGGTTCAGGTTGCCCATGTTGTGCGGCACTTCGGGTATCCAGTTGTCCAGGTACTGCGGCCCGCGCGAGACCACCGCATGCGCGTACTGATAGCCGCCATCAACAGCAAGCCACGATGCGGGTTGCAATTCAAAATCGAGAGAAACGCCGCGGCTCTCGATCTGGCCGAGGTTTTCCCGCTTGAGCTTGATGGGCGAGGAATGGGCACTGAGGGTGACAGCCGTGATGGGGCGGTTGACCTGGGTGAGGAAGTAGCTGGCCCGGATGGTGCCCCAGCGGTGCTGGCTGGCCACGCCGGCCTCGCCTCCGGTGGCGCGCTCGCTCAGCAGGCTGTTGTTGGCTAGCGTCAGCTCATTCCCAATCACAAACGAGTGGTATAACTCGTCGGGGTTGGGCTCGCGGAAGGCGCGGAAGCCCGAGGCGTCGAGGGCCCAGTGGGCATTCAGCTTGCGCGAGACTCCCACACGCGGATCGAACATCTGCTGATTGAGCTGCGGAGGCTGGGAAGCGGCCGGCGTCCATCCCGACGCGGTGAAGTCCATCTGCCGGCCGTCGAAGTTGCGAAACCAGTCCTCGCGGGCGGAGCCGGTGATGGTCCACGCTTTGTGGACCCACATCAGCTCCGCGTAGATGCCCGTGTCGCGCTGGTGATCGTGAAGATTGGTCAGCGAGCCGCCGTTGAGAAAGCTGTCTTCGCGGTCCCAGATGCGGGCATCGTACACATCGGCGCCGGCGACCAGCAACAGGCCCGCGCCCAATGGCTCATTCCACTGCGCCGATCCGCCGAGCTGATTATCAGGCAGAAAGGAGTATTTCACCGGAACCTCGCCGCAGCGATAGGAACAGGTGGGCGCGCTGGCAGTGGGTGCGTTGGAGATGCTCGAAAAGGTCTGGCGGTAGCGCTCGTCGGAGCCGTAGAGGCGCACGTTGAGCGAGGCGTTGCGCAGCGTCTGCCAGTCCGCGCCGGTGGCGTAGCGCAGCAACCGGGTGCCGTTCATCTGGTAGAAGGTGCCGTTGTGCCGCAGTTCGTTGTACGCCGATCCGCGCAGGAACAGCCGCAGCGGACCACGCTCGTGCTCGGCGTCCAGCAGCGCGCTCTGGCTGTGCACATTGCTGGGCTGATCGACGGGGCCGCGCTGGTAGGGCGCTTCCTGAATGTAGCCGTCGGTGCCGATCACGCCCAGAGCCAGCAGGCCTCCCCAGGGACCGTGCTTGGTCTGCGCCAGCAGGCCCTGGTTGAAGGTGCCTTCGCCGCCGTAGCTGGAGCGGACCACGATCTGATTGGTCGTGGGCCGCACGGGGACGATGTTGATCACGCCGCCGATGGCGCTCGAGCCGTAAAGATCGCTGGCCCCGCCACGCACCAGTTGTACGTTGCGGATGGCCAGCTCCGGAATCTCCTGCCAGTGAATCCATCCCCCGAACGGATCGTTGAGCGGCATGTCGTCTTCCACCACTAGCGTTCGGCTGGCGGAAGTCGATCCCAGCCCACGCATACTGATGCCCTGCGAGGTGGGATTGGCCACCAGCGAACTGGAGCGGCGGTACAACTGCACGCCCGGAACCTGCGCCAGCTTGCCGTCCAGCGTGACAGCCGCGGTGCTGTGCATGGCTTCCTGCGTAAGCAGCCGCGTCGTCACCGGGCTCTGCAGCTCGCCGAGCGGTGTACGGTACGCGGTGACGGTAACTTCTTGCGCAGTTCCGGCCGGTTGCATGTGAAGGGTGCCCGAGGCGGAGAGCGACACGCTTTGCGCCGCGAACCCGGACGCAGAGATCGTCAGTCCACAAGGCGCGGTGCAGGGAATTGTCAGATGGCCGGCCTCGTCCGTATAGCCGAGGCGCGTTCCGGAAGAACTGCTGACCGTAGCGCCCGCTACCGCCGCGCCGCTGCTGTCTTCCACGGTGATGGTGATCGGCGGAGCGGATTGCGCGCTAAGATGCGCCCCGGCCAGCATCGCGCTCAACGCCAGGACGCCAAAGATCGCTTTCGATGGGAAGGATTGCAGAATCGTCATGGTGGGGAACCGTGCAGAGCCGCTGCACCCATTCTGTCACGCTCAGCCCGCTGTGAGGATCGCGAAAACTTGGCGCGATTTCGTTGAGTGGGACGAGTGTAAACGATCGTTCAAACAGGCGCGGGTGCGGAATCTCCAAGCCCTCTGCCTGCACCACCATTGCACCAAACAGCAAAATGTCCAGATCGAGAGGGCGCGGTCCATACCGCATCTCTGCCGGCCGGTTGCGTCCGAAAGCGCGCTCGATCGCATGCAGAGCATCGAGTAATTGCCGGGGCTCCAGATTGGTTTCGAGCGCCACCACCGCATTCACAAAGCGCGGCTGATCGGTGATCCCCACCGGTTCGGTCGAGTAGAGGTGCGAACGCGCGGAGATGGTCCCCAGCGCCGCCAGGCGCTCTGCCGCCGCGGCCAGGGTGGCCGCCGGCGGCCCCGCAGCACTGGGCAGGTTGGCGCCCATTCCGATGTAGGCGGTCGGCATCTATTCAAGGTTAAAGGACCGGGCGCGGCGGCCGCCGCACCCTTTCTGGTAGCATCCTCTCTTGGAGAACTTGACGATGGATGGATGGAACAACGCAAGCCTGGGAGCACGGCGCAATGAGGATATTGCGCTCGATCTGTTGAAGTTTGTCGCCGGAACCGCCGGAGTTGGCCGGCCTGCCGCGCCCTCCACCGGCTTCAGTGGCGCGACCGCTCCCAAGCCCGAGGAGCACGTGACCCAGTTGCTCGATCTCTACGGCCGCTGCCTGCGCGCTGTCCAGGGCGGATCCCCGGAGAATGCACGATAGCCGGTAAGGACAATCTGCGCGTTGCGGTAGCCGGGGCGGGCGCCTTCGGCCGCAACCATCTGCGCGTTCTGCGCGAGCTTGAGGCGGCGGGCACCGGAGTCACCCTGGCCGCCGCCGTCGAGCCCGACGCCGGGCGTGCCGCCGAGGTGCGTACCCAGTACGGCATTCCGGTCTTCGCTTCCGCCGGCGAGATGCTGGCCGCCGATCCGGGCCTGCACGCGGCTTGTATTGCAGTGCCAACCGTGCATCATCGCGCGGTGGCTGCTGCGCTGCTCGACGCCGGGCTCGACCTGCTGGTCGAAAAGCCCCTCGCCGCCACTCTCGAGGAAGCGGACGACCTTGTGGCCCGCGCCGAACGGGCGGGAAGAATCCTTCAGCCCGGCCATCTGGAGCGCTTCAACCCCGCCGTTCTCGCCATCGAATCGCGCCTGCGCCGCCCCATGTTCTTTGAGGCGCACCGCCTCAGCGTCTTTACCCCGCGTTCTCTCGATGTGGACGTGGTGCTCGACCTGATGATCCACGATCTCGATATCGTGCTCACCTTCGCGGCCTCGCCGGTGCGCGAGGTGCGCGCCGTGGGCTTGCCCGTGGTCTCGCCCCGGGTGGACATCGCCAATGTCCGCATCGAATTCGAGTCGGGCTGCGTGGCGAACTTCACGGCTTCGCGCGTCTCCACCGAGAAGGTACGCAAACTGCGCTTTTTTGAGCCGCGCCAGTATGTCTCCATCGACTATGCCCGCCGTGACCTGCTGGTCATCCGCATGGATGCCGGGACGGGAAATCTGCCCGCTTCGCTGGCGGCGGCATTGGCCTCCGGCAAGGTGGATCCCGCGCTCCTGGCCGAGCTGGCCGCGGGCAATGCAGCCGGTCCCGCGCCAGGTCTCTCCTTCGTGAAGCCCGAAGTTGCGCCCGGCGAGCCGCTGCGGCTGGAGATCGAGTCGTTTCTGGAATCGGTGCGCACGCGCCGCGCGCCGCACGTCACCGCGCACCAGGGACGCGCCGCGCTGGCGCTCGCGCTGGAGATTCAGGCTGCCATGGCCGCGCACGCCGAGCGTGCGGGCCTCAGCGACTTCTTCAATCCCGGCGTCTGACCGCTAATCGAGCCTGGGGGCGTTTTCCGCTCTCGGGAATCTGCATCCAACCAACAGCCGGGCGCGTCGGCGCCCGTGGCTTCCGGTTCCCTGTGACGACCACTCCGCTCGATCTCGCGCTCGACCCCGTTGAATCTTCCAAACTTGCCCACCTCCGCTACGTCAGCGACGAAAGACCCGGGATCCGCCGCAAGCGCTGGGGGCGCAGCTTTCGCTACTTCGACACCGAAGGCAAGCCCATCCACGACGAGAAGACCTTGGCCCGCATCAAGTCGCTGGCCATCCCGCCGGCCTGGCGTCAGGTGTGGATCTGCCCGCTGCCCAACGGGCATCTGCAAGCAACCGGACGCGATGCGCGTGGCCGCAAGCAGAGCCGCTATCATCCCCGCTGGCGCGAAGTGCGCGACGAAACCAAGTACGAGCGCATGCGCCTCTTCGGCGACTGGCTGCCCCGCATCCGCGAGCGCGTCGAGCACGACCTGGCGCGCCCCGGGCTGCCCCGCGAAAAGGTCCTCGCCACCATCGTCCGGCTGCTGGAGACGACCTTCATCCGCGTCGGCAACCAGGAGTACGCCAAGGAAAATCACTCCTACGGCCTCACCACATTGCGCAACAAGCATGTCGAAGTGGAGGGCTCCAAGGTTCACTTCAAATTTCGCGGCAAGAGCGGCCGCGTCCACGAGATCGATGTGGAGGACCGGCGTCTGGCGCGGATCGTGAAGCGCTGTCACGACCTGCCCGGCTACGAACTCTTCGAGTATCTCGACGACGAAGGACACCCGCGCTCGGTGGATGCCGCCGACGTGAATGAGTACCTGCGCGACATCACCGGGCAGCCCTTCACCGCCAAGGATTTCCGCACCTGGGCGGGCAGCGTGCTCGCCTGCACCATGCTGCGGCAGTTCGAGGAGGTCGGTTCCGAGACCCAGGCCAAGAAAAACGTGGTGCAGGCCATCAA
This sequence comes from Acidobacteriota bacterium, assembly GCA_021828835.1. Taxonomy (GTDB): domain Bacteria; phylum Acidobacteriota; class Terriglobia; order Terriglobales; family Acidobacteriaceae; genus Telmatobacter. The sequence continues at coordinate 1,745 of JAJZCY010000175.1, read as the reverse complement.
GCAGGTGGCCGAGCGGCTGGGCAACACGCCGGCGGTCTGCCGCAAGTGCTACGTCCATCCCGCGGTGCTCGACCGCTACCTCGGCGGCGAGATGCTCAAGTCCATCGAAAAGAACGTGGAAGAGGAGATCGAGCACAACCCGCACGAACTGCGTCGCGAAGAGCTGGACATGCTGCGGCTGGTCGAGAATCCAGAGGCCCGCATCTCGCACGCCGCATAAGCCGGCCCGGTGCCCTCGACAAGGAAGAATGCCGGGTGCCCCAGGTCCCCCAGGAGGGACCTGGGAAACTGCGCGCCTAATCCTCCGCCGGCTTCCCTCAGCGTCCCAGCGACGGTGGCAGCACGCGCAGCCGTTCCACCCGATGCGTGCTCGCGTCCAGCACTTCGATGCGCAGTCCCGCCGGCTCCAGCACCAGCACCTCGCCGGGCAGGGGAATGCGCCCCTCCCGTTCACTGACCAGGCCTCCCATGGTTGCGGCTTCATACGGCTCGTCCAGCTCCACCGGCTCGCCTAGCAGGTCTCCAAGCTGGTCCACCGGGAAGCTGCCGGGGACCAGCCACGCGCCCGAGGGCTCGCGCTGCGGCTCCTCCCGCGGCATCTCCGGTTCGTGTTCGTCGCGAATCTCGCCAACGATCTCTTCCAGCAGATTCTCAATCGTCACCACGCCGGAGACGCTGCCATACTCATCGACCACCATGCACATGTGCTGCTTGTCGCGCTGCATCTCGCGCAGCAACTCGTAGCCGCGCTTGGTCTCGGGCACAAACACGGCGGGCCGCTGGACGGTCGCCACCGTGCGCGTGCGCGCATCTTCGTCGGCGATTTGCAGCAGGTCGTGCGCAAAGGCGATGCCGGTCACGTTGTCCAGCGTTCCGGCGTAGACCGGAACGCGCGAGAAATTGTGCTCGCGCAACAGCTCGAGGAACTGCTCCAGGGTGATGTCGGCGGGCACCGCGAAGATCTCCGGCCGCGGCGTCATCAGCTCGCGCACCAGCTTGTCGCCGAACTCCACCGCCGAGCGCACCAGCTCGCGGTCGCTCTGCTCCAGGATGCCTTCTTCCTCGCCCGCTTCGATCAGCGCCTCTACATCCGGCGCCTCTTCCTCTTCATAGCCGACCGGATGCTGGACCAGAGCGGCAACAGAGTAGAAGAAGCGGATGAAAACGGTAATCGGGGTAATTGTCCACAGCAGCAGCCGGATCGGCCACAGCATGTGTCCTGCCCAGGCGCCGCGGGTTCGGTTGAAGAGCAGGGAAGGGATGAGCTGATTGGCAAAGACAACGGTAAGGAGCAGCGCCAGCACCACCGCGCCGATGCCGCCGGGACGCGCATCGCGCACCAGAAGTTCCACGGCCAACAGCAGCGCCAGCAGTCCCATGGCCAGCACCTGCCACACCCCGGCGCACAGCGCGGCATGTTCCCGGCTCAGCCCCAGGTGCGGCTCAACCAGGGTCTCCCACGCCTCCAAGGTCTCCTGATCTTCGCGGCTCAGAATCTTGCCAAACTCGGAATGGATGCGGCCGATGTAGGACGCAAGAATCTCGATCGCCAGCAGGAGAATCAGGCCTGCGATGGCGAGCCCGCTCATCGCGCTGCCCCCGCACTGAGGCGCTTCTGCTTCGCCTTGCGATTCTTGCCGGGCGCTGATGCTGAACGCGATCGGGCAGGCTGAATCGAAGGGTCTGCTTTGGTTTTGCGTGGCAGCGGAGCCGATGCCCTCTCGATCAATCCCAGCGGCAGGCGC
>JAJZCY010000174.1 GCA_021828835.1 Acidobacteriota bacterium | reverse complement strand
ACAAAGATCAAGTTACTTGTTTTCAAACACTTATGTTTTTTCCGATGCGCATTTCGAACGAGCTCGGCTGCCCCAGGTCTCCGCGCATGCGGGACATGGGAAAGCGCAACTTCCATGCCGCGCAAGCGCCGTCCGCCGCACCGCAGGTGCCCGGGTGCCTCGAGCCTCACTCCCGCGGCCTTGCTGACTCGCTGTCCCGCTCACTTGCTGCCTTTTCCATCTTCGCCATAAATTCGCCCAGCTGCTAGAATCACCCCATGGAGTTTCAGCTCGTCACCAGCTACAAACCCCGCGGCGACCAGCCCCGCGCTATCGAAGAGCTTGTCCAGGGCGTAGCCGCCGGCGAAAAGCACCAGGTCCTGCTCGGCGTCACCGGCTCCGGCAAGACCTTCACCATGGCCAAGGTCATCGAGGAGCTGAACCGCCCCGCCCTCATCCTGGCCCACAACAAGACCCTCGCCGCCCAGCTCTACCACGAGTTCAAGCAGTTCTTCCCCTCAAATGCCGTCGAGTACTTCGTCAGCTACTACGACTACTACCAGCCCGAGGCCTACATCCCCGCCGGCGACCTCTACATCGAGAAAGAGGCCACCATCAACGAGGAGCTCGACAAGCTGCGCCTCTCCGCCACCCGCTCCCTCTTCGAGCGCCGCGACGCCATCATCGTCAGCTCGGTGAGCTGCATCTACGGCCTGGGCTCGCCCGAGGCCTACTACGGCATGTTGCTGCTGCTCGAGAAGGGCCAGCGCATCAGCCGCAAAGACATCACCCGCCGCCTGGTCGAGATCCTCTACGAGCGCAACGACACCGACTTCCGCCGCGGCACCTTCCGCGTCCGCGGCGACATCATCGAGGTCTTCCCCACCTACGATGAGAGCGCCTACCGCATCGAGCTCTTCGGCGACGAGATCGAGTCGCTCTCTCAGATCGACCCGCTCTTCGGCACCGTCAAGCAGAAGTACTCGCGCCTGCCCATCTACCCCAAAAGCCACTATGTTGTGCAGCCCGAGCGCAAGGCCGAAGCCATCGATTCCATCGTCCGCGAGCTCAACGAGTGGACCGCGCAGCTCGAGGCCGAGGGCCGCATGGTCGAGGCCCAGCGCGTTCACCAGCGCACCCGCTTCGATCTCGAGATGATCAAGTCCATGGGCTACTGCCACGGCATCGAGAACTACTCCCGCCACTTCAGCGGCCGTCTGCCCGGCGAAGCGCCGCCCACCCTGCTCGACTACTTCCCCCGCGACTACCTGCTCTTCATCGACGAGAGCCACGCCACCATTCCCCAGGTGCATGGCATGTGGCACGGCGACCGCAGCCGCAAGCAGACTCTGGTCGACTACGGTTTCCGCCTGCCCAGCGCCAAAGACAACCGCCCGCTTAAATTCGAAGAGTTCGAGACCCGCGTCAACCAGGCTATCTACGTCTCCGCCACGCCCGGCCCTTACGAGCTCACCCGCTCCGCCGGCGTGGTCATCGAGCAGGTCATCCGCCCCACCGGCCTCATCGATCCCGAGGTCGAGATTCGCCCCGTCAAAGGCCAGATCGACGACCTGCTCGCCGAGATCCGCGACCGCGCCAAGCGGAACGAACGGGTCCTCGTCACCACCCTCACCAAGCGCATGGCCGAAGACCTGGCCGGCTACTACACCGAGGTGGGCGTGCGCTGCCGCTACATGCACTCCGAGATCGAGACCCTGGAGCGGGTCAAGCTCCTCGCCGGCCTGCGCAAGGGCGAGTACGACGTGCTCATCGGCATCAACTTGCTGCGCGAAGGCCTCGACCTCCCGGAAGTTTCGCTGGTTGCCATCCTCGATGCCGACAAAGAAGGCTTCCTGCGCTCCTCCGGCTCGCTCATCCAGACCATCGGCCGCGCCGCTCGTCACGTCGAGGGCCGCGCCATCCTCTACGCAGACAAGATGACCGATTCGATGAACCGCGCCATCGGCGAGACCAACCGCCGCCGCGAGATCCAGCGCGCCTACAACGAGGAGCACGGCATCACCCCGCAATCCGTCGTCAGCAAGATCGACATGGGCCTGGCCCAGATCCTCAAAGCCGAGTACGGCGACGTCATGGAGGAGGAGGCCGAAGGCGTCCCCGAGTTCAAGTCGGCCGAAGATGTCGACGCCTACATCGCAAAACTCGAAACCGAGATGCGCGAAGCCGCCAAGAAATTTGAGTTCGAGAAAGCCGCCAAGCTCCGCGACGCCATCAAAGAGCTCCGCGACAAGGAGTTCATGTTCGGGTAAAAGGGAAGCGAGTGCGGCGCTTCCGTTGGAGCATTCTCACTCACCCGTCTCCGTCTCCGCGGGAAACCAGATCGAAAATACGGTGCCGCTTGCGCCCTCTTCGGTGCACGATTTCACGCGCACCTCGGCGTGGTGCTTGTTCAGGATCTCGCGGCTCACCCACAGGCCGAGGCCGGTGCCGTTATCGCCCTTGGTCGTGAAGAATGGCTCGAAGAGATGGCTGCGCGTGCTGGGTGGAATCCCATGGCCCGTGTCGGCAATCGAGACGCGCACGCCCGCCTGCCCGGTGCGGGCATGCCGCTGATCCTGGCAGCGCAGAACCAGCTTGCCCCCGCGCCGGCTGGCGTCGAAGGCATTGCCCACCAGATTGGCAAACACCTGCCGGATCTCCGACCCGGCGCAGCGAATCTTGGTGCCATCCCGGTATTCCCGGTGCAGCGTGACTCCCGAATTCTTCAATCGCCCTTCGTAAATGGCCACCGAGGAGTCCAGCAGCACCGACATCTGCTGCTCGCCCCATCCCAGCGATTGGCGGTTAAACCGCAGCGTGTGCGTCACGATGTGCGAGACCCGCGCCAGTTCCTCCTGCGCCTTGCGGCTGAACTCTCGAATGGATTCCTCCGCCGTGCTGCACTCGATCAGGAAGAGCAGGTTGGTCACGGCTTCGAGGGGATTGTTGATCTCGTGCGAGATGCTGGCCGCCATGCGCCCTACCAGGGCCAGCTTCTCATTGCGAACCAGCGCATTCTCGGCGCGCTTCCGCCCGTCGATATCCGTCAGCGCATCCACCGCGCCAATAATCTGGCCCTTGCTGTCCAGAATCGGCGCGGCCATCAGCTCCACCCAGACGGTCGTTCCATCCGGCCGCCGGTATTGATACTCGCCGCGATGCGTCCCTTGTTCGGCCAGTACGCGGGTGAGCGGCCGTTCGCTGGCTTCTACCCGCCGACCATCGTGGTGCTGGAAATCCAGATCGCGGATAGCCTGCATCTCCACCCCATGTATCGGCTGTCCAAGAAGGCGCTCCGCCTGCGGGTTGGCCGTCACAATTCGCCCGTCCGCCAGCGTAAACAGGATACCGATGGGGATGTTGTCGAAGACCGCATTCAGGCGGGCACGTTCGGCTTCAAGGTCCTCTCGGGCCTCGCGCAGCGAGGTCGCATCGCGGGTGACACCGTCGAAACGGATCGGCTGGCCTTGCTCGGAATATGCCACCCGGCCGATAGCCCGTATCCACTTGAAGCGGCCGTCCGGGGCCACCGTCCGGTACTCGATGTCATAGATGCTGTGGTTCGCGATCGCCTCCTCCAGCGCGCGGCGGGTGGGCTCGCGGTCGTCCGGATGGAGCATCGCATAGAAGTCGCTGATCGTGACTTCCGCCTCCGGGGGAAGCCAGAAGTGTTCCTTCACTGTGTCGTCCCACACCAGCGTGTCAAACGGCAAGTCGCAGAACCAGTAACCCAGGCCTGCCGCGCGTGTGGCAAAGGTAAACCGTTCCTGCTGCTCGCGAAGCTGCGCCTCAATCTGCTTCTTCTCGGTGATGTCCTGAAAGAAGGTAGCCAGCTCCCCGTCCGGGGTGGGATAGTTGCGCAGCCAGAACCACTTCTTCCAGGGCGCATAGTAGCTCTCCAGTACCGAGGCCTGCCGGCTCTGGAGGCTGGTCAGGATGGCGTGGCCGGTCTCCGACTCCTGGTGATCCGGAAACACGTCCAGCGCCCTCTGCCCGATCAGTGCATCCGGATCCAGGCCCTGGCTGCGATAGAGCGAGCGGCCGGCTTCATTGAACTGCCGGAACCGGCCTTCACGGTCGATAAGGTGGAAGCCGTCGCCGATGCTGTCCAGAACCATCGCGGCGCGGCGCTGCGTCTCCACCAGCGCCGTATTGATGCGGCTGCGCTCGGTCATATCAACGCCCAGCACCAGGATGCCCGATACCGTCCCGTCCTGCTCCCGCAAGGGCTGGTAGACGAAATCAACGACGCGTTCCTGTGCGCTGTTCTCGGCCGGGGGCGGAAGGGTGAAATGCGCATCGACAGCTTTGTACGTTTCGCCGGTGCGAAAAACCCGATCGAGAATTTCCACGTACCCCTGCTCCGCAATACCGGGAATGGCCTCTCGCACCGGCTTTCCCGTCACATCCAGGCCGCCCACAAGCTGGCTATAGGATCGATTGACCCGCTCGAAGACGTGGTCGGGGCCGCGCAGCACCGCGAAGAACGCCGGCGCCTGCTCGAAGACCGTGAGCAGTTGCGCGCGCTCCTCTCGCAACCGTTCTTCGGCTCGCACGCGCCGGGTCGTCTCCAGGCAAGTCACCAGAACGCCGCGAATCTCGCCGCTCGCGTCGCGGACCGGACTGTAACTGTAGGTGAACCAGGTGTCTTCGAGACGCCCCTCGCGGTAGATCTGGACCAGCTGATCTTCCTTCCACACCGGCGAGCCGCTGTAGGCCTGCGCGATCTGCCCGCCGATGACCGGCCACACCTCCGACCAGCACTCGTCGGCGCGCTGGCCGAGCGCGGTGGGGAGCTTGTCAGGCCCGAGAATCGGGATAGCGGCGTCATTGAAGAACTGGATGAGCTCCGGGCCCCAGAACAGCATGGTGGGATGCTGGCTGGCGAGCAGGGAATTCACCAGGATCACGAGGGCATCCGGCCAGTCGCTGATGGGCCCCAGGGGCGTCGATTCCCAGGCGTGGGCAGCCGTCCGCTCTGCCATGCGGCCAAAACCAAAGATGCGTGCTGTAGCGGAGAGGTCGGGGACGACCCCGGTTTGCTCGGCGTGCTCCTGCATTCTTGCCTGGGTCCCTGGAGAAGTGATATTTGCAGACAGCGCTTATTCAGCTTCCGAGTCTCGATGCCGGATTTGCGGGAACGGTTGCCTGGGGGACGTCTAAGGCTGCGCAAGAAAAAGGCGCTGCCGCTCGGATGAGCAACAGCGCCTTTCCTGTGCTGCCAGTTGGCGATCTACCGTGCCGCCCCCGCGTGGGCATGGCCGCTGCGGGCCGAGGGTTGCTGCTTCGCCAGCCATTCGTCCACGGCGGCGGCGGCCTTGCGGCCTTCGCTGATCGCCCACACCACCAGCGACTGCCCGCGGCGCATGTCGCCGGCGGCAAACACGCCTTCCTTGGAGGTCATGAAGTTGTCGGTCTTTACGTTGCCGCGCTGATCGAGCTCCAGGCCGAGCTGCTCGATCATGCCGTTGCGCACCGGGCCCAGGAAGCCCATGGCCAACAGCACCAGGTCCACATCCAGCGTAAACTCCGAGCCTGCGATGGCTTCGAACTTCGGCGGCGGTCCCACGCGCACGCAGTGCATCTGCTTCACGTTGCCGTTCTCGTCGCCCGTGAACTTGACGGTGTTGATGCTCCAGTCGCGCTTGCCGCCCTCTTCGTGCGAGCTCTCGGTGCGCAGTTGCAGCGGCCACAGCGGCCAGGGCGTAAGCGGCGAGCGCTCGCCCGGAGGCTGGGGCATGATCTCGAACTGGTGAATGCTCTTGGCGCCATGGCGATGGCTCGTGCCCAGGCAGTCAGCGCCGGTGTCGCCGCCGCCGATGATCACCACGTTCTTGCCGGTGGCCAGGATGGAGCCGTCGGCATGCATGTTCTTGAGCAGCGTCTCTTCGCTGTCGCCTTCGTTGCGGCGGTTCTGCTGGGGCAGAAACTCCATGGCGAAGTGGATGCCTTTGAGTTCGCGTCCGGGAACCTTCAGGTCGCGCGGCTGCTCGGCGCCGCCGCATAGCAGGATCGCGTCATACTGCTCTTCCAGCGATTCGACGGAGACGTTCACGCCCACGTGTGCGTTGGTGATGAAGGTGATGCCCTCGGCCTTCATCTGCTGGAGTCGGCGGTCGACGACCCACTTTTCCAGCTTGAAGTTGGGGATGCCGTAGCGCAGCAATCCGCCGATGCGGTCATTCTTCTCGAAGACCGTGACGGAGTGCCCAGCGCGGCGCAGCTGCTGTGCTGCTGCCAGACCGGACGGTCCGGAGCCGATCACGGCCACGCGCTTGCCGGTGGCCTGCTCGGGCGGCTCAGGACGAATCCAGCCTTCATCCCACGCGCGATCCACGATCGAGCGCTCGATCAGCTTGATGGAGACCGGCGGCTGGTTAATGCCCAGCACACACGCGGCCTCGCACGGAGCCGGGCAGATGCGGCCGGTGAACTCCGGGAAGTTGTTGGTGGCGTGCAGGCGACGGATGGCCCGCTCCCAGCGCCCGTGATAGACCAGGTCGTTCCAGTCCGGGATCAGGTTGTTCACCGGGCAGCCGGTGTGGCAGAAGGGCACGCCGCAGTCCATGCAGCGCGCACCCTGCTCCTGCTGCTTGTCCTCCGGGAACGGCTCATAGATCTCGAAGTAGTCCTTGACGCGCTCCTTGGGATCGCGCCGTTGCGGCTGCTCGCGTTTCAGCTCCAGAAATCCTGTGTCCTTACCCATGCTGCACCCCCGTGGCGACGCCGGCCGTCACCAGAGGCGACGAACTTGCGGAAGAGATATAGAAGTCCTTGGCGCGCGGCACATTCAGCACGCGCTTGTACTCGTGCGGGAAGACCTTGATGAACTTGCCCTGGGCCTCGGCAAAGTGCTCCAGGATCCAGGCAGCGCGCGGGCTGCCGGTCAGGTCCCGATGCCGCTCCAGCAGAGCGCGAATCTTCTGGATGTCTTCAGCGCCGGTCAGCGGTTCAAGGTCCACGCTGGTCTTGTTGCAGCGGCGCGTGGTGAAGTCGCCTTGATCGTCATAGACGAAGGCCACGCCGCCGCTCATGCCGGCCGCGAAGTTACGTCCGGTTGTGCCGAGCACCAGCACGAAGCCGTTGGTCATGTACTCGCAGCCGTGGTCGCCCACGCCTTCCACCACCGCGGTAGCGCCGGAGTTGCGGACGGCGAAGCGCTCCCCGGCAATGCCATTGAGGAAGATTTCGCCGCTGGTGGCGCCGTAGAGCACCACGTTCCCGGCCAGGATGCTCTCTTCGGGCAGGAAGGGCGCGGTCTTGGGCGGGTAGGCGATGATGCGTCCGCCGGAGAGGCCCTTGCCCAGGTAGTCGTTGGCGTCGCCTTCCAGCTCAAGCGTCACGCCCTGGGGCACGAACGCGCCGAAGCTCTGGCCGGCGGAGCCGTGGAAGTTGAAGTGAATGGTGCCTTCGGGCAGACCGGCCGATCCGTAGCGGCGCGCAATCTCGCCGCCCAGCATGGCTCCCACCGTGCGGTGCACGTTGCGGATGGCGAACTTCTTCTGGACCTTTTGCTTCGATTCCAAGGCCGGTTTAGCAGCCGCGATGAGCTGATGATCGAGCGCCACGTTGAGGCCGTGGTCCTGCGCCTGGGTACGGCGGCGCGCCACGCGCGAAGGCAGCGTCGGCGAGTAGAGGATCGAGGAGAGATCCACGCCCTTGGCCTTCCAGTGTGCCTCGGCGAGCACCGCGTCGATCTTGTCCACGCGGCCCACCATCTCGTCGACGGTGCGGAAGCCCAGCTTGGCCATGTGCTCGCGCATCTGCTCGGCGATGAAGAAGAAGAAGTTGATGACGTTCTCGGGTGTGCCGGTGAAGCGCGCGCGCAGCACCGGGTCCTGCGTGGCGATTCCCACCGCGCAGGTGTTCAGGTGGCACTTGCGCATCATGATGCAGCCCATGGAGATCAGCGGCATGGTGGCAAAGCCGAATTCTTCGGCGCCCAGCAGGGCAGCGATCACCACGTCGCGGCCGGTCTGCAGCTTGCCATCGGTCTGCACGCGGATGCGGCTGCGCAGGTCGTTGAGCAGCAGCACCTGCTGGGTCTCGGCCAAGCCAAGCTCCCAGGGCAGGCCGGCGTGCTTGATCGAACTGAGCGGCGAAGCACCGGTGCCGCCGGTATCACCGGAGATCAGCACCACGTCGGCGTGCGCCTTGGAGACGCCCGCGGCCACTGTGCCCACGCCCACTTCAGAGACCAGCTTCACGGCGATACGCGCCTTGGGGTTCACGTTCTTCAGGTCGTAGATGAGCTGCGCCAGATCCTCGATCGAATAGATGTCATGATGCGGCGGCGGCGAGATCAGGCCCACGCCGGGGATCGAGTGGCGGATGCGCGCGATCTCGCTATCCACTTTGTGGCCGGGGAGCTGGCCGCCCTCGCCAGGCTTGGCGCCCTGCGCCATCTTGATCTGCAGCTCGGTGGCGTTGACCAGGTAGTTGGTGGTCACGCCGAAGCGGCCGCTGGCCACTTGCTTGACGGCCGAGCGCCGCGAGTCGCCGTTGGCATCGGGCGTG
>JAJZCY010000173.1 GCA_021828835.1 Acidobacteriota bacterium | reverse complement strand
AGACCGGTCCGGCTGCGACTTCGGCCAGAAACTCTCCCTTGGGATCGGACCAGTAATCGGTGTTGCCCGTCTGTAGCAGCACCGGCCGCGGCGCCAGCAGCGCGATCAGCATATGCGCGTCCATGGGCGCGCGATCGGGGAAGCCTGCCTGAATTTCATGAGAGATAATGGGCTTTCCCAGCATGCGCTCGTTCCGGTTGTCTGTTGCCGTCGTGCGTGCGGCCGCTGTGGAAGCTCTTCGGCATGTACAGCGAGGAAGGATTGATCTCAGACCAGCAGCAGGAGGAGTTTCGTGAATCTGTCACTCGACCGCAGGAGTTTCATCCGTCTTTCCGCAGCCTTTTCCGCGCTGCTGCCGCAGTTCGGCCGCTCCCAGGCATTACCGGCCCCGCCCGTCAGCCACGTTCCTGTGAAAAATCGCAAGAACCTGGTCGGGATTCAGGTGCGCGGCTTTTCCTGGGCGGATGAAGGCGTGGACCAGGTGCTCGACAACATTCAGCAGAAGGGCGACGTCAATACCGTCTGGGCCTACACTTTCTCCTACGGCGAGCAGCGTTTGCAGAAGAACGGGCCGATTCCGCTGCCCGACCACGGCAAGCCGGGCGACAGCATCGCCGGCGGCGCCTTCTACGACTACGATCCCAAATACTTCCAGAACACGATCCTGAAGGATTTCCGCTGCAAGGAGTACGGCAGCCTGAACGTGATTGAAGCGGCCGCGGCCAAAGCCAAGGCGCGGGGCATGAGCTTCTTCGCCTGGGATCTGAACAATCCCGGTCCCAAGCTCAATGACACGATTCCGAACTATGCCGAGGTGTCTGAGGTTGATGTCTACGGCCGCCGCACCAACCGGCCCTGCTTCAACAATCCTGACTATCAGGCCTTCCTGAGCGGCAAGATCCAAAGCCTGCTGCTCGGCTATCCCAATGAGATTGACGGCATCGCCTGGGGATCGGAGCGCATGGGGCCGCTCCAGAACATGATCGGCGGCATCACCACGCCCAGCTGCTTTTGCCGCTACTGCCGGGCCCGGGCGCGCGATCTCGACATCTCCGTGCGCCGCGCGCAGGCCGGCTATCAGGAGTTGGAGCAGTTATTCCAGCAAGCCGCGCGCAACGAGCAGCTCAATGACGGCTACTTCGTCAGTTTCTGGCGGCTGCTGCTCAAATATCCAGAGATTCTCAGTTGGGAGTCGCTCTGGACGGACAGCTTCCAGGATGTGCAGGCGCGGCTATACGGCCTGGCCAAAGCGATCGCGCCGGAAAAGCCGTTCGGCTTCCACATCATGCAGACCATGACCTTCAGCCCCTTCTATCGCGCGGAAGAGGATTACAGCAAGCGCAGAAACTTTGCCGATTTCTTCAAACTCGCCACCTATAACAACGCAGGTGGTCCGCGCCTAGCCAAGTACCTGGACCGGCTGAGCGCAACCGTGTTCCACGATGCCAAGCCGCCGGAGTTTTTGGAGTTCTACTACAAGATCATGAACTACCAGGAGGCCCCGTATGACAAGCTGGCGGTCACCGGGCTTTCGCCGGACTATGTGGCGCGCGAGACCAGGCGGGCGGTGCAGGGCGTGGCCGGCGAGGTGCAGATCTATCCCGGCATCGACATCAATGTGCCCACCTTGATCAAGGGCAATACTCCTGTGAAGCAGACCGCTCCGGCGGATGTGCGCGCCTCCATCAAGGCTGCCTTCGGAGCGGGAGCCAACGGCGTCATTCTGTCGCGCGAGTATGCCGAGATGTGGCTGGCCAACCTTGCCGCCGCAGGCGACGAACTGCGGCAGGTTTTGGCCGGATCGAAGGCCTGAATCCGCGCCGGCGGGCAGGTCTTCGCGAAGACCGGATGCAACAGATCGAAGCCGCGCAGGCGTAACCGGCGCGGCTTCTGCTTTCTTGCTTCGTGCGCCCTGAACTGCACAGCACATCCATACTATGATTGAGGCAGCTGGCTTCTCGCAGGCTCGCCAAATTCTTTCCGTAAAATTTGGAGGCAGCCTTGACCGGCACATCCACCCGCACGCTTCCCGCATCCCGCCGTGGGCGCCGCGTGAGTCCGCCGCGTCGAAGCCAGCGCCGCTGGCTGCCGCGGATGGCCGCTGCCGGCATTGCCGTGGTGGCGGGGCTCTTTGCCTGGGCTGCGCTCGACCGTCACTTTGCCCCCGTCTCGAACACTTCGCTGGATCAGTTTGACGCCATCATCGTGCTGGGCAACCCTGCCGATTCCGACGGCAATCCCGGCCCCACGCAGCTCGCGCGAGTTACCGAGGCCGTGCGTGAGTACGAACGCGGGGTGGCGCCCCGCCTGATCGTCACCGGCGGAGCGGTGGGCAACCGCTTTGTCGAGGCGCGGGTCATGGCCCGCACCGCCGAAGCGCAGGGAGTTCCTGCCTCCGCGGTCATTCTCGAACCCCGGGCGCGCGATACCGTCCAGAATGCCTGCTACGCGGCGCACATCATGCAGCAGCACGGCTGGGCGTCGGCGGAGATTGTCTCCAGCCCGTATCATCTGGCGCGCGCCGGCCTCATCTTCAGCCGCTTGCCTATCGAGTGGCGCACCCATGCCGCTCCTCCGCTGGAGCCAGCCTCGGCGGCGAACGCATCGTTCTACTCGGGGCTGGAGACTCTCAAGACCGTGTACTACCTGCTCTGGTCGCGCTGGCGGCAGCAGTGCACGTTCTGATCCGGGGGGACGGCAGTATGGATTCGGGCCAAGCTCTTTCCGGTGAGCCACTCATGCCGTAAGCTGAGCAGATGGAATCGCGCGACTCCGGCGCTCTCAGAATCTCCGCGCTGCGGCGGCGGCTGCTCGACTGGTATGAGCGCAATCGCCGCGACCTGCCCTGGCGCCGCAGCCGGGATCCCTATGCCATCTGGGTCTCGGAGATTATGCTCCAGCAGACCCGAGTCGCGGTGGTGATCGAGCGTTACCGCGGGTTCATGGAGCGGTTTCCCACGCTGGTTTCGCTGGCCCTGGGCTCGGAAGAGCAGGTGCTGGCGCTGTGGAGCGGCCTGGGTTACTATCGCCGCGCCCGTCTTCTGCATAAGGCCGCGCAGTTTGTGGCCGCCCAGCACCGCGGCAATTTACCCGCTACTGCCGCCGAACTGCGTGCCCTGCCTGGCATCGGCGGCTATACCGCCGCCGCCATCGCCAGCATCGCGCATGGCGAAGTTGTTGCCGTTGTCGATGGCAACGTGGAGCGCGTGCTCTGCCGGCTGGAGGGTTGGAGCGGGGTGAAGGGCCGCGCGGCAGCGGCGCACCGGCGCTCGCTCGAGGAACTTGCGAACCGGCTTGTGTCGCCGGATCGCCCCGGCGACTTCAACCAGGCGATGATGGAACTGGGGGCCACCGTGTGTACGCCGCGGAATCCGCAGTGCCTGGTGTGCCCCATCGCCGCCCACTGCACCACGCGCGGGGAGCATAAGACGCCGCCGCGTCCCGCCATGCTCAGCCGCGAAGTTGCGCACGCTCTCGCCATCCGCTCCGGCAGACGCGGCAGAGCAGGGAAGCACGAGGATCAGATTCTGCTGGAGCGCCGGCCAGCTCATGTCACCGTGATGCCCGGTCTGTGGCAGTTGCCCGTGTTGCAGGATGCGGCGGTGCCCGAATCGGTGCTGCGCATGACGGTGCGCCACGCCATTATGCAGGTGAACTACTACGTGCGCATTCGCACGGTCGAAGAGAAGGAAGTGGACAGCCTCACCGAGAAGGCCGGCCAGCGCCGCTGGGTGCCGCTCGCTGAGGCCGGCCAGATGGCGCTCACCGGCCTGACGCGGAAGGTGCTCACCCGCGCCCACCTGCTTCCTGTGGAGCCAGCTATCGCGCAAGCCGCGGACTAACGTCTTTACCGCTCGATCAGCAGCGTCCTGATCTCTGTCTGTATGGCGTTCAAGTTGGAGACTCCCTGATAGACGGCGCGCACCTCGCCCTTGCGGTCGATCAGAAAGGTGAGCGGCAGGCCGAGTACGCCGCCGTAGTGCCGTCCCAGATCCGGATCGCCCATGGCGATGGGATAGTCCACCTTCAGCTTTGTGGCCAGCTTGCGCGCCGCCGCGGCATCGTCGTCCATCGAGATGCCCACCACCTGGAATCCCTGCGCGGCGAACTGCCGTTGCCAGGCCATGAACTCCGGCATCTCGGTGAGGCAGGGGCCGCACCAGGTGGCCCAGAAGTTCAGCAGCACTACTTTGCCCCGCAGGCGCGCCAGGGAAAGCTGTTGTCCATTCAGGTCGCGGCGTACAAATGCGGGCGCCGGCTTGTGCACCAGCGCCTGCGGACTGCGTGCCTGAGCGCTGGCTGGGCCGCAGGCCAGCAGCAATGCGGCCAGAAGCGCCCGTCTTGCTGCATTGGCGAGCCGGGTCGCGAGCTTGCTGCTATTGTCCGTGGGTCGTCGCATATCCCTGGCTCACCCAATCGGCGCCGAAGTTGTCGGCCAGATACAGCGCTTTCACCCGCGTAAAGCCCATCGCATGCAATTCCTGGTAGGCGGGTCCCATGTTCGGGCACTTCGTCCACGGGCAGCAGCCGCAGTAGATCACGATGAATTTGCTGTGCGGCAGCGACTTCACGCGCGCGCGTAGCACGTTGAGCCCATCGGCGGTCGCGCCCGGGCCCGCATACTCCGATCCGGCGATATGCGCTTCCTCAAAGAGCATGTGGGATCCGACCTGCAACACCAGCGGCCGCGCTGAGGCGGGCCCCTTCAGCAGCTTGTTCAACTCCGCGGGCTGGATCAACTGCGCAGTCGGAATGGTGGTCGCGGAGACCCGCTGCCCCATCTGCGCATGCCCCGGCGCTGCTCCGCAGATCGCCAGGCCTGCCATGGCTAACGACAACAACGCAGCCCGCACCACTCTCATCTTCATCGGCACATCCTCCGCCCCCAAGTCTAAATTGTCGTTCCCCCGTGGCTGGCAGACCAGCGCAGATGGCCTGCTAATCCGGCTGCCGCCGCTCCTTCCACGCAAATGCATTCTCAAAGTGGACAATCTCTTTCCGGCCGCTCTCGAGATACACGCTCATCACGTCGAAGCGCACCTGCGGCGGCTCCGCCTGGGGAAGCTGCCGCACGTACTGCCAGGCCAGCCGCCGCAGTGTGGCCCGCTTGTGCTGGTCCACGGCGGCTTCGGCCGGCGTGGCGTCGCGCGCGGTCCGGGTCTTCACCTCAAAGAAGCACAGCAGCGAGCCTCGCCAGGCAATCAGATCGAGGTCGCCGGGCAGGTTCCCCGCGGACCAGCGCCGCGCCACCACGGTGTAGCCCTTGCGCAGCAGGTGGAAGTAGGCGGCATCCTCGCCTTCGAGGCCGACAGCGAGATGTGCGGGCAGCTCTTCGGCCCGTCCGCGCCAGCGGGCAAGCCGGTCCAGGCCGGCGACAGTCCGCTCCAGCCAGTTCACGCGCATCTCGGCAAGCCATGCCATGGGTTTTGCATCATTCTGCGCTTTCGCGGCGCAAGCGTGCAAATCGCGGCCAGGGCGATCGGGTACGGAACAGGTGAAGCCGTGCCGTACCCAAGCAGGTTCACGCTAAAGAACGAACTACTCGATCGCGAAGACGGCGTAGACGGTGGCTTCTTCGCGCACGGTCTGCGGGTTGATGGCGAGCAGCGGCGGAGCGGGGCTGGCCGCCTTCACGGCCGCGCTGAAGATCAGAGGGCGGGGGAGCCGTGGACTCTCGGGCGCCTGATTGCTGGCATAGAGCAGATCGCCCAGCTTCACGTGCAGCCCGTCGGCCATCTGCGCTGCAATCGCGCGCGCTTTCACCAGCGCCGCCGCTGCCGCCCGGGCCTGGAGCGCCTTGCGATCGGCGACTCGCCAGACGATTGCCCCGCTCTGGTTGGCGCCCGCCGCTACTGCCGCGCGAATTACCTCGGCAGCTTTCTGCGGCGGCACGGTCACGGTCCATGATTGCCGCATCACAAACTGTTTGCGCGCGCGTTCGGCAGGCGTGTCTTTCTGGTTGAAATCGTTGTAGCGCTCCAGGCCCTGGTTCGCGCTCTCGATGCTTTTGTTCGCAACGCCCTGCTGGTGGAGCGCGGCCAGCACCGCCTGCGAGATGTGCCCGCCGTCCGCGTAGGTCGAGTCGGAATCGGGTCCGAAGATCTCGAATCCGATGGTCACGGCCGCGAGATCCGCCGTCTCCGTGGCCTCATCGGTCGCGGTAATGGCGATGGTCTTGTTGGCGTTGCTGATCTGGATGGTCTGGGCCGAGACGATCCCAGTGAAGAAAATTGTGACTGCCAATCTCGCGATGGCGGATGAATAGCGAATCATCCCGCAATCCTCCTTGGTTTCCGCTCGGAAGGTTATCACAAATTGCACGTTAAAGAGCCTCTGAACAAGCCCTGAAGGCGCGGCAGCTCCATCTGATGAAGTAGGTGGACCGAGAACGCAAGGCTCCAGATAACTTCTGCCTGTCAGCCGAGTTTTGAGAAATGCCGTTATGCACGCTGGAAGCTCCATCGAGCCCCCGGCGGACACACTACGCCTCTTGTGGGGCCATCTGGAAGTTGACCTTCGCCAGCCTGCGGCGGTGCTGATAGAGCCAACGACCCCTTCCGCGTCAAGGTGTTTAGATGCTGATAAATAAAGGCTTGCGCGAACAAGCGAGCACACTGGAGTACAGCTAACGTCTTTGAAGACGGGGTCCCGCCGGCGATCGCTGGTTGGATAGCGGGTTGAGCGGAACGGTCAGTCCGAGCGTTGGACACCGCCATCCAGAGGGGATCGGTCGCAATGCTTCCGATGTGAAGGATGACATACTCATCGCCGGCGAAGTCCTTCCGCGCGCCGAGGGGCAGCCTGCCTTCCACGACATGGACCCAGAGCTTCAGCACTTCCGGGAGATTGGTCGTGCCCTGGATCAAGACTTGGCCGCCGCCGATCAGCGCGAAGAAACATCTCCTGCCTTGGTGAGAAGGCCTGAAGAGAGGCCGCACCGGGATATGCTGCGGAGCCTGAATCCGACGAGTGACAACCGGCGACGGCAAGACCCGTCGGCCCGACCGCTGCCGCCAACAACAGCGTCACAAACTTGCGCGTAGATACCTTCCTATTGCCCGGATCGTTAATCTATTGCGTAGCAGCCTCTGTGGGACTCATGATATTTGTAGTCTGTCTACAATCATCATCTTCCGGATGGAATTTGCGAGATCGGAATGCATGACGTGAGCCGTGATCACGGGCGGAATGGCCGCCTCCGGCGTGAGAAGCATGCCGTCTCGCCTCGCCATACCATCGCTCCCCTCTCAAAACTCAGAATGAACGTGCTTGAGCTATCGGTAGCGATGGTGCTGACGTTTGCATACTGCTCAGGTTTCGGGCAAACCGTTACTGGGGCGATCCGTGGCGAAGTAGAGGATCCGAGCGCAGCCGCTATAGCGAATTCCGTCGTGACTGCCACCAATGTTGCCACAGGGGTGCGAACGCGCACGGAATCCGATTCCAGCGGCGCCTATAGTTTCCAGTTCCTTCCCATCGGCTACTACATAATTACTGCAGCGGAACCAGGATTCGAGGAGGAATCAGTGGGGCCCATTCATCTGGAGATTGACGAGATTGTTCACATCAATCTGAAAGTCCGCTTGGGCTCTGTCGTCGGCACTGTGAAGGTCTCTGGTGAAGCCGTAGCGTTACTGCAAACCCAGAACGCTACCTTGGGAACAACACTTACCTTCAATATGATTCAGGGGCTTCCATTGAACGGTCTCAATCTCCAGAGCGGCAGTATATTCGTCCCGGGTGCGGTGAATCCCACCGTAGGCCTCATGGGCGGGCCAGCGGGATACGAACGGGATACCAGCTCAGTAGCAGAGCCGTCCTTCAATGGCAATCGACAGCAAGGCAATAGCTATGTCTTGGATGGTGTAGAGATCAACGAGACCATGAATAATCTGATCGGCTACAGCCCGGCGCCGGAAGCGGTGCAAGAGATCCGCATCATCACTGGAAACGCCGACGCCGAATATGGCAATGTAAACGGCGGTGAGGTGATCATCGTGACCAAAGGAGGTACAAACCTAGTTCACGGCAGCGTCTACGACTATTTTGAAAACCAGAACCTTGCAGCGAACACGTGGGGAAATAACTACGCCGGCCTCGGGAAGAGCATATTCCATCGAGACCAGTTCGGGATTGCCGCTGGCGGGCCGATTTTCAAGAGCAAACTCTTCCTCTTTGGCGACTACCTGGGAACCAGGAATGTTTCGGTGGGCAAAAGCTCAGCAAGCGTAGCTACGGCGAAGATGCGTACTTGCATTCCAAACAACGGAATGACGACCTGCGATTTCTCTGAGCTTCTGACGGTCAACGGCATTCAGCTTTATAATCCAGCGGTTTCATCAACGAACCCGACTGGCGGCTATGCGAATGCCAAGCCGTATCTGCATGACCAGATCCCGCTCAGTAACCCTGTTGCGTCGTTTCTCTTCCTGCATCCCGAATTCTATCCGTTGCCCAATCATGCTCCATCGCCCGGTACGGTTGATTCAAATAATTATGAAGGTGTCAGATC
>JAJZCY010000172.1 GCA_021828835.1 Acidobacteriota bacterium | reverse complement strand
AGCGGGTCGATTGATCTTCGCGCAGAATGTCGAGGTTCTTGTCGCCGATCATGTCGGTGAGGATGAAGGCCTTGATGCGGCTCAGGGTGCCGTCGGCGGCCCACTGCGCGGCCAGGTGCTTGCTGCCGTAAGTGGAATCGGACTCGGTCCAGGTCTGGAATGCCTCTTCGCCGTCGAAGAAGACCAGCCAGACGGAATAGCCATTGAGCTTATGGTCGCGATTGCGGGCTGTCTCGGCGTGCAGCCGGTCGGCGATGGCCATCAGCAGGCCGGTGGTGGAACCGCCGTCGTTGGCGCCCACGAAGTTGATGTTGCGCAGCGGGTAGTTGGTCTCGTAGTGGGTGGCCAGCACGATGATGCCGTTCTTGCGGCCGGGAAACTTCACGATGAAGTTGCGCAGCGGCACCGGGCCGATGGGGGTGTTGGCGGTGAAGGGATCTTCGACCAGGTCGTCGTGCTCGCGCTGGAAGTGGCTGCGCAGAAACTCCTGGGCCTTGATATGTCCGGGGCCGGTGGGCCAGCGCGGGCCGATGGCCACGAACTCGCGCGCGTACTCCAGGGCCTTGGCGCCGTCGAAATGCTGCTGGGCGGCGGCGCGCTGCGGAAGCAGGAGGAGAACCGAAAAGACGATCGCGGTGGCGAGCGCGCCTGCGAACTTGAGGTTCAGCGGCGAAAGCTTAGACGCCCGGCTTCCCGGCGGCAACGAAGACATCACGAGGAGACCTCCTTGGCTTTCTTGCGCGAGGGGTGAACCCACCAGGCGACGGCAATGCCGATCATGTACAGCGCCAGCATGGGAATGGCGTAGATGCACATGGTCCACGGATCGGGACTGGGCGTAATGATCGCCGCCACCAGAAAGACCGCCAGGATGGCATAGCGGATGTTCTTCCAGAGGAAGCGCGGGCTGACGATGCCGAACAGGGCGAGGAAGAAGATGAGGATGGGCATCTCAAAGCTGATGCCCAGGCCCAGGATCACCGAGAGGAAGAAGCCGGTGTACTCCTCGATGGTGACCATGGGATTGAACTTGCTGCCGAACTGCACGATGAGGATCTTGAGCGCGCCGGGCAGAACGAAGAAGTAGCCAAAGGAGGCTCCGGCCAGGAACAGCCCTACGGTGGCCGCCATGAACGGAATGACGAAGCGCTTTTCCTTCTGATAAAGGCCCGGGGCGATGAACAGCCACACCTGGTACAGGATGAAGGGCGAGGCGAGGATGGCGCCTCCGATCAGCGAAACCTGGAGGTACAGGTTGAGCGGATCCATGGGGTGGGTGTAGTTGAGCTTGATGCCGAGATGGTTGAGCGGGGCATCGACGAAGCCGTAGAGCCGCTCGTGAAACATGTAGGCCACCACGAAGCCTACGCAGAGATAGGCGGCGGAGTGGACGATGCGGCGGCGGAGCTCTTCGAGGTGCTCCATGAGGCTCATGCCGGGGAGCTCGGCGCGCTCGGTGACCGCGGCCCGCGCCTTTCCGATTGCGTCTACGGGTTCAACCATGATGGGCGGTGGGCTCCGTGGCGGCGGGATGCTCGTGCGGGGTGGCGGTGTCGCCACCGATCGGCTGAGCTGGCGAAGATTCAGGTGCGGCTGGAGGTTCCGAGGCGGAGGGGCGGCCAGGGCGGGCGGCGGCGACCTGCTGGCCCGTGGTGGGAGGCTGCACGCGCAGGCCGGCCGGCTCGGGTGCCGCTTCACTAGCGGGTGCCGCTTCGGCAGCGGGGGGCTCGGCGGGGGGCGGCTCGGCGGGGGCCGGAGGCGCCAGTTCGGCGTCCAGGTCGTCGTAGTACGGATCCTCCGGATACGGCGATTCGGGTGTGGCGGCGGACTGCGCGGCCTGGGCCGCTGTCTGGGCTTGGGCCGCGGCGCTCATGGCCTGTTCGGCGGCATTCTGCGCTTGGGTCAGCACCTTTTGTGTCTCGGCGAGGGTGTGCTGGCGCTCGGCCTCTTCGCGGCGGCGCCGGTCGGCGTCCTCGGCGTTCCGTAGCTCCTCCTCCATCTGGAACTTGAAGTCGTTGGAGGCTTTGCGGAACTCGTACATCAGCTTGCCGATCTGGCGGCCAATCTGGGGCAGCCGCCGCGGTCCAAAGACAACCAGCGCCAGGATCATCAGGATCATGGAGTCGGCCATGCCGAGGCTTGCAGCCTGAATTGGCGGTGAAAATACCATGAAAGAACATGATACCTGTCCGCGCGCAGCCCTCACAAACGCCGGGATCGGCCGTTGCAGCGGACCCCTGGGGAGCGCCGTCCCGGACTGTCTGGTGAGACGCTGCCTGTGTCCGGCAATTGCATTTACGTTACAATTGAGTTAACGGAACCGCACAACATGCCTGACGGAATTCCTCCTGGCAGGCCGATGGACGGCTCCATGAAACGGCTGCAACAACCCCGTGTTTTTCCTCTGTGTGCGCTTGGGGCGCTGGCGGGAGGATGAGGCACTGCAGCCGGGTTAGCTTTCAACATCCCCGTCCGGAATGGACTGAAGGCGGATTACAAAGTGACTCCTGTTCTCGACGAACCCATGGCGGTTGAGGCCGCCGCATCGTCTGCGTGCAGCCTGGAGAATTACCTGGCGCTGCCCGATCACTCCATGGACGGCCGCATTGCCGCCGCCCGCGAGCGGCTTGGCGCAACCACTGTCGTTCTGGGCCATCATTACCAGCGCGACGAAGTTGTGCGCTTTGCCGATTACACCGGCGACAGCTACAAGCTTTCCAAGATCGCGGTCTCTACCGACGCCCGGTACATCGTGTTCTGCGGCGTGCACTTCATGGCCGAGAGCGCCGATGTTCTGGCGCGCGACGGTCAGCAGGTGATCCTGCCCGATCTGAACGCCGGCTGTTCCATGGCCGACATGGCGGAGATTTCGCAGGTCGAAGCCTGCTGGGAGGTGCTCGAGCGCGCCGGCGCGGCTGAAGGCACCATCCCCGTCACCTACATCAACTCCAGCGCCGCGATCAAGGCATTTGTGGGCGAGCATGGCGGGCTGGTGTGTACCTCGTCCAATGCGCGCGCCGCGATGGAGTGGGCGTTCGCGCGCGGGCAGCGCATTCTGTTTTTGCCCGATCAGCACCTGGGCCGCAACACCGGATTTGCCATGGGCATTCCCCTGGACGAGATGGTGGTCTGGGATCCATGGGCCATTCAGGGCGGTCAGACTCCGGACAAGCTGCGCTCCGCGCGCGTGCTGCTGTGGAAGGGGCATTGCGCCGTGCACCAGCGCTTCCTGCCCAGCCATGTGGACCAGGTGCGGGCGAAGTATCCAGGCATCCAGGTGATCGCGCACCCCGAGTGCCGCTTCGAGGTCTGCCAGAAGGCTGACGCGCTGGGCTCGACCGAGCGGCTGATCTCCATCGTGGAGAATGCGCCGGCTGGTTCGATCTTCGCCATCGGCACGGAGATTCACCTCGTCAACCGGTTGGCCAAGCGTTTTGCGGCCGAGGGCAAGAAGATCGTGACGCTCGACGATACCGGCTGCCTGTGCACCACGATGTACCGCATCAGCCCGCAGCATCTGGCCTGGGCGCTGGAGAACCTGGTGGACGGCCGGGTGGTGAATCACATCAAGGTTCGTCCCAACGTCAAGCGCTGGGCGCGCGTGGCGCTCGACCGCATGCTGGAAATTCAGTAGACCCGCGCAGCAGCTCCGCCCTTTCGGCCGCATTGTGGCGCAAGGACGGACGCTGCTGCTTCCTTGCTCATCCGCTCCCGCTGAAGTTGCCGGCAAGCGCCGGTCACTGCTGCGTCTGTCGCGCAGTGGATATAATCTTTCCGATTCATCCCTGACACAAGATTGGCTTGAGATACTGAGGTTGGCGGGAGAGGACTGCCCGCTCATCGGGCCTGGTCAGCGGGTGTGCGCACTCGAAAACAGCGATAAAGGATGAGATTACCGATATGCGTTATGTAGCCGGAGTCGATTTGGGCGGGACTGCCGTGAACTACACGGTGGCCGATGAGAAGCAGAACATTCTGATTCAGGGACTTTGCGAGCACCCGGCGCGCTCTGTGGAAGGGCCGGACATTTGCCTGGCGCAGATTGCAGATGGGCTGGAGTTGGCGCTGGCGAAGGCCGGCGTTTCGCTGGCCGATGTGGCGGCGGTGGGCCTCGATACTCCCGGGCCGGCGAGTGCGAAGGGCGTGCTCAGCGCCAAGGGCTCGACAAATTTTGTGCATCCGGAGTGGGCCGGCTACGACATTCGCGGCGGACTCGCAAAGAAGATCGGCAAGCCGGTGGTTTATCTGAACGACGCCAATGCCGCGGCGCTGTGGGGCCACTTCGCGCTGTACGGAACGGGCAGTGGCAAGACGACCATCTCGGTGATCGTGGGAACGGGCTGCGGCGGCGGCGTCATCATCGACGACAAGGTCATCGAAGGCCGGAACGGCTTCGGCGGCGAACTGGGGCACGTGCTGATCCCGTACTCGGAGATTCCGGAGATTGAGGGACTGAAGCCGGTCTGCAACTGCGGGCGCATCGGTGATCTGGAATCGCTGTGTTCGCTGACCTCGATTCGCATGAACGTGCTGCCGCACCTGCTCAAGAAGAATCCCGGCCACGAGCTTTGCCAGATGGAGATTGCCAAGGCGGCGTACAGCGCGCGCGGGCTGGCGGCCAAGGGCGACACGCTTTGCCGGCAGGTCTTCAAGGTGCAGGCGCACGCGCTGGGGCTGTTCTTCGACGAGATGATCAACACCTTCGATCCGGATGCGCTGATTATTGGCGGCGGCGTGCTGGAGGCCACCGAGGAGTTCAAGCAGTGGTTCATCGATCAGATTCGCGCCGGCATGCCCAAGCAGCGTGTGGAACAGGCCGATATTCCGATCCACGTGATTCCCAACGGAGACTGCGCGGGGGCGCTGGGCGCGGCAATCGGGGCATTGCAGCTGCTCAAGTAGCCGGTGGCAGCGTGTCGATCGTAGCTCTTCGTGGCGCGTGGAGGGCGTGCTTTCCCAGGTCTCTCAAGCGAGACCTGGGGCACCCGTGAATGCGCTCTTCGCGGCCTAGGGATGATCGAACAGGCGATTGAAGAAGGCGGCCTGGATCTCCAGCGCCTCTTGGGCTTCGGGGATATCGATCATGTACCAGTGGGCGTGGGGCATGGCGTCGAAGACGGTCAATTCCGCCTGCACGCCGGCGCGGCGCAGGGCGCGGTGGAAGTTTGAGGTGGCGCTCAGAAACATATCGCGAGTGCCGGTCATGCAGAGCGTAGGTGGAAGGCCGCTCAGATCCCCCAGCAGAGGCGAGACCAGCGGATCGCTGGTGGAATGATCGCCGAGATAGCGCGCGTGCGAGTTGGGGTTGGGCAGGTGCGCGCCGCGCAGTCCAGGCACCGCGAAGAACGATTCGGAGTCGCCGTTGGTTGAGAAGTCCGCCGTGCCGGAGAAGAAGCCGAGTCCCGCGGGCATAGGCAGCTTTTCCGCTTTCACGCGCGCAGCGAACTGGCCGGTGAGAATGGCGCCCGCGCTGGTGCCGAAGACGCCGATGTTCTCTGGCTTGTAATTCTTGAGCAGCTCGCGATAGACGCCGATGCACTGGTTCACGGCAAAGGGAAACTTGACCGCCGGGGAGAGCGTGTAGAGTACGCCGATGGTGCGCGTACGGGTCAGGCAGGCGATGGGAATGTTTTCGAGCGTGGAACCGGAATCGGTGACGAAACCGCCGCCGTGGAAGTTGAGCAGGACTTTGTCTTTGCGGGTCTCAGGAACCGCTGGCGGATCGAAGACACGCACCGGAACTCCGGCCATGGTCTGCTCGGTCATCTTGACGGGATAGAGACGGAAGGCCCGTTCGGTGAGCTGCCTGGACTGCTCGGATCCTGCGGCGGGCGCCCAGGCGATGCCCTTCGCCAGATACGCCTGACCGCGCGGCGAGAGCGTCTTCGGCACAGGAATCACGCGGGTGATGTGCGCGGTGCCGTCGGGAGCGATGGTGGTGGTGTCAGGGTTGGTGGCTGGGGAGGGGACTCCGGATTGGCCAAAGGCGCGAGTGAGGCCAATGGAGGCGAGGGCGGCGAGAAAGCTGCGGCGGCGGAGACCGGGACCTGGCTTGGACATGGTGGGATGCTCTCCGGAGATCGGATTGCGTTGCGGATCAATTATACGGACGAGTAAGGCGGTGCGCTCGAGGCTCGGCCAGGCTGCTCTGTTGAAGAACTGCGACGGGGCACGATGTTTGCGGTGGCAGAGGCGGCTGTGCGGCGATGGTCAGCCGGCGTTTTGCTGCACGACCGCGTTGTAGCCGTCGTTGAGCAGCCTGTCGCGCCACTGGTCGGCGATGGCGCGGCTCGCGAAGGGGCCGATGCGGACGTGCAGCAGATTGTCACCGGGATCGCGCCGCACGCTGACCGGGTAGTTGCGCTTGCGCAGCGCCGCCATCAGCACACTGGCATCTTCGGGATTGGAGACCGCGGCGATCTGCACCATGAACTGCGGTCCGATGGCCGGGTGGACGGCGGCGGGCGCTGCGGACT
Organism: Acidobacteriota bacterium; assembly: GCA_021828835.1. Taxonomy (GTDB): domain Bacteria; phylum Acidobacteriota; class Terriglobia; order Terriglobales; family Acidobacteriaceae; genus Telmatobacter. Next base: position 2,087 of record JAJZCY010000172.1, on the reverse strand, counting down.
GTGCCGGTTCGGGCGTGTTGGCGGGAAGAGCCGCGTGCACGAGCGGCTGGGATGCGGGAGCGCTGGGAGTTGCGGGAACCGCGGCAGATGGAGTCGATGGGGCCGCGGAGGGGGCGACGGTTCCAGGCGAGGCGGCGGGTTCTCCGTCCGCCGGGGGTGGAGCAGCGATCGGCACCTGGGCGATGGCGGAGGGCTTGGGGATGGAGCCGCTGGCTTGCAGAGGCTCCTGATCGGGCGCGGGCTGCGGTGTTGTGATGGCGGTTGGTCCGGAGTCGCGATGTCCGACGGCATAGCCCATGCCGAAGCAGAGCCCGCAGAGCAGGACCAAGCCGCAGAAGATCGCGACCAGAGTTCCCGACCCCAGGGTCAGTTCCGTGTCCCGGGTGGGGCGCTCCATCTTGTGCTCGTCAAATACACTGCGCATGCGCAAATCCTTCGCCTGCTCCTATGCTACGACCTCTGCGCACCGAACGTAACGGCTGACGCGCATTTCAGGAGTCAGTACCGTGTCCAGGTGGATTTGTGCTCTCCCAGGTCTCAAGATCGAGACCCGGGGCACCCAAATTCGTTGCTTTGATACGAAATCACAAAGACACGGTACCAGGCAGGATCGAGCCGCAGCTCAGGCGTTTTTGCCCGGGGTGACGTCCGCGGTCAGCTTCTTGAGAAATGTGAGCAGCTCGATGGGCAGCGGGAAGACCACCGTGGTGTTCTTCTCGACGCCGATGTCGGAGAGTGTTTGCAGGTAGCGCAGTTGCAGGGTCATGGGCTGCGTGGCCATGAGGGCGGCGGCATCCACCAGCTTTTGCGCGGCGTTGAACTCGCCCTCGGCGTGGATGATCTTGGAGCGCTTCTCACGCTCGGCCTCGGCCTGCTTGGCCATGGCGCGCAGCATCTGCTCGGGGAGATCCACCTGCTTGACTTCCACCGAGATCACCTTCACGCCGAAGGGCTCGGTGCGCTGATCGATGATGGTCTGGATGCGCAGGTTGAGGCGATCGCGGTGGCTGAGCAGCTCGTCCAGCTCTACTTCGCCGAGCACGGAGCGGAGCGTGGTCTGCGCGAACTGCGAGGTCTGATAGACGTAGTTCACCACTTTGATGGCGGCGTCGTTGGGATTGACCACATAGAGCGTGACCACCGCGTTGACCTTCAGGGTGACGTTGTCGCGGGTGATGATGTCCTGGGGCGGAACCTCCAGCACCTCCTGACGAAGGGAGATGCGGACCATCTGGTCGAGCGGCCGGAAGACCAGGATGATGCCCGGGCCCTTGGGCGCGGGCAGGGCGCGCCCCAGCCGGAAGATGACCGCGCGCTCGTATTCGCGCAGGATCTTGATGGAGTTGAGGAGGTAGAGAACGACAATCGCCACCAGGATGAGAGTCGGCAGAGGCAGATCGGACGCGGACATGGGAACCCCTCGTGCGGCAAATGGAATGTCGCAAGCGATTGTACTCCAGTTGCTTGGCTTGGCTTCGCTGCAAATCTCGGAGGAGATGCCAGCGGGTGCCGCCCCGCAGGTGAGGAGGGCCTGGAGCGGGGCGGGGAATTACTCGGAATTGCGGCTGCCGTTGGGGCCGAAGAAGTTGAAGGTGAGGGTCATCATGGGAGTGACGATGCGCGGGTAATCTCCGCGCTCGATGGGCAGGTTGACGCCAGCACCCCAGGTGAGCGCGAAACGTTTGCCGGCGGGCCAGGTGTACTCCACCTCCGGCGCCGCCGAAAGGTACGAGTACGATGGCGCGGTGGCCTTGCCAAAAAAGAGATTGTGCAGGCTCTGCGACTGCCCATCGAACTCGGTCAGAAAGCCGATGCCGCGTTTCGAGTTCAGGACGTACTCCAGGGCGGCGCTGTAGTAGAGCAGATTGCCGTCCACCATGCGCACACGCGCGCCGGTTGGCACCGTCCCAATGTCGTTGTTATACCCGTAGCCCTGCGAGACGTTCGTGGGATCTTCGACCAGGTCACCCAGTTGCGCATAAAAGGAGAACGGTTCGAACCGTTTGCGGATGAGCACCGACATGCCTTCCTGAAACGTGCCGTTGCCGAACTGGTCGACGCCATAGCGGCTGGGCCGCAGCCCGGAG
>JAJZCY010000171.1 GCA_021828835.1 Acidobacteriota bacterium | reverse complement strand
GAGAGGCGTCGTGCCGGCCGGCACGACGCGAACGGATCCGTCAGGCAGGTGTACAGCGATCGTATGCGAGCTCATTTTTTCCGTGTTCCCACAGCGGCCAACCATTGGAATGATGCGGCCATCTCTCTTGAGCATAACTCGTTCCCCCTGCAGCCGTTGGGCGGGCGGAACGTTGATCCGACCCGGTAACCAGCCGTGCACACCCGTTGGGGCATGCCGGCTGGCTCGAACGGCGAATCTCCTGACGCGATGGATGGATGTTCATCCATTTCTCAGGTTAGGTAGTGTGGTTTGCGTGCCGGGGTGACCCCTGGCGGCGATGAGGTCCGAGATGCAGGTTCTGTGCAAAGGTACTGAGATCGAACCGGATTTTCACTGTCAGGTATGCGGACAGGGCTTTGCCCTGTTCTGGGAACGGGCTACCCGCGAAGAGCGCGCCAGGGCAATGGAAGAGATCCAGGAGACCATGCGGCGTCATCATCTCGCTTCGCCGGATGCCGATGCGCATCCGCAGAGCGGGTTTCTGGTGCCCGAGTGGAACGGCCCCATCGCTTTTTCCGGAGCGGCGATCCTGGGCAATGCGCCGGCCTGGGCGCTTTAGAAGAGCCGAAGAATCGCACGCCGCGATCCCTTGTTGGAACGTGCCGATGCTCAACGCAGTAGGAACGCAGCAAGAACATGGATGAATCCGATCGCTTCCTAGCCTGGCGGCAGGAACGCGAGCGCTGGTAAAAAGCACAATCCGCTTCGACGCCGGGAGGCGCGACTTTACCCTTCGAGGTCATCGCGCACCGGCGTTTTTCTTTGGATGGAAGAGCAGATCAGCGGGGCTCACGCCACATGCGCGGTGGCCGTGGAGTCGGCGGCGCTGCGGCGCGCCGGCGCGCTCGCGCTCCGGGTCATCTCGAAAGGCGGCAGCGAGGGCAGGTACATGGTGAACACCGTTCCGCTGGGCTGGCTGGTGCGCGTACGGTAGCGCAGCCGGCCGCCGTTGCGCAGCACGATGTCCCGCGTCAGCCAGAGCCCCAGCCCGGTGCCGCGGCTGCCCTTGGTGGTGAAGAACTGAGTAAACAGGTTGGGCCGCACCTCGCGGCGGATTCCCGAGCCGGTGTCGCCCACCGTCACCCGCACGTAATGAAAGTCTTGGCGCTGGACCGCGGAGACGCGCAGGTGCAGCTTGCCGCCTTCCGGCATGGCGTCGAGCGCATTTCCGATGAGGTTGACGAGCGCCTGGCGAACTTCGCCGGCCGAGCAGTAGGCAAAAGCCGGCTGCACCTTGACCACTTCCGCCACCTTGCGGTTGCGGAGTTTGCCCCGGAACAGCGAGAGAGCGGAGCTGGCGAGTTCGGCGACATCGGTGATCGCCGGCTTGCCCGGCGCGCGATGGAAGCGCAGCGTCTGGTTCACGATCTCGCTGATGCGGGCCAGTTCCTGGGCGGCAAGCCGTCCGTAATTCCGCGCCTCATCCACGTTGGTGCTGTTCTCCACCAGGAAGAGCAGGTTCGTGAGGGCTTCGAGTGGGTTGTTGACTTCATGAGCCATGGTGGCCGCCAGTTGACCGGCCATGGCGAGCTTCTCGGTGTTGCGCAGGGCCTCGTCGCTCTGGAACTGGCGCGCCACCGCGTCCCGGATCTCGAGCTGGCGCAGCCGCGAGTTATACGCCACCTGCACCGCGCTCAGCAGCAGCTCTTTGCGGATCGGACGTTCCAGTAGGAATACATTCCGGAATTCCAGCCGCACCTGGCTGGCCAGGGCCGCGTACTGCGGAATGTTGGAGCCGCTGGTCAGCAGCAGGATGGGAAGATCGGACCAGACCGGCTGCGCCTCCAGAATGATGCGCAGCGCCTCGAAGCCGTCCTGCGCCAGAGCTTCGTCAGTCAGGATGAGGCCCAGCAGCATGGAGCTATCCAGCCGCTCGACCGAGCGGATGGTGGTGAGGCACTCCGCCGCATAGCCGGAGGATCGCAGCAACGAGCAGATCAGTTCGCCATCCCGGCCAACTGGGGCAACGACAAGGAAGCGGGGGGAAGCGTCGGTCACAAGAGACTCTGCCCCCCCTTGTACTCCGGATTGCCGGTGAGAATACCGGCGAAATCTTTGAGCGGCTCTCCGATCGTGATCTGGCCGTTGCTGATGAGCATCTGGCGGATCGAGCGCTCGTGCGGCCCGGAGCGCCGCTTCATCACCGAGAGCGCCTGGCGCACCTCGCCCTGAGCCTCGAAGTAGCGCAGCAGCAGAACGTTATCGGCCAGGTAGCTGATGTCGGTCGGCGACGACATGCCCGATCCCAGAAGTCCGTATTGCGCCAGCACGAGGAAGGAAGCCACACCAACCTGACTGAGATACGAAAGCACCTCGTGCAGCTGCACCACCAGGGCGCGTTCCTCGCTCATGGAGTTCAGCAAGCCGTTCAGGCTGTCGATGACCACAATCCGCCATCCTTTGTTTTCCACGCCATTGCGAATGCGGTCGATGAACTCGCCGGGCGAGAGCTCGGCCGGATCGATCTGCTCCAGATGGATGGTCTCGTTCTTCAGATAAGAGTCGAGGTCCATACCAAGGCCGAGGCTGCGGTCGCAGAAGGACTGGCGGGTCTCGTCGAAGGTGAAAATCGCGGATTTCTCTCCCCGCTGGGCTGCGGTGTGGCAGAACTTGGCGCAGAGGGTGGACTTGCCGGAGCCGGTTGGGCCCGCGACCAGCGTGCTGGTGCCGCGCTGCACGCCGCCGTTGAACAGGGCGTCCAGTTTGGCAAGTCCGCTGGGAAGAATCTCTTCGGAATTGAAAGGCCCGCGATGCTCGCCCGAGACCAGGCGCGGAAAAACCCGCACCCCGCCGGTGACGATGACGTAGTCGTGGAAGCCCTCTCGGAAGCTGGAGGCGCGTACCTTCAGGATCTCCAACCGGCGGCGGGTGATGCCATATTCACGCGCCAGTACCTCCAGCGAGATGACCCCGTGGGCGATGGTCTGCACCTGGCTTTCGCGGTTTTCGGTGGAGCGCTCGTCGAGGAGCAGGGTGGTGCAGTCGCGGCCCTCGAAGAACTGCTTCAGGCTGAGGATCTGGCGGCGGTAGCGCAGGGAGTCGCGGGCCAGCATGCGAAGCTCCGACATGGAGTCGATCACCACGCGCGAGGGATCGACCTCGCTAACCTTGGCGAGGATGGTTTCCAGCACATCGGCCAGCTCGACCTCGGCGGGCTGGAAGACAGTATATTGACCGGCGCCCCCGGCCAACTCGGGCGGGGAGATCTTGGACAGCGTGACATTATTCAGATCGAAGCCATGGGAGGCAGCCACGTGGCGCAGCTCGGCTTCGCTCTCGGCGAGGGAGATGTACAGGCCGCTTTCGCCCCGCCTGGCCCCTTCCAGCAGAAACTGGAGCGCCAGGGTGGTCTTGCCCGCCCCGGGATTCCCCTCAACCAGATAGAGGAAGCCTTTGGCCAGGCCGCCGTGGAGAATGTCATCGAGTCCCGAAATTCCCGTTGAAAGACGTACCTGCGTGTCTTGCTCCATCCTTGTTTCCCTACTCCAGATGATCGGGCCATGCCTCGGACATTAGCCCCTGAGGGAGATGAAAGATCGAGACCCGAAACAGCGAATTTTTTCCATTCAAAGGGGCTTAGAGACAAAGCCGCAAAAGCTTCGATGCGGGAGAGACGGCTCAAGGTGCCTGAGAGAGAGGGAATTCTACCGGGAGAAGGAAGGCTGGAGCTGGGCAGAAATCGGGATGCGCAGAGGAGGCAACTGCCCTGTGGCGCAGGGAGGAAAGAGCGGATGGAATTGGGGCGAGTGGTGGCAGAATTTAGACAGAGACAGAACAGGGCTGGGGAGTTATCCCAGCCCTGCCCTCGAACTCACAAGATTCTGCCGGAATCCGGCCAGTTGGAGCTTACAGAGGCTGCACGTCCGCAGCTTGCCAGCCCTTGGGGCCCTTCACCACGTTGAACTGAACGGCCTGACCCTCCTGGAGGCTCTTGAAGCCGCTCGTGTTGATTGCGGAGTAGTGCACGAAGACGTCTTCGCCGTTCTGACGCGAGATGAAGCCGAAGCCCTTCGCGTCATTGAACCACTTCACGGTACCTTGTTCCATCTTTTTCGTATTTCCTGGTTTTGAATTGCGCTGGAGGAATCGGAGCGAACACTGGCAGAATCTTGCTTGGTTGGGCGAGTACTGCTCACGCCCGGTTCGGTTCTAACGCTGACGACATTGTACCATCTGCGTCTAAAATGAATAGAGGAAAGTTTTATCTTGGTTGCTTACAGGGGTTCCCCATCCGGAACTCCTTGTTTAGAATCGACTTGCGGTCCGGAAGAACGATTTTCGAGCGAAAGTTTCCATGCCTCAGGACCCCGTTCCAGCCCTCCTTGGCCCTCTCACCGAGCTTCTTGAGACCCGTTTTCGGGATCTTCCCCCGTCCTCCCAGGAAATAGATCGGGCTGCTGTGACCCAGGTGCTGGAGGCCGTGGTCGAACGGCTGGGCGACAATTATCCCTACTTTCATCCTTTCTATGCCGGGCAGATGCTCAAGCCGCCGCATCCTGTGGCGCGGGCCGCGTATGCGCTGGCCATGACCATCAATCCCAACAATCACGCCCGTGACGGCGGCCGCGCCAGCTCCCAGATGGAGATCGAGGCGGTGGCGCAGATTGCGGCCATGTTCGGCTGGCCGGAGTATCTGGGCCATCTCACCTCAAGTGGCACCATCGCTAACCTGGAAGCGCTCTGGGTCGCGGGGCAGCTTCGAGCGGGCCAGCGGATTGTGGCCTCGGCGCAGGCGCACTACACCCACCAGCGCATCTCCGGCGTTCTCAAGCTCGATTTTGCCACTGTGCCGGCGGATGGCCGCGGGCGCATGGATCTGGACGCCCTGGAGGCGGAGTTGCGCCGGGGCGGTGTCGGGACGGTGGTGGCGACGCTGGGCACCACGGCGCTGGGTGCGGTCGATCCCCTGGAAGAGATCCTGGCGCTGCGCCAGCGCTACGGGTTCCGCGTGCATGTGGATGCGGCGTACGGCGGTTACTTCGTTCTGATTCCCGATGCTCTCGATGAGCCGGCGCGCAGAGCCTTTGCCGCCATCGGGGAGGCGGACTCGATCGTAGTCGATCCGCACAAGCACGGATTGCAGCCTTATGGGTGCGGCTGTGTGCTATTCCGCGACCCGGCTGTCGGGCGGCTGTACAAGCACGATTCTCCCTATACCTACTTCACTTCAAAAGAACTTCATCTGGGTGAGATTAGCCTGGAGTGCTCGCGGGCCGGAGCCGCGGCGGTGGCCCTGTGGGCCACGCAGAAGCTTCTGCCGCTGGTGCGGGATGGGGAATTTGCGCGCGGTCTCAAGCAGGGCCGGCGGGCGGCGCTCGCACTGGATCGCAAACTGCGCGAGGACAGCCGCTTCGCGCCGCTGGCCGCAGGCGCGCCCGAGCTCGATATTGTGGTCTGGGCAGCATCGCACGGAGCCGGCCCTCGGACCCCATCGCAACTGGCACAGAATATCTTTGAAAGCTGTGCCGCGCGCGATCTGCATCTGGCGCTGGTGCAGTTGCCGCGCGCCTGGTTTGAGGCGCCCGGACCTTCGCCGGCAGACGGGGAGCGGATGACCTGCCTGCGTTCGGTCTTGATGAAACCGGAACATGAGGCATGGCTCGAGCGCATCTGGGAGCGGCTCTCGGCAGCCAGCGCGGATGTGCTCGGCTCTGCGCGGTGAGCAGGAAGGAAGACAGCCACGGGCGATGGCGGCCAGGCGCTGGAGCAGATCGCGTCCTGATTTTTGAGATTTGGTCGCTTGTGTGGAATTCGGCCCGGCGACTTTTTGCATCCCACCAAAAAGGTGGCGTTTCGTAGGCTCCAACAGCGGTGAGGGCGGGCAATTTCCTTGCTACACTTGATGGATGTTGCCCCTATGAAGATCTAAGGCGCGACCGTGCCTCTTCGCCCGGCGAGCAAGGAACCGCGACCAAAGCGGGCGCAGGGTGGAAGCTGCGGAGAGTTAAAGGATATGGATCAGACAGGAAAACCATTCAGCTACGAGACCTTCCCCAATTCCGGTCAGATTGCCTATTTTTCGATGGAGATCGCCATCCATCCGGGAATGCCGACGTATTCCGGCGGATTGGGAGTCCTGGCCGGAGACACGCTCCGCTCCATGGCTGACCTGGGCGTGCCCGCCGTGGCCTTCACGCTGCTGCACCGCAAGGGGTATTTCCAGCAGCACCTCGGTCCCGACGGCGCGCAGAGCGAGGACGTGCAGCCCTGGAATCCCGCCGACTACTGCACCGGGGAGCCGGCGCGGATCACGGTTTCCATTGAAGATCGCGTGGTGACGGCGCGGGCCTGGCGCTACGACATGGAAGGCCGCTTCGGCCACATCGTTCCGATCTATCTGCTCGACACCGACCTGGATTGCAACTCCGGCTGGGATCGCGGCTTGACCGATCACCTCTATGGCGGCGACACCAACTACCGCCTGCAGCAGGAGATCGTGCTCGGCATGGGGGGCGTGCGCATCGCCAAGGCGCTCGGCCTGGATGTCAACGTCTACCACATGAACGAAGGCCACGCGGCGCTGCTGACGCTTGGCCTGCTGGAGAGCCAGTTGGGCGGCGGTCCGCTGGGCGCTCCCACCGAATATGACATCGAGCAGGTGCGGCGCAAGTGCGTGTTTACCACGCACACGCCGGTTCCCGCCGGCCACGACCGCTTCTCGACCGAGCAGACGATCCGCATTCTGGGCGGCGATCGCACGGCACGGCTGGAGCGGCTGGGCTGCTTCAAGGACGGTCTGTTGAACATGACCGTGCTGGCGCTGCACTTCTCGCGCTATGCCAACGGTGTCGCGCTTCAGCACGGCCGCGTGTCCCGGGAGATGTTCCCCGAGTTTCCGATCGACTCCATCACCAACGGCGTCCATGCCTCCACCTGGACCTCGGCGCACATGCAGCAGCTCTTCGACGAAGAGGTGCCGGCCTGGCGGTGCGACAACCTGTATCTGCGCAACCTGATCGACCTCCCCGAGCAGAAGATTCTGGCCGCGCACGCGCGGGCCAAGGAAGAACTGCTGGCCGAGGTAGCGTCCCGCACCGGGCTGGTGCTGAATCCCAAGGTGCTGACGCTGGGCTTTGCCCGTCGCGCCGCAACCTACAAGCGCGCCGACCTGCTGTTCACGAGCCCCGAGCGGCTCCAGCAGATCGCCGCCTAAGCCTTCGGTTTGCAGATCCTCTATGCTGGCAAGGCTCATCCGCAGGACGAGCCCGGCAAATCGCTGATCCGGCGCGTAGTGGAGAATGCCTCGAAATTCTCCAACGATTCTCTGCGCGTGGTGTACCTCGAAAACTACGCCTGGGATCTGGGCGCAATGCTGACCGCCGGTGTGGACGTATGGGTGAACACGCCGCGGCGTCCCTATGAGGCCTCCGGCACCAGCGGCATGAAGGCGGCGCTCAACGGCGTGCCGAGCCTGTCCATCCTGGACGGCTGGTGGATCGAGGGCTGCATTGAAGGCGTAACCGGCTGGGCCATCGAAGATGGGGCCAACGACGCCGATGAGGCCGAGTCGCTCTACCGCAAGCTGCAGAGCGCGGTAGTGCCGCTTTACCGCGAGTCTCAGGAAAAGTGGGGCCGCATGATGCGCACCACGGTCGCGTTCAACGGCTCCTACTTCAACACCGACCGCATGGTGCGCCAGTACACCCGTAACGCCTACTACCCCGGTGTGCTGGTGGAAAAGCATCGAGCGAAGGTCACCGAAGAAGAGGCCTCGCTGGCGCGATAGCTGCTCGCTTCCGCACCACAGACAGAGGGCGTCCTTGAGGGGGCGCCCTCTGTCTTTTTGCGGAGTGCGCTGGCAAGTTTGTGCGCCGCAGGGGCCGGGTCTGACCCGCGCTTTGCGGTGGCAACTTGGTACGGGTGTCAGCGTAGAATTGACGGGATTAAAGAAGCCGGATTCTTCTGAGGCAATTTCTTTCGCCCGAACGACGGGCTTGCGAGGGCACCATGGCTGCCGGACAGCCTTTAGTCGGCAACAGCGAAACCATCGAGCTGCAACAGCAGGTGGCCCGCTTGCAGGCCTTGCTGGAGGCCTCGCGGCAGGTCCATTCCACCATCCAGGAGCGCGAGGTCCTCGAGCAGGTGCTGCGCATCGTGGTGCGCGAGCTGGAGATGGCGGGCGCTGCTTTTCCCGGGACAGGCCTGATTTACGGCGAGGAGCCGCAGGTGGATGGAGCGCGGCTGCCGTCGTGGCCGCTGGAGGATCGCGACGGAGAGAAGATGGCGGAGCTGGTGGTGCTTCCGCCGGAGGGGCGCGTGCTCACCCTGTACGAGGCCGATTTTCTGGAGGGGCTGGCGCTCCAGGCCGCCGTGGCGCTGGAGAATGCGCGCAATCACAAGCGCAACGTGGAGTTCGCGCGCATCCAGCAGGACCTGGAGGCGGCGCGGCAGATCCAGCGCTCGCTGTTGCCGCAGAGCCTGCCGGAGATTCCCGGCTACTCGCTGGGCTTCCGTTCCGAGGCCTGCTACCAGGTGGGCGGCGATTACCTGGATATTGTGGAGCAGGCGGACGGCGGAGTGCTG
>JAJZCY010000170.1 GCA_021828835.1 Acidobacteriota bacterium | reverse complement strand
GTTGCGGGGACCAGCAGCCTCAGCCGGATAGCGATCCGGATGGGCGGCGCGGGCAGGCAGAACCGCCGGAGCAGGGGAGCGGCGTGGCCATCCGCAGAGGCCACATAAGCTCCGGTTATGTCCCATAAGAATTGCTGAAGCTGCGAGCCCTCCTGGAAGGTCCAGAATGAATGCAAGTAATCCAAGGAGATCTTGCAATGAAAGACGATCCTGCCCCCTTTGTGGAAACAAAGGGCCAGAAAGCTGAGCGCCTGAAACGGGAGAAAAATCCCTGGGAGGCGATTGAGGAAATTCGCGCCTTTGCGCATGCCGGACGCGGGAGCCTTCCCGAGGCTTGGGCCGGAACCTACTTCAAATGGTGGGGCATCTACACGCAGGGAAATGGCCACGGGGCCTTCGGAGACGCCACCGGCTATTTTATGTTTCGCGTCGGGCTGCCCAATGGCTTCGCGAATACGAAACAGTTGCGCATGATCGGTGCGCTCGCCCGGCAGTATGCACGCAATCAGGCGGCGATCACCGTGCGCCAGGCAGTGCAGTTCCACTGGGTCGAGATCGAATCGATTCCCAAGATCATGGCAGCGCTGCAAACCGTCGGCCTCACCAACAAGGGGACCAGCGGCGATGTCTTGCGCGGCGTGACCGGCTGCCCGCTCGCCGGCTGCCTGGCCGACGAGCTCGTGAACACCGAGCCGCTGGTGCGGCAGATAACGGCCCAGCTTGCCGCCAATCCCGACTTCTATAACCTCCCGCGCAAGATCAAGGTTGCGGTGAGTGGCTGTCCCTCCTGGTGCAATCACCCGGAGATCAACGACGTGGGATTGACCGCCGTGCGCAATGGCGAGCGCATCGGCTACTCCATCCGCGTCGGAGGCGGCCTGTCGCGCCAGCCCCATCTCGGCGTGCGTCTCAATGCCTTCATTCGCCAGGAGCAGGCTCTGGAGGTCGTTCGGGCGGTGATGGAGCTGTTCCGCCGTCAGGATGCGCTGCGTGAAAAGCGCGAACATGCCCGCCTCAAGTACCTCTTCCTGAATCATGGGTGGACGGCGGAACGGTTCCTTGAAGAGTTGCAGGACCTTCTCGGGTATCGTTTGGAACCGGCCGTCGCCGAGCAGATTCCCGGCTGCGAGCAGCGCGAGCACCTCGGCCTGCATGCGCAGAAGCAGGAGGGGCGCTACGCCGTGGGCATTCCCGTCTCCGGCGGTATCCTCACCGGCGATCAATGGATCGAGGTGGCAAACCTGGCCGATCTCTACGCTGGCGGAGAAGTACGCTTGAGCGCAGGGCAAAACCTGCTGATTCCGCACGTCCCAGAGCAGTTCTGCGAGGCGCTGCTCCGCGGACTCGATCGGATCGGGCTGCCGGTGGAGGCTTCGGCCTTCCGCGCCGCGGTCGTCTCCTGCACAGGAACCGAGTTCTGCAAGATGGGAATCGCGGAGACGAAGCGTTTCTCCAGCCGATTGATCTCCGAGATGGAGCGCCGAATGCCCAACTTCTCCTCGCGGATCAGAGTTCACGTTACAGGATGCAGCAACGGCTGCGCCCATCACCACGTGTCGGAGATCGGTCTGGAAGGAAGAAAGATCAAGAAGGACGGCGTCGCTTCCGACGGCTTCGCCTTCCGGCTGGGAGGAGCCCTCGGGGAGCGTTCGGCTTTGGGGCGCCTGGTTGGCTACCAGTGCAGGGCCGAGCAGGTGCCGGATGCGCTGGAGCGCCTTTTGCACGGCTACATCCAGCAGCGCCACAGCTCCGAGACGCTCGCGAATTTTCTGCAGCGCTCGAGCGATCGGTCCTTGCGCCTGCTGCTCAGCGGCGAGGGAGAGGGAACCACCTGAGGGGCGCCGGATCGGCCCCGGCTGCCCGGGGCGTCCGCGGCCGTTGGCGCTTCAGGCGGGAACGGCTTTGTGTTCTGCCGCTCGCGCACCGGCCAGGAGCGCCGACTCCACAATCCTGATCTCCCGGTTCCAGTCGGTGGACTCTGCAAAGGCGCGCGCATTTGCAGTGAGCCTCTTCCGCCCGGCGTCGTCTGTAAGAAGTTCCATCAGCGCTGCGGCAATCGACTCCGGATCCGGATGCGCAATCCGCGCATTGCTGTGGTTCAGCAGCCATTCCGTGTTCGCGCCGGAATTCGAAACCACCGCGCAGCCGCAGGCCATCAGTTCCAGCGGCAGCATCGACAGGTTGGTGTGCGAAAGCACCAGCGCAGCTTCGCAGCTTCGATAGAGGGCTCCCAGCCGTGAGACCGGCACAACGCCCGGCAGAATGGCTTGGAAGGGCAAGTCCAGCGCTTCTCCCTTGAAGCCCACCAACACGAATTCCACTTCGGGGAGGCGCTTGGCTACCTCGGCGAGCGCCAGAATCCCCAGTTCAAATCCCCTGCGCTCGGTTTCCGGCCGCGCATAAAACACCACTCGCTTCTTCCCGGGTGGAAACATCCGCTCCCCATCGGCCGCGTAATGCTCGCGGTCGTAGGAGAAGCCGAAGGGTGTACAGTCCATGCCAAACTCGGATTTCAAGGTTGCTGCAATCCATGGGCCGAGGGTGATGCCCTGAAATCCGAAACGATAGGTGTTGCTAGCGAAGCTGTACAGGCTTCCGGGCGCATAGAACATATACTCCAGATCCTGCACAAAATAGAATTTCCGCGCCGTGTTCCCAATACTCCGCGCGGCATAAGCCGTAGGCCACGAGGTTGCGATCAGTGCATCGCAATCCTGGATCGTTTCTCGCACCGGATCGTGCAGCGGGTAGATCTCCGCACGGATGGGGAAATAGCTTCGGTTGATGAGTTCTTTTGCATGTGCAGTGCCCCGCGGGAGTCCTCCGAGAATGTACAAGCGGTTTTCATGGCCCGAGGCCTCCAGTTGCTGGATCGTGCGGACGATGTTCAGCCATCCGCCCTGTCCCGGAGAAATGCCCGGCAGTATCCAGTTGATGCGCAGCGACTCCCTCTGCGCCGCGGGCAGCATGGCGGGCCGCTCCGGGTTCAGAATCCAGCCGTAGTTCGCAAGAACGTCGTCAGAATATTTCAGGTACTTGCGCGCGAGTCTCTTGACCAGCGCCGTTCTGGCGCGCTCAAACGCACCACGGCGAAACGCGCGCCCGAGCTTCTTCCATTTGCCCGCTACAGAGCTCAAGCTCCCTCCCCGTTTTTTAGCCCTCGGCGGCACGGCCGGAAAGCACTCCCGAGGAGTGCCACAACGCTCGGTATTTGACGAAATACAGGAAGCCGCCGCCCAGTCCGAGGATCGCCAAGATTACAAGATAACCGGCCACCATGCCCGGCGCCCCCACCGTCCGGGCAGAGATAAAGTTCGAGAACAACACCGCAACTGCAATCGCAATGGAAAGTTGGAAGAGTACTTCCTGTTTGTGAGCCCGCAAATAAGTCGCCATGGATGCGAAGAGATGATTCACAATCGCCGCCGCCAGCAGCAGCCCGAAGGTCAGCGGGCTAAGGATCTTGTAGGCGTAGGGGCTGTGGATCGAACTCAGATAGGCCACGCCAGCCCAGAGGATCGCCGCGCCCGCAAGCGCAACGCCGGTTGACTGGAGAACGGTTTTGAAGAAGATACCGTCCAATTCCGCATAGCGCTTCTTGGCAATCAGCATGCCAAAGGGTGCGGCTTTGGTAGACACCCACGCCATCGCAAAAAACATCAGCGAATTGGCGATGCTCAACGACATGCCCATGCGCCCCGCCGCAGCCGGACCTTTGTATGCGAAAAGGATCGGATTGAAGGATTGATAGACGAAATATCCTGAGATCCAACTGACCGCGATGCGCCACTGAAACGGCCAGATCTCTCCTTTCCAGGAGACCTTGCAGCGGCCAACCTCCAGTCGCAGCAGCCCCAGCAGCCATGCGCGCCGGCCCCACAGCCATGTGGATCCTACAAGCACTTGTCCGGTAAGCATGAGGGCCGGGGCGTAAAGGCCATGATGTGTGGCAAGCGCCACCCACCCCAGAAAGTTGCCCAGAATCGCCCGCTTGAAGCGCATGTGCGCCACCTCGGCGACGTAACCGCAGCCTTCTGAAAATGCGAAGAGAGGATCCAGAAAGAATCCGAAGCCGGCCACCGTGGCGGCGCAGATCCAGGGCGCTTTCCAATGGGCTGCGGAGCCCAGATGCTGGTGGCTCGAAAAGAAGTAGAGTCCCGCCGGAATCAGAGCCACAACAAAGAGGAATGCGGCGAGGGAATACCAGCGCAAAACCAGTTGCAGGATGGAAGCCAGCCGGGCATGCGCGGTTTCATCACCGGAGATTTGCCCATCCGGTTCGATCACAAGATGCGCCCGCTCGTGACTCGCGAGCTGCATCACCACCTGGGTGAAGCCCAGTTCGAAGACCAGTTGTAAGGCAATCAGGCTGGCGAACGTATAGTAATAGCCCTGTTCGGTGGGCGAGAGCAGGTGTGCGATCAGAACAACGGAGACGATTCCGGAAAGGCTGGACCAGATCCGCCCAAACGCGGTGTATGCCACGGCGCGATCGATGCCGAGCCGCTGCCGCGCAATCCTCATGAGTGTCGCGATGATTGGCACCTGGAATGCGCGTCTGCGATCTGCGTTCATAGGGTTGAGCCAGACGAATCTTCCCCGCCTCTGCATGCTCGCCGCCCGCTGTCCCGAGGGGCGAAAGAGGGTCCGTAAGGGCAGGGGCAGCCTTATCTTGATTCGATGGCTTGGAGCGCGGTCAGGTTGCCAATGGAGACGGCGGCATGAAAGAGCAGCGCATGGGAAGCAGCGGGAAGGGAAGAACAGCCGGAGCGCTGGACGGCTCCGGCCGATGAGAGGGATTGACGTTGCAGAGGCTCGATCGTGGTGCGGCTCACTTCTTGGATAGGTTGTCGCCAAAGATGAAGCCGAACTCGCCCACTGCCCGGAACTGTCCCGCCTGGGTATTCATCGGTCCAAAGGCATCTCCGGTCGTGAAATTCATCGCGTGGACATAAGATAAGTCGCTCCGGAAATAGAAGCCGCCCTTCTGGTAGGTAGGCGTGACGGTGAAGGAGGTGGCCGAGCTGCCCGGACCGTACAGGAGATTCGCGGACGTGCCGCCGGCCGTGCCAGATTGTGCGATGTACTCAAAGCGTCCCGGCAGCGCAAAGCCATGGTGGAAGGCCTTGCTGAGAAAGATGGCGAAGCCGTTGGTTGTGGCTCCCTTCATGACGCCGACGTTAGGATTGGTCGGAACGTGGCTGTACTGGTAATAGGCCGAAGCAATCCAGGAACCCTTGGTGTATGTGTCGATCACGGCGTGCATGACGCTGTTGTTCTGCACTGGGGTGGCGAGTGTCTGAAATGCGGTTTTGCTGAGATTCCCCATACCGTCGTAGACGAGAGTGTTTGCGCCCTTGGTGAAAGTTAGCGAGCCGCTGAGCCAGGAATAGCGGTCGGAGTAGTAGCCGTCGTTCCAGCTGAACGAAGCCGTGAGGTACTTGCCGAGCGTTTGATTCACCTGGAGCCCGCGATTGACGGCATTCTCCTGCGCCCACAGCAGGCCGCGATCGATGTTGAAGTTCTGGTAGGTGAAGGTGGATTCCGCTCCCATCAGGGTGGGCAAAGCGCCGATCTCCCAGCTTGTGGTCTTACCCGTCGCCAGCTTCAGGAAGGCCACCGGAACCGGGCCGTAGAACCGCTTGACGGTATCTTGGGCATCCAGAAACGGCGCTCCCAGGGTCGGCATGGTGTAAACACCGGCCTCAACGAAGTACTGGATCTTTCCGTCGGGCTTCTGAATGAAGATTTGGCCGTTGCTCAGCGTAGCCTGCTTGGTGTCGTCGCCGGGCATGGGGTTGTTCTGGCCCTGGGCATATCCAGTCAGGATGCCGTTCACCGCTAGCTTCCCAAACGGCCCGGCATCGAATTCGGCCGGAGGCAGCCACTGGAGTGGGCCGGTGAGAACAAAAGTGGACAAAGGCGCGGCGGGTGCGGCGGGTTGTGCCGCCGGAGCAGGTGAAGACGAGGTGGACTGGGCATTGCCTGCCGCGGCCCCAGCCAGCAGGAACAAGATGACGATAGCCGCGATGCGATTGGCCTTGGAGCAGATTGGCACTTTTCCTCCCTAAGACGAACGTTGGTCAACAAACGGGTGCAGGTTATTCCTGGCCTCGTTACGCCCTGTTCGGGAATCGCGCTCCTCCGTTTCGATGCAGGAGTCCCTGAGTGCAGGTGGCGATCGAATCGATGAGGCTCGGAGAAATGCATAAACTGAACGGCTGTTCTCAGTAACGCAGAGGAAACATAAAGAACTTGTGAGAAAGAGGAAAAGAAGTTGCCCTCATTCTGTGCACGCCGGCCGCTGCATACGAGGCAGCAGAGCGGGGAAAATGATCTGCTAGAATTCACACTACTCACTCCGCACGCAGTGCAATTTTGTGGGGGTGCATTCTCCGAAAGGCAGTGCTGTTGGCACAGAACTCCATTCCCCTGCGCTCGGGCCAGGCGCGCCTGCGTTGGCGCGGAGAGGGGGCGCGCCTGCTGCCGTTCATGCTCCAATCATCGCTGGGCGTGGTCGGCGTACTGCTGATTGCGGGGCTGGCGCAGTGGTGGCGCTGGCTGCTCCCTGCGGAGATTCTTCTGTTTCTGCTGATCGTGGTTGCAACGGCGCTGCTGGGCGGGTTCTGGCAGGCGACGATGGTTTCGATTGCGGCAGTGCTCGGGCTCGCGTTGTTTGCTGCGCAACCCCTCGGCGCCGGCATCGCTCCGGATCCTGCCTATTTTCTGATTCTGCTCGCTCTGGTAGCCGTGGCGCTGATCGTGAGCCGCCTCTCGGCGAGAGTCGCAAGCCACGCCCGCGAGGCGGAACTATGGGGCGGCCAGATGCACGACCTTTACGAGTTCACCCGCCAGACCTTGCAGATGAACTTGCACATGGAGCCGGGCGCTCAGCTCGCGGAGCTGATTCACGAGATCTTTGCGCTGGAAGCGGTCGCGCTCTTCGATGCCGATCTGCACCGCGTCTACCAGGCCGGCTACTGGCCAGTGGACCCCCAGGAGATGGCGCAGAACGTCTACTACTTCGAGAGCGCAGATGATGACCCGGCAACAGGGATCGGGCGTCGCGTGGTTCGGCTCGGCAGTGTGCCAGTGGGCAGCCTGGTGGTGCGCGGCGATACCAGCCCGCTCACCAACAATGCCATCGCCTCGCTGATCGCCATCACCTTTGACCGCTATCGCGCCTTTGCCAACGAGAGCCGTATGGAGACCGAACGGCGCACCGAGCAGTTGCGCGCCACGGTGCTGGACGGGCTGGCCCATGCCTATAAAACTCCGCTGACGGCGATTCGCGCCGCCGGTACAGGCCTGGTGGAGATGGGCAAGCTCTCACCCGCGCAGGCCGAACTGGTGGGGCTTATCAATGAGCAGACTGAAGCGCTCAACGACTTGACCACGCGGCTGCTGCAAACAGCACGTCTCGATGCCGGGGAAGTGACGGTCCACGCCGAGCCGGTCAGTATTGGCTCCATGCTGGAAGAAGTGTTGCTCACGCTCAAAGATCGCCTGGCCAGCATGAAGATCGTCCTGGATCTGCACGATGACAACCTTGTCGTCCAATGCGACCGGCAGCTCGTCAAAATGCTCCTGACGCAGTACATCGACAACGCCTGCAAATACTCGATTCTGGGGACGACGATTACCATCCGGGTGGCAGTCACGAAGTCAGAGGTCATCTTCTCCGTGCACAGCTTCGGCCCGGCGATTCCGGCGGCCGATCGCGAGCGTATCTTCGAGCGATACTACCGCTCCTCCAAGAGCTCGCAAGGAGCAGCGGGGACAGGAATCGGGCTTTCCGTGGCCCGGCGCGTTGCGCAAGTGCATGGGGGCCACGTGTGGGTGACCAGCGACGAACAGCAGGGCACAACGTTTTTTGCTTCTATTCCGGTCAGACGTGAGAAAGGAACGTTAGATGAATCAGCCAGCAAATGAGGCAGGGCTGCGCATTCTGGTGGTAGATGACGAGCCTGCAATCCGCCGAGCGCTGCGCCCGCCGCTGATGGAGCTTGGATTCCAGATCGCGGAGGCGTCGCGCGGCGAAGAAGCCCTGGTGGTGCTGCGCAGCGCGCCTTACGACGCGGTACTCCTCGACGTGAACATGCCCGGAATCGGTGGAATCGAAACCCTGCGCCGCATCCGCGCGGTGTCGCCGCGCCTCCCGGTGCTGATGCTCACCGTGCGCGATCAGGAAGAGGACAAGGTCGAGGCGCTCGAGCTCGGCGCGGACGACTACGTGACCAAGCCGTTCAGCACCCGCGAGCTGATCGCCCGCATCCGCTCGGCGGTGCGCCGCATGCGTGCCCCGGCGCGCCGCGAGGATGCGCCGATCGAGATCGGCGAGATTCATCTCGATCCGCTCAAGCGCATTGTCACCCGGCGCGGCGAAGCGATCAAGCTGACGCGCAAAGAGTTCGACATCCTCTATTGCCTGATGAGCCGCGCCGGGCGAGTCGTCACCTATGCCAAGCTGCTCACGGCCGTCTGGGGCGCGGATTTCCGCGAAGAGGTGGAGTACCTGCGTACCTTTATGCGCCAATTACGGAAAAAAATCGAAGACGACCCATCGAACCCGGTGTACCTGCTGACCGATGTCTCGGTCGGCTACCGCTTTGCCGACGCGCCGATGCTCAAAGACGCAGAGACCGAGGCAGACAACACGGAGCCAGGGAGCGAAGCAGGTGAGGCAGCGAGGGAGCAAGACAACTGATCAGCTTGTCGGCGCGCCGGTGCCTGCGACCGCGAATCGCTAGGTCTGATCTTTCGGCGTCTCGCTGCGCGTGGCGCTCAGGATGAAAGCCGTTCGAAAAGCCAGCGGCCGGCCGCTGGCTAGAAGCTAAAAGCTAGAAGCTAGAAGCTAGCCTGCATTATTCGTGAAGGCGTGTCGGGCCGGTGTTTGGGGCGATATGAGATTGCCGAAGCGTTGCTGGCGGCGTGATTTTGTTGTCGA
>JAJZCY010000169.1 GCA_021828835.1 Acidobacteriota bacterium | reverse complement strand
GGACGGGTATGAAACCATGCAGGTGATCCGGCAAAATCCGGCGCTGCGCCGGCTGCCGATTATCGCGCTCACCGCCAAGGCCATGAAAGGAGACCGCGAGCGCTGCCTGGAAGCCGGAGCTTCAGAGTACCTGGCCAAGCCGGTGAATACGGAGCAACTGCTGTCTGCGCTGCGGATGTGGCTGCATCGATAACAGCCGGGAACCACGGATCATGATGGATGAGGGAATGATGAACGGGGACGAAAAAGTCAACATTTTGATGGTCGACGATCAGCCGGCCAAGCTTCTCAGCTACGAGGTCATTCTCGGCGACCTGGGCGAGAACCTGATCAAGGCCTCGTCGGCAAGCGAGGCCCTGAACATTCTGCTCAAGAATGACGTCGCCGTGGTGCTGATGGACGTCTCGATGCCCGATGTGGATGGGTTCGAGCTGGCGGATGTGATCCGGCAGCACCCCCGTTTCCAGAAGACGGCGATCATCTTTATCTCCGGCGTCCACCTCACCGATTCCGATCGCATCCAGGGCTACCGCAGCGGGGCGGTGGATTACATCAGCGTGCCGGTGGTTCCTGAAGTTCTGCGGGCCAAGATCGGCGTGTTTGTGGATCTGCACCGCAAGACGCGGCAGCTTGAGGCGCTGAATAAAAATCTGGAACACCTGGTGGCGGAGCGGACCGACGAGCTGCGCCAGCGCGAGGCGCAATACCGCATGCGCGCCGAACTGCTGGAGATGGCCAGTGACGCCATCCTGACCCGCAATATCGATGGATCGATCCAGTCCTGGAACTCCGGCGCTGAAGCGGTGTACGGCTGGCGGCGCGATGAGGCGGTCGGGCACAAGCTGCACGAGCTTCTGCACACGGTGTTTCCGATTCCCTTCGAACGAATCGAAGAGATTCTGCACGAGCGCCGGAGCTGGCAGGGTAACCTGACCCAGACCACCAAGGATGGCAATGCGATCACCGTCTCCTGCCGCAAGACCCTGAGCGAAGACGGAAATTTTGTGCTGGAGGTCAATCGCGACATCACGGCACAGCTCCGCGCCGAAGAGGCACTGCGGGAGACTGAGAAGCTGGCTGCAATGGGCCGCGTGGCCGGCATCATCGCTCACGAGATCAACAACCCGCTGGCCGCGATCACCAACATCTTTTATCTGCTGCGGAATCATCCATCTCTTGATGACGAGGCGCGGCGGTGCGCGGAGATGGCCGAGCAGGAGCTGCAGCGCGTCAGCCACATCACGCGCCAGACGCTGAGTTTCTACCGCGAGTCGAAGCAGCCGATCTCGGTGCTGCTGCCGGAACTGCTGGAAGATGTGCTTGGCCTTCAGGAGCGCGCGCTCAAGACCAATCACATCACGCTGCGCAAGAAGTATTACTCGGCTTCGCTGGTGCGGGGCTTTCCGGTGGAGTTGCGGCAGGTGTTCCTCAACCTGATCGGCAACGCCGTTCAGGCCATGCCGGAAGGCGGCACCCTGGGCGTCTCGGTGCGCGAAGCTACCGACTGGACGCTGCGGCGGCGCGGCATCATGATCTCCATTCTCGACACCGGCAAGGGCGTCAGGCCGGAGGACGCGCGGCACCTGTTCCAGCCATTCTTCAGCACCAAGTCCACCAAAGGGACCGGACTGGGGCTGTGGATCAGCAAGGGCATTGTGCAGAAGTACGAGGGCAGGATCAGCTTTCGAACCTGCAAAGGCAGCAACGGCAGCATCACCTGCTTCCGAGTGTTTCTGCCGCTCAGCAACGCCCCCGCATCTTCGCTTGCCGGCACGGGCGAAGAGGGGGTTGATTTCAGCACCACCGCAGTGAATCAGAAGCCGCAAAACGGCCGTAGCAATCGGCAGCCGCAGGTCGTGCACTGAGCGGCGCGCAGTCTTCTTGGCTCAAAGCATCCCGTGTGGTATGCGGTCCTGGGCCAGCGCCCTGCGGATACCACGGCAACTGGCCGGGGCATCCAACGAGGCAGGAGAAGGATATGCGCTTAGCAAACAAGAACACGCAGCGCAGGCATGTGGTGCATCGTGCCGGGTCCCGCCGCCCGCATGAGCGCCAGCAGGCCCCCGAACCTCGGGAGACCGGCCGCACCGGCGCCACCGCCAAAGACATCAATGTTGTTCGTGGAGACGACCGGCCGCAGGCGGTACGGCACCCGCGCTAAATCGTTCAAGCCGCCGCCAAGTTTGGGCCCGGCTCCATGCCTCTGCCAGGTTCGCCCGCATACTGCACCGCCAATTGCGCGAGCCTGTCCTGCACTTCCGCGCCGGCCAGCGGCCTTCCGTGGCCGGGGGCCAGGACGCGGGGATGCAGGTTCGCCAGGAGGCGGATGGAGCGCGCCGCCTGCTGCGGGTCGGCGGTGAAATACGCCGGCGGCCCGTGCAACTCCGGCTCCTGCGCGATGGCGGCTTCAAAGAAGGATTCGGGCTTGGTGGTACAGAACGCGTCGCCTACGAGCAGGGTCAGATCGGCGGGCCGGAACAGCGAGACGTGGCCGGGGGTGTGGCCCGGCGAGTGGACAATCTCCCATCCCGGCAGCGGGGTCACGTCCTCGGCGCCCGGGCCGGTCGCTAGGGGGCGAAGCCAGCGGCTGAGGTCCACCGGGCCGCGGGGGTACATGGGCGAAAGGGCGGTCATGAGGCCACCTCCCGGCTCCAGGTTCGGCGGTGGATACTCCTTTTTACCTGTCAGGTAGGGAAACTCCAGGGGATGGGCGTAGAGCGGAACTCCCCATGCCTGGGCCAGATCGGCAGCCCCGCTGACGTGGTCGAAGTGGCCGTGGGTGAGCAGGATCGACTGGGGTGGTCCGCCGAAGTGGCGCTCGCCCCAGGTGCGGATCAAGCCCGCCGAAAAGGGTAGCCCGGTGTCAACCAGGACCCAGCTCCCGCTCGCCGTCCGGACGCCGTAAACGTTGACGAACGTAATCCGCAGGCCTTCCACTCCCGCGGCAACGCTCTCCATTGGCATGACTGTCGAATTGGGTACTTCGCTGTGGGCATCCGGGTTGGGCATGGCCGGGCTCCTCCTCTTCTTTCTGTGTTGCTCATCCAGCCGCGGAGGCGATGGCCGAGTCACGCACCTGTGCTTCAATCGGCCGGCGCTGCCCGTGGGCTCATCCGCCCCCCCGCGTTCCTCTTTTGTCTGATGCCTTGCCGGCCGGCATCGTTGACCTTCCGGGGCAGGAAACAGCGGTCCATCCCCACGCACTAAGGCCTTTCTCTACAGGTAGTTGTCGGGAACTTCCGCAGGGCGGCGATGAATCGGCCGAGGGCGCGTCGGAGGAGGGCCCAGCGGCTGACGTGCTCCTGCTGCGGACAGGCAGGAGGGCGGAGAGAGGGTCTTCGCGTTATGTACGGTGCAGCAACCTTACGGGACGAGGATGATCTTGCCCTTCACGGCGTGCGACTCGGCGAGGCGGTGCGCCTCCTGCACCTCTTCGAGTTTCATGATCTTGGCGACCGGAATGTCGAATTCACCGCGAGCGGCGTCGTCGGCCAGTTCATAGAGGCGGGAGGCATCCGGCTGCGCCATGATGGGCTCGACGCGGATATCGCGGTCGGGAGCACCTTTGGGCACGCCCAGCACGGAACCGAGGACCCCACCGACGCGCAGCGTCTTCAACAGCCGCTCGATGGTGGGGCCGTCGATGGTGTCGGCGATGGAATCCAGGTCAAAGAGCTTTTCGATCTCCTTCTCGTCATCGATGGCAACCGCATCAGCGACCCCGGGGAGCTTGCGGGCTGCCTCCATCTCGGAACGCCGGACGCCGGCGAGCACCCGCGCCCCGTGCTTGCGGGCCACGTGAATGGCCGAGCGGGCGACGCTGCCCAGGGCGCCGGTGACCAGGATGGTTTGCCCGGTGCGGGGCTTCACGGCCCGCTCGATGAGCTGCGCACCGGTGAGCGTAACCAGCGGCAGCGCGGCCGCCTGCTGGAAGCTGAGGGTATCGGGAACCGGAGCCAGCACACCCGCTTTGGCGACGGTGTACTCGGCATAGGTGCCGTTGGCCAGCGCCATCACCCGCATGCCCCTGGAGAAGCCGGAGACGCCGCGCCCCACGGCCTCGACCTCGCCGACCAGATCGCGGCCCAGGATGGCAGGAAAGTCCACGGCAATCCGGTCGCGGACAGCGCCGCTGCGAATCTTGTAATCCACTGGATTGACGCTAGTTGCACGCACACGGACGAGCACCTCATTGTCGCCGAAGTCGGGCATGTCGGTGTCGGTATAGCGCAGCTTCTCCGGTCCCCCGTATTCCTCGAGAAGAACGGCCTTCATACTCTCCTCCTGATGAGAGGTACGATGCAGGCGAGGCGGCATCTGCGGTGCGGGACCGGTGCGCATGCGCAGCTTCGGAGCAGCGCTGGGGACGGGTTGGCGAGTGATCTGAATCACATCCTGCGCGTCCATAAGACGTACACTTGAATCTGTCAGGACTTCAGGGATTCCCCGATGAAAAGAACGGCAATCGGTCTTTACGCCATCGTCACCGTCGCGCTGATGGTCTGGGGCTTTTACCAGGCGATCTATGTGGCGCCGGACGAAGCGACGATGCACTTTGTGCAGCGGATCTTTTACTATCACGTGCCTTCGGCGATGGTGGCATTTCTGTTTTTCGCCATCTCGCTGCTGGGCTCGCTGGGCTATCTGGCCTGGCGGCGCAGCAAGCCGGAGCGGGCGCAGATGGCGGACGCCTGGGCGCTGGCGGGCGCCGAGGTGGGCGTGGTCTTCTGCTCGATCGTGCTGATCACCGGTCCGCTGTGGGGCCGGCGCGCCTGGGGCATGTGGTGGACCTGGGACGCGCGGCTGACCACGACGCTGGTGCTGTGGCTGATCTACGTGAGCTACCTGCTGCTGCGGCGGTTTGCCGCCGGCCCGCAGATGCAGACGCTGGCCGCGGTGCTGGGCATCTTCGGGGCGCTGGACGTGCCGATCGTCTATATGTCGAACCGCTGGTGGCGCACGCAGCATCCCGCGCCGGTGTTCGGCGGCGCGCCGGGTTCCGGCATTAAGGATCCCAGAATGCTGGCCGCCTTCGGGTGGAACGTGCTGGCGTGGATCGCGTGGGGTGTGCTGATCCTGGTGCTGCGCTACGTGGTGGAACGGAAGCAGCAGAAGATTGCCGCGCGCGAGGCCCAGGCCGCGCTCCAGGCCCAGGACTGACGAGGAGGTTATGCGATGAAAAAGACTCTGCTTCGAGTAGCCGCCCTGGTCCCCACGGGGCTGTTTGTATGGGCTGCCTACCTGGTGTTCACCTCGCCCTCGGAGCCGGCGTTCGACTGGCGGCTGCACATGACGCAGGCTGGCCACGACGCGATCGTGGCGAACCTCAATCACCGGTTCACCTATGCGGCCTACGCCATCACCTGGGCCATCCAGTTCGGGTACCTGGTGTGGATGGGTTTGCGGTGGCAGGCGCAGAAGGAAGCCGGAAGTAGCGGCGATTAGCAGGCAGAAAGAGCACCGGGATCTTTGATCCAGGCAGAAAGGCCGTCGCCGCTGAGCGACGGCCTTTTTGCGTCATTGTGGCGTTGGCGGCCCGGCATTCCACCTTCGTTGTAGCGGGGCATAGCACTCCTTCGCGGGCCAACACAGACTTTGTGGGATTTAGAAATTTTGCTTCCGGACGCATCATTCAGATGTGGACAGGCTGCACCGCAGCAGCTAACGAAGGAGAAAACTTCCATGCATGATCTTCTTATTGCTCTGGCGTTTATCGGAATGGTGATCGCCCCGGCTGTGGTGGCGGCCAGCGCAGGCCCGACCGAAGAAAACGAATAAGCGTCCCTGGATCTGCGTTGTCAGGACGCGCTGCAGTTTCCCTCGCAAGAGGGCGGAGCCTGAGGCTCCGGTACGGTTTCAAACTTTAACTCCTCTCCCCAGTTTCACCCCTTTTACTTCTTTTCCCAGATCGAAGGACGCGCGGGGCGGCACCAACTGCCCGGCGCGTTTTTTATTATGTCCGGAGCGCGGCCGAGCCGCCTGACTCCGGCGCAAGTTCTCCAAATTGCCCAGTTCCGTTGGGGGCGGTTAGACTGGGGATTCGAGGACAAAACCATGCTGGTGGTGATGAAAGCGCAGGCGACGCCGGAGCAGATCGAGGCGGTTTGCGCCCACATTACCCAACTGGGCCTGCGGCCGCACCCGCTGCCGGGGGCGCAGCGCACCGCCATCGGCATCACCGGCAACCGGGGCGAGGTGGATCGCGGCAATCTGGAGTCGCTGCCCGGGGTCGCAGAGGTAATCCGGGTTTCGAAGGCATACAAGCTCGCCAGCCGCGATGTGAAGGAAGAGGATACCGTCATCCGGTTCGCGGGCACCGACGCAACCATCGGCGGCGAGGAGCTGGCCATCGTCGGCGGCCCCTGCTCCATTGAAAACCGGGACCAGGCCTTTGCCATTGCCACCGAACTGGCGGCGGCGGGCGCGCAGTTCTTTCGCGGCGGAGCCTACAAGCCGCGCACCTCGCCCTACGCCTTTCAGGGACTCGGTCTGGAAGCGCTGAAGCTGATGGCCGAGATCCGAGAAAAGTTTGGCATGCGCATCATCACCGAGGCTCTGGACAAGGAAAGCCTGGAGCTGGTGGCGGAATGGGCGGACGTGATCCAGATCGGCGCGCGCAACATGCAGAACTTTTCGCTGCTTCGGATGGCCGGAAGACTGAGCAAGCCGGTGCTGATCAAGCGCGGCCTGAGCGCCACGATGGAAGAGTTCCTGATGGCGGCCGAGTACGTGATGAGCGAGGGCAATTATCAGGTCATTCTGTGCGAGCGGGGCGTGCGCACCTTCAGCGATCACGCGCGCAACACGCTGGACCTGAGCATTGTGCCGGCGCTCAAGCGCGTCAGCCACCTGCCTATCGTCATCGACCCGAGCCACGGAACCGGGCGGCGCGACAGCGTGCTGCCGATGGCGCGCGCCGCGGTGGCGTGCGGCGCCGACGGCGTGATGGTCGAGGTGCACAACCAGCCGGAGATCGCGCTCTCGGACGGGCCGCAGTCGATTTACCCGGAGCAGTTCGCGCGCATGATGAACGAGATTGAGCAGATTGCCCCGGTGGTGGGGCGGCGCTTGCCGCGCGGCATCCATGTGGCGGCTACGGCACGGTGAGATGAGACTGGAACGAAGGGTCGCCCAATCTGTCGCTCGACTCTCCGCGCTATCGCTTGCGATGGCGCTGCTGGCGGGCTGCAAGCCCCATCCTTTTCCGCAGTACCCCTCGAATTATCGCGAATACGCCTACGTGACCAACGGCGGCAGCAACACCGTCACCATTCTCGACGTGGTGAATGTGCGCGTGGATCGCGAAATTGCGGTCGGCCAGCATCCGGTTGCGGTGGCGGCCAGCCCCACGCGCAACGAGGTGTACGTGGTCAACTCCGGCATGCAAGGCGGCAGCGGCTCACTCTCGGTGATCGACGCCGAGCGCAATGCGGTCGCGGCAACGATTCCGCTGCACCGCGATCCGGTTTCCATTGACGTGGACAGCGACGGCGAGCTCGCCTACGTTGCCGACTCGGGTTCCAACTCGGTATCTGTCATCAATCTGAAGGCGCGGCGCGAAGTGGCGCAGCTCGGCGCCGGCGAGCAGCCGGATGCGGCCGTTCTCTCGCCGGACGGCAAGACGCTGGTAGTGGCCAATCGCGGCGGCAACTCGGTTTCTCTCTTCGACGCCCGCGCGGGCAAGCTGCGCGCTGTGTTTGAGGGCTGTCCCGGCGCCGGCGAACCGGTGGTCCTGCCCGACTCGTCCAAGACATTCGTGCCCTGCACCACCGGCCATCAGGTCATGGTGGTGGGCCTGGCTCGTTCCGGCCAGCCAGACCGGCTGGAGACGCTGATGGATATGGGTCACGCACCGGTCAACCTGGCACTGAAACCGGACGGCGGCGAACTGTTCGTGTCGAATGCCGGCTCCGACACCATCTCGGAGGTGGTGACCAGCACCGCCGATGTGGGCGGCGCCTACATGATGGGCGACGAGCCGGTGCGCGGCCTGGTCTCCAGCGATAATTCCCTGCTGTATGTGGCCAACCGCCGCTCGCAGTATGTCACCATCTACTCGATCGATGACGGGCGGCGCATCGGATCGGTGCACGTCGGCGACGGCCCTTCGGCGCTGGCGTTTTCGGCCAACGGCTATCTGCTCTTCGTGGTCGATTCACGTTCCGGCGATGTGGCGGTGGTGCGCACAGCGCTGCGCTCGCTGTTCACACTGCTGCCGGCAGGCCGCGATCCCAACGCGATCGTCGACAAGGCGTTCACGGTGAAGTAGAAGCCGAGCTGCGGGCTTCGCGTTCACTTCGGCTTCTCCCCTCACCCATCGGGCAACTTCCGAACCAACAATCCCCTTCCGGGCTCGGGTCCGCTCTGCTGTCGCCGTGGCCTCGAAAAGACAAAAGACACCCGCTGCCGCGCTAGGATTGACAGGGGCAGTCCCTATCAGGACTGATTGGCGGGCAAAGCCCCTTCGGACAACTGACGACATTCCCCAATGATTGACTTCTCTGGATCGATCAAAAAGGCCCAAGTCAATGCGCCACAGGTCAATACCCCCGCTGTAACCAGAAATGGCACCACCCAGGATCCTCTCTGAACAAAGAAGCCAAAGATAAGCGGCGATGCTGATGCACCAATAGCCCCTGCTGAGTTCATGATGCTGCTAATGGTGCCACTGAATTCTCCTCCCACGTCCATCGCTACGGCCCACGATGGTGCAAAGACCATATCCAGAAAGAAGAACGACAGCGCCAGGCAAAGCACAGCGGTCCAGGGATTCCGGCTCAAGCCGGTGGGGATCAGAAATATTCCGGCGATCAACATGGCCGGAGCGGCCACCACACGGCGCGAATGTTTGAGCCGGCCGGTGGTCTGATAAACCCAGTCAATCAGCGAACCGCCTACTATGTTTCCAGCCACTGCGACCAGCAATGGGATGGAGGCGACAATGCCGAGGGACCTGAGCGAAAAATGGCGTTCCGTCTCCAGATACGTCGGATACCAGGTAAGAAAGAAGAACGTACCGAA
>JAJZCY010000168.1:5452-9025 GCA_021828835.1 Acidobacteriota bacterium | reverse complement strand
AAGATCAGGTTAAGACCGCGTCGTCAGAGATGTTCTGGCCTTCACTGATCAGGCCGGTGCGGCACGCCTTCTCCAGAATTCTGCCACGGTCCAGACCCCGGCCGTCGTCGGCGACCTCGATGACGATGTGACCTGCCTGGTGGAAGGCTCGAAGGCGAATGTGTCCGGCAGACGGTTTGCCTGCCGCGCGGCGTTCTTCAGGAGTTTCAAGACCGTGGTCGATCGCGTTGCGGACCATGTGCATCAGCGGATCGGCAAGCTCCTCCACAACATTGCGGTCCAATTCCGTGTCCGCACCAAAGGTTTCGAGTTCTACCTGCTTGCCGGTCTTGCGGCCCAAGTCCCGCACCAGCCGGTTCATCCGCTGGAACAGGCCCCCTATGGGCACCATGCGCATCGCCATAGCCGCCTTCTGGAGATCGCCGGTGATCCGCGCAACCTGCGCCAGGCAGTGCAGCAAGCCGGGACTGTGCAGCGTCGCAACTGCCGGATTATGCCGCACCATGGTCTGCGCAATCACCAATTCGCCGGCCATATCGACCAGAGAGTCCAGCTTGGCCGTATCCACCTTCACGCAGCGCGTTTCGGCGTTCTCTCCGCGCCGTTCATTTCCGCTGCGCCGCTCCGGCCCGCTCCAGACTGCACTCTCGTCTCTTCTTCGGTCGCCGGAATCTCCCTGCTCCTCGGCGACCTGTATCGCGGCAGCAGATACTTGCGGGCGATTCGCGCCTCGCGCGGCGCCGCGCAGCCTCTCGATTAATCTAAGCTTCTCCGGAATCTGTTCGGCAGCGCGGCCGGCCAGCCTCTCGTCCAGGTGGTTGAGCCAGGCCTGGAGAAAATCCGCCGACGCCAGCACCGCATCCACCGCATCCGCGGTAATGGTCAGCTCGCCCTCCCGAGCCTGTCCCAACAAGGTCTCGGTTTCATGCGCAACCTCGCGCATATCCGCCAAATCCAGGAAGCCAGCCAGGCCCTTGATGGTGTGAAAGGCGCGGAAGACGGTGTGGATCGCCTCCGTGTTCCCCGGTTCCTTCTCGAGGGTAATCATCTGCACTTCCAGCTGCGCCAGATGATCGCGAGATTCAAGAATGAAATCGCCCAGCAGTTCGCGATCCTGGCACAGGGGAACAGCGGGGGAAGCTTCCGTGCTGTCGGAAAACTCGCAATTGAATTCCCGAGAAGTCGCAGCGGCCGAGCTGCCGCCCAGAAGCTGCTGGATGCGCACAATGGCTTGCGAAGCAAGCGCCGCGCCGGCGCTCGCATCCTCGGCCTTCTCCAAAGCATCTATAGTGTCCGCAGCGGCACGCTCCACCTCCGCATGCCCGGCGGCCGCTGCTTCGGTGCGAATACCTTTCAGCAGCCTCATGCGCGCCGCGCCGTCCGCACTCCCCAGCACCATCTGCATCGCAGCGGTCTCGACACGGGCATGCAGACCCTCCGTTGAGACCGGTGCTGTGGATGGAACATTGCCAGCTTTCGGCATGAAATGGTCCCCCAGCTTTCCCGCCCTGCTTCCCTGCTCCTCATGCCATGGCTTTGAAATCCGTCTCCATCGGAATGACATCGGCCTTCACCGCGCCTTGCGAGCGGCGCAGCGCAGACACGCCCGTCAATGACCTCTCCGAGGATTCCCGCATGGAGTGCCATGCGGGCTGCGCCACCTGGTTCTTCTCGACTTCCTCCATGCCTCCCACCATCGCGCCGAGCTGACGGACCACCTGCAACAGCATGGAGGCCTGCGCCGTCAGTTCTTCGGCCGCAGCGGCGCTTTGTTCGGAACTGGCGGCGGATTGCTGCGTCACCTGCTCCATCTGGGTCAGCGCCTTGGCGATCTGCTCGATCCCGCGGGTCTGTTCCGCGCTGCCCAGGCTCACCTCGTCCACCAGCGTCTTCACCTTGGCCGATTCCTCGGTGATGGCGCGGATAGCGACCGCCACCTGGTCCACCTTGCTCTGCCCGTCGTTGGACTTCACGATCGACTCTTCGATCAGCACCGCCGTATCCTTGGCCGCCTGCGCGCAGCGCTGCGCCAGATTGCGCACCTCATCGGCCACCACCGCGAAGCCCATACCCGCCTCGCCGGCCCGGGCCGCCTCCACCGCCGCATTCAGCGCCAGAATGTTGGTTTGAAAGGCAATCTCATCGATCACCTTGATGATCCTGGCCACCTTGTCGTTGGAGGACTTGATGTCGGCCATCGCCGCCACCATGGATTCCAGCGCAGCATCGGTCTCGGCGTACCGCTGCTGCGATTGCGTCACCAGAGCGTTCGCGATCTGCGAGTTCTCCGCGTTCTTGCGCGCCATGGAGTTGATCTCCTCGCTGGATGCTGAGGTCTCTTCCAGCGATGCGGCCTGCTCCGACGCGCCCTGTGCCAGCGACTGGCTGGACGAAGAGATCTGCCGGGCCGCCCCCGCCACCTGACGGGCGCCTTCCGATAATTCCGCTACCGCGGTGCACAAATATCTGTTCATCCGCACCGCCATCACGGTGATGACTGCCACCACCACCAGCGCCAGCAGCATGATGAGGGCTGTAACCCAGCGGCCGAGTTGCACCTTTCCGTAAGCCCTGCCCACCGCGCCGGCAATCGCTTCGCCCTGCTGCCGCTCAAGGTTCCCCAGCAGATCGGCTACGTGGAGCAATCCGGGCAGCTCCGTCTGGCTGTAAAACACATAGGCCGCATCCGTCTGCCCGGCGGCAATCAGTTGCAGAAAATGCCGATGCTGCTCGCCGAGTGCTTCGTAAGCCGAGTGGATTTGATCCAGATGGTCGCGCCCTTCGGAACTATCGGTCAACGCACGAAGCTTCTCGAAACTGCCCTCCCACTGCGCATAGCTGGCTTCAAAATCGCGGTTCAACTCAGTTACAGCGCCGCTATCCCTGCACATGGCGCGAAGCAGGATGCCGCGCTCCGCGGAGGTCAGATCGGATTCACTCACATCCATTCGCGCAGCAAGGTATTGCTTTCTAGCCTCTACGTTCACCGCCTCGTCCATGCTGGATGCGAAGCTGCCAATGAACCAGATGGCAACTGCTCCTACCAGCAGCGCCAGGAGCAGCGCACCGCCGAAGCTCATATAGAGCTTTCTGCCCATCGTCACTTGAGACGCCATTATCCTTCCTCTTTCTCCGAACTTCGAATCAATCCGCCTGCAAGCATTCCAGGCTGCGGAACTCCTGGCAGCCAAGTGCGCGGTCGATATCCAGCAGGATCTTCACCCGGCCCTTCACCTTGGCCATGCCCAGCAGGTATCCCGACGATCCGCCGCCTTCTCCAAAATCCGGGGTATCTTCGATCTCGTCCGCGGCCAGGTTCAGCACCTCGCACACGGCGTCGACGAGGATGCCCGTGTGCAGGACCACTTCGCCGGCCTCAACTTGCACGACGATGATGCAGGTGTGCTGGGTGTGGTCCACCTCTGGCAGGCGGAACTTGCGGCGCAGATCCACGACGGGGATTACCTTGCCGCGCAGATTGATCACACCGCGAAGATGCTGCGGGGTCTGGGGCACCGCCGTAATCTCCTGCATGCCCATGATCTCCCGGACCTTCAGAACCTGGATGGCGAA
>JAJZCY010000168.1:0-5442 GCA_021828835.1 Acidobacteriota bacterium | reverse complement strand
CTGAGGTACTTCCCTGGGCGTCGATCCCCCGCTGCTGAGGAGGGTTCCCGCTTCTCCGGCCCTGGCGTCGTTCGCCGGTCTTGCTGTGCTGCGCTCAGATTGCCTCCGGCGGTCAGGCCGCTGCGCGAGGTTTCCATCACCGCACCAGGCATACCTCTCCTCTACTTCCTCCGGCCGGACGCCGGAATTCTGTGCCCGCAAAACTGCTCCCGCGGCGCTGAAATCCTACTCTTGCTAGTCGTCTCGCTTGTATTCACCGTGCCGGGCACAGCCGCTCCTCCATGCTTTATCGACAGCATGGGCGTTCGGTTTAGCGCCTCATGTGCAGCGCCCAACTGCCGATAGGCTGGGAATGAAGCAGATTCGGGCGCTGATCATGGACGACTCGTCTGTGATGCGCAAAATCGTCGAGCGCACGCTGCGGCAGGCGGGAGTCGAACTGGAATGTGTCCTGGAGGCGGCCAACGGGCATGAAGGGCTTGATCTGCTCGAAAGGCATCCGGTCGACCTGATCCTCTCCGATGTGAACATGCCCTCGATGGATGGGCTTGAGTTCCTGCGCCAGTTGCGCGGCCGCAACCTGGCCCCGCAAACTCCGGTGGTCATGATCACCACGGAAGGTAGCGAAGAACAGGTCAGGCAGGCTGTCGAGGCGGGAGCCCAGGGCTATATTCGCAAGCCCTTCACCGTCGAGCAGATCAAGCAACGCATCGTCCCGCTGGTCAGCGCCGGATAGCTGCGGGCGCGCAGGATGGCTGCGGGCCCGCGCGGGTGCTGCCCCAAGCTCCAGTCCTGTGGAATCGTGTCCGGCGCGCCTGCATTCGCCCGGCGCAGAATGGGGGCACATGCAAAAGGAGAGCACCGTCCATGTCCGCTTCTCTACGGGATTCCATCCCCCAGATCGCCAACCCTGGCAATCTGGATGCGAGCGTGCAGGAAGCGTTCGCTCTCATGCTGGGATGTGAATGCCGCCGCATCGCCGCTTCCAGGTTCAACGCAGAGGATTCTCTGATTGCTGTGGTCGGCTTCGGAGGCATCCTGAGCGGGGCCTGCGTGATCCGCTCGAGCGTGCCGTCTGCGATCAGGATGACCGCGCTCATAACCGGAATGGAGATCACAGCCCTGGATGCAACCGTTCAGGATGCGCTGGGCGAGATCTGCAATGTGATCGCCGGATCCTGGAAGAGCAGAATACCGGAGTTGGCCGCCCATTGCGCGCTATCTGTCCCTGCCGTGATTGCCGGCAACGAGTACTGGATCCGCGTGCATCCGCCGGAGTCCAAGCTGCACCACATGTACCAGTTCGATGAATCCACCTTTGAAGTGATGATCGTGTGCGAGGGGCTGCGCTGAACCACAGTGCACGCGCTGCGCTCGGTCGGCAGGCTGCCACGGGACACCTGCTCAGACCAACAAGAAACCGCCTGCCGGGCCGCCACTGGCGAGTGGCGCATCCTTTTTCTCCTCTACCCCACCCATCGAGGGTGCCCTATCCTTCGCTTCTTACTAGCGAAGGGTAGGAGCGCACGAATCTTGACCGCCGGTTTCGCGGTGACAAAAATCTTCGGGTACCACTCGCCCGCACCTGCCTCACTCGTACCGCAGTGCCTCGGCGGGGAGGATGCGCGAGGCCGACGTGGACGGATACAGCGTCGCCAGCAGCGAAATGCCGATCGACACCGCCGACACAATCACCCCATCCAGCGCGCGCGGCGCGAAGGGCAGGGTGTCGATGGAGTAGACCTCAGCGGAGAGATGGATGAAGTGGTAGTGGCCGCCGGCCCACGAGGCCAGGTAGCCGAGCACCAATCCCAGCGCCGTACCGATGACACTGATGAGCAGGCCCTGCATCATGAAAATGCGGCGCACCTGCTCGGGGCGCACGCCGAAGCTCATCATCACCGCGATGTCGCGCGTCTTCTCCATCACCATCATGGTGAGCGCGATCAGAATGTTCAGCGCCGCTACAATCACGATCAGCGCGATGATGATAAACGTGACCACCTGTTCCAGCTTCATGGCGCGGAAGAGCTCGCGGTTCTGCTCCATCCAATTGGTGGTCATGAAGCCCGGTCCCGCCGCTTTCTCGATCTCCTGCCCGATCTCGGGCGCGCGATAGAGGTCGTCGATCTTGAAGCTGATCACCGAGAGCAGGTCGGGCTCGCTGAAGAGCCGCTGCGCGTCGCTCAGGCGCATGAAGCCCATCGCCGCGTCGTACTGATAGAAGCCGGAGTGGTAGATGCCGGCGACACGGAAACGCTCGTACTTGGGCGCCAGGCCCAGCGGCGTGAGCTCGCCCTGCGGACTGGTGACCAGCACGCTGTCGCCCACCTCCGCGCCGATCTGCTGCGCCAGGTCGCTGCCCAGCACCAGCGGCGGCTCCGGGGCGAGGGTCTCCGCTCCGCTGGGGCCAGGCTCCCCGGCCTGATTGGCGGTTCCGGGGATGAGATCCCTGGCCGAACCGGTGGTGATGGTGTCCAGCACATTGCTGACCTTGCGCTCATCGGCGGGGACGATGCCTTTCACCAGCGCGAAGCCGGCGCGCGGCCCGCGCGATACCAGCACCTGCCCGTAGATGCCAGGCGCCGCGGCCACCACATGCGGCAGCTTGCTCAACCGCGCCAGCAGCGGCCGCCAGTCCTTGATCCCGTCCGACTCGGTGCGCATCAGGTCGACGGCCGAGGTGGCGCCCAGCAATTTGCCTTGCAGGTCGCGGCGCATGCCGGTGGTAATGGCCAGCGCGATGATCAGCGCCGCCACTCCCGCGGCCACTCCGGCTACCGAGATCGCCGTCACCACGCCGACAACGGCCTGCCGCCGCTTGGCCTTCAGGTAGCGCGCCGCCACATACAGTTCGAACCGCATCGCTATTCCTGCGCCCGCACCACCGTCTTGGCGACCGCCACATTCTCGTAGCGGTCGTAGACGCGAACGGTGATGAGGTGTTCGGCGGGCTTGGCGCCCTTGCCATCCACCGTGACCTTGAAGTCGTAATGCTCCTGCGGCGAGTCGGAGATCTTGCCGACCGGATCGACATAGGTCCACGGCCCGGCGTCTACCGAGTACTCGGCGTGCGCGATCGGCGAAGTGGCGTCCTGTGCGTCGAGCGTTACGTCGATGGAACGCGGGCACGGCGCAGCGGCGCAGTGCTCCGGCTCTGCTGCGGTCTTGAAGTTGCTGATCACCGGCGGCGTGGTATCCACCACAAAGCGGTCGCTGACCTTGTCGCCGGTGAGCACGTCGGCGGGCGGCTCAGAGGGTGCGTCGGAGGCCACCACCTTCAACTGATACCCGCCGTCGGGAATGCGTGTGGCGTCGAAGCTGTAGGCGGTGTCGCTGATCTTGTCCTTGAGCAGCCGCCACACCGTCTCGCCGTCGCCGCGCAGGTAAAGCGCGTAGATCAGGTTGTCGCCATCGTCGTCGTGCGCGCTCCAATGCGCGCTGACTGCCGTCCTGTCCTTGACGGCGGAAACGGAATTCGACGAGCTGTTGTCGAAGCTGACGCTGTTCTGTCCCGCCGACGGAAACGAGATGGTGATGGATTGCGGCGTGGGGACGGTGCTCTGCTGGTTCAGCTTGGCGCCGGGAACTACCACCAGGTTATCGACTACGGGGGCCGTGCTGACGGGCAGGTAGTTGACGCCCACGCTGCCCAGGTTGCCACCGGGTTGCAGCTCCACCTTCCATTGCAGGAAGCGCCCTGCCGGGGATGCCACCACGCCATCCTTCAGCGGCTGCCAGTCGTTCCAGCCGCGTGCCGGCTGGTCGATGTTGCCGGTGCGGGTGTAGAGCGTGTAGCCGCCTGAGCCGGGCTCGACCTCCACGCGTCCGAAGCTCGCAAAGTTGCCGGTGTCCAGAACATCGCTGGCGTATTCGTGCTTCGTCGTCGAGGGTCCCAGCCGCACCAGCTTGCCCGTATTGCCCGTGCCGATCAGCACGCTGCTGCCGTCCGCGGCCAGGCTCAGCCCCTGCTGCGCGTCCAGGTGACCTACATCCGCATACTCGCCGTCGTTCTGAATCAGGAACAGCCGGCCGCGGTTGCCGCTCAGCGCCAGCAGGCCGTCTTTGCGCTCGGCCAGCGCGTACACGATCTCGTCTTTGCCCGCCCACACCTTGCGTGGAGCCTGTCCTTCGGACAGCGCATAGATCTCACTGCCGCCGGGGATCGATGTGCTCTGGTTGGCCGCGCCCAGCGAGCCGGGCTGCACCACCGTGATCGTCACCGTGCCCACACCCTGCACCGGCAGCGGCGGCAGCGGATTCTGGCCCTTGTCGCCCACGCACGCGGCATAGATGGTTCCGTTGGGAGCTACCGCCAGCGACGTGACCTCGCGGCGCGGTGAATCGAAGAGCACGTAGCCCTTGCCCTCCGGGTCGATCCGGTAGACGAGCCCAGTCCCATCCGAGCCGGCAATCAGGTTGCCCTTGCCATCCCACGCCAGCGAGCGGATGTGCGCCTCATCGGTCTTGAAGAAGGTCTCCGCCGTCGAGCCCGGCTTGCTCGGATCGATACGGTACACCGCGCCAGGCCCTCCGGCAGCGATATACATCCGCCCCGCGGAGTCGAAGGTCACGTCCCAGATGTAGTGCGCCCGCGACGAGGCTTTGCCCTCATCCTGACTGGCGCCGGGGCCGGCCGCAGCGAGCTTGCCGGAGTCGAAGACGACGGTCGCGTTCTCGTCCGTCTGCGTCTCGGCGGCGTTGGGATTCAGTTTGTAGATCTTGCCGCTGGGCAGCGTGGCCGCATAGAGCGCGCCGTCCGGACCGAAGCGCACCACCTGCACCGTCAGGTCCTTGGTCTTGAACAGCGTGAAGGGCTTGTTGTCTTTGCCCACGCGCAGCACCGTGGCCGGCGAACTGGTGCCCAGAAAGGCGGTGCCGTGCTTGTCGACGGCCACCGACCACACGAAGGTCGAGGGCGTCGTCACCACCGGCGTCAGCCCGGGTCCCTGGCGCAGGTGTCCGTCGCTGGTCAGCTCCACGCCCTGCGGCGTGCCCTTTTCAAATTCGGAGAGCTGCGACTGGGTCCAGAGATGCGTGCCCTGGGCGGACAGGAGCGAGGGGTTGGCAAGGAGGCAGGCAAAGCTCAGCAGCAAGGGAGTCAGGAGAGCGGCGGCGGGGCGAAAAAGCTGGCGCGAAGTAGCACTCATGCTGCCGTTGAGTCTACTAGACTTGGCCGAAGCGCATCCATCGGCACCGGCCTACCTGCTGGCGTGCAAAAAAATGCCCTCCTGCCGGAGGGCCGTTCGAGCCGATCCAATCTCAAAGCTCGAGCACGTTGTCTTCGATGGCCAGCCGCACGTTGCCGTCGGACTTGGCCAGCCGGCGCACCGCTTCGGGTTTGTCGACGCCGGCCTTCAGCATCACCAGCGCCACCGGCACGCTGCGTCCTGCGCTCTTGATGGTGTCCACCGCCTTGGCGCGGTCGATGTGGCAGGCGTC
>JAJZCY010000167.1 GCA_021828835.1 Acidobacteriota bacterium | reverse complement strand
GCAATGTGCTGGGCCTGGCCGCGGCCAACCCTGCTCTGGGCCGCGCAGGCATCGGACTGCGCCGCTTCGGCCAGCAGATCATCGAGTTGCTGGGCGACAAGCGCGTGCATCCCGGCTGGGTGGTGCACGGCGGCGTCACCGAACCGCTCTCCGCCGCCAAGCGCGATCAGATCCTGGCCATGCTGCCGGAGGCCTACGCCAACCTGGCCCTGGCTACGGATGCTTACAAGGGAATCGCCGGGCAGTTCAAAACCGAGGTGGAGGTCTTCGCCAACTTCCCCTCCAGCTACATGAGCCTGGTCCATGACGATGATTCCATCGAGTTCACCGATGGCACGCTGCGCCTGGTCGATGCGGAGGGCAAGACCATTGAAGACGGCATCACGGCCAACCGCTTCGCCGAGGCGATTGGCGAAGCTGTGGAGCCATACAGCTACACCAAGTTCCCGTACTACAAGCCGCTGGGGTATCCGCAGGGCTGCTATCGCGTAGGGCCTCTGGCCCGGCTCAACATCGTCAAGTCCATGGGCACTCCCAAGGCGGAAAAGGAATTGGCCGAGTTCAAGCAGTTGGCCGATGGCCCGGTTGCCAGTTCGTTCTACTACCATCACGCGCGGCTGGTGGAGATGCTGTACGGCCTGGAAAAGATCGAGGAGATCCTGGCCGACCCGCACATCCTGGACAAGCACGTGCGCGCGACGGCCGGGGTCAACCGCGAAGAAGGCGCAGGACACGCCGAAGCGCCCCGCGGCGTGCTGCACCACCACTACAAGGTCGACGAGGACGGCAAGATTACCTGGGCCAACCTGGTGATCGCCACCGGGCAGAACAACCATGCGATGAATCGCGGTGTGATGCAGGCCGCGAAGGCCTACGTGCAGGACGGCAGATTCACGGAAGGTGGTTTGAACCGGATTGAGGCGGTGGTGCGCACCTTCGATCCCTGCCTGAGCTGCTCGACGCATGCCTTCGGGCAGATGCCGCTGGCGGTGGAGATCGTCTCTACTGCCGGCGAGGTAGTGGACCGCGTGGTACGCGACTGAACGAAGCGGCTGCGCAGCGCTATCCGGCCGGCGGCCGGGATCGGCGACGGAAGATTGGCGGGCGGCGTGGACCCCGCCCGTACAGCCGGTTTGGAAACCGGCGCTACTGCGCGCGGTTGGCGCCGGTCGCGGGGAGCGCTGCATTGGGCAGAGCTACTCTTCTTCTATGCGAAACTCGGATCACCTCCGCTGCCTGATTCTCGCCTGTGGCAATCCGCTGCGCGGCGACGACGGCGTGGGCCCCTGGCTGGCCGCCTGGGCTGCGGAGCGCTATCGCGCTGAGCCGGACGTTTACGTCATCGCACGTCAGCAATGGGGCCCGGAGCTGGCCGAGGAGATCGCGCACTCCAAGTGCGTTCTGTTTCTCGACTCATCTCTGCAAGCACGGCCCGGCGCCGTGGAAACGATGGAGATTGAGCCTGCGGAAGGCGTAGTGAATTGGACGCATCATCTGGGCGCGGCGGAACTGCTGGCGCTCAGCCGCGGGCTCTATGGCTCGCTGCCGCGTCGAGCAGTCCTGCTCACCGTGGGGATGAGTTCGATGGCGATGGGCGAAGAGCTAAGCGAAACGGTCCGCGCGGCGATCCCAGAGGCCCGCGCGCAGATCGAACGTTTCGTGCTCTCTCAACGGGCAGCCCTGGCACCCTGTCCCCTGGCTCAGTAAAACTCCCGTCTCCTCCACCGCATGGAGCAACCTGCACCCGGGAAGCACTGCGAACCACCAAAAAGAATCGGCGGCTGCCGGTTGGTTCCAGTAGCCGCCGCAAAAGAACAGGGAGACAGATTCAGAACGCCGAAATGGTCGGCCGCAGGCTGTACGAGCTCAGCGTCTTGATGTAGTTGCCACGGTCGTAGGGCGTTGTATCGGGCACGGAGCGGCGGCTGAGACAGCCACGCATCTCGGCCAGCGAGGCATACTCACGCTTCTCCAGAAAGTAGCGCAGGCCGTCGAGCACGCGCGCTATGTGATCGATGCCGTGAATGTGCAGCGCCGAGACCATCATCGCAACGCTGCCACCGGCCATGATCGCCTTGAGCACGTCTTCGACGGAGTGCACGCCGCCGGTGATGCCGATATCGCCCTTCAGGTGTCCGTAGAGAATGGCGGCCCAATGCAGGCGCGGCAGCAGCTCGGAGGGCGTCGAGAAGTGCATGGTGGGCCGCACCTCCAGCGACTCGATATCGAAGTCCGGCTGATAGAAGCGGTTGAACAGCACCAGTCCGCGCGCACCGGCGGCCTCAAGCCGCATGGCCAGGTTGGGAATGCTGGTGAACGATTGCGAGAGCTTTACCGCCACCGGCACCTTCACGGCCTTACAGACGCTCTCAACCAGCGTGAGCAGTTGGCGCTCGATGTCCTCCGCGGTTTGCGAAGCGTCTGTCGCCAGGGCGAAGGTGTTCAGCTCGATGGCTTGCGCGCCGGCCTGCTCCACATCCCTGGCATAGCGCACCCAGCCGCCGGCAGAAGCTCCATTCAGGCTCGCCATGATGGGGATCTTGACCGCCTCGCGCGCCTTGCGCAGGTGTTCCAGGTAACTGTCATGCGACATGTGGTAATCGCCCTGCTCCGGCAGATAGTTCAAGGCCTCAGGGTAGGAGTTGGTGCCGCGCGAAAGATCGTCATCCAGGGCGCGCGACTCCAGGGCGAGCTGCTCCTCGAACAGCGAGGTGAGGACGATGGCCGAGGCGCCCGCGTCCTCCATGTGACGGATGTTGTCGATCCTGTCGGAAAGCGGCGTCGATGCAACCACGATGGGCCCATTCAGCATGAGCCCCAGGTACTGCATGGAGAGATCGCTCATTCCTCACCTCCGGCAACTACGGCCGCTGTTTTTTCGTCCGGTTGGTTTTCCGTTGGGTCAGGGGGCGCAATGTTCGGCGTCTCGCCGCGGCCGGGCATGGCCGCGCGCGCGGAGTAGACACGCCACTGGCGCTCCACGTCGTCCTGAGCATCCTTGAGCAGCTCCTCCGCCAATTCAGGATTGCCGCGCACCAGCATCGTGTAGCGGGCCTCGCGATAGGCATAGTCCTTGAGCCGGATCGACGGCGCCTTGGAGTCCAGCTGGAAGGGATTCTTGCCTTCGGCGCGCAGGCCGGGGTTGTAGCGCATCAGCGGCCAGTATCCGGCCTGGACCGCCAGCTTCTGCTGCTCGAGCCCATGCACCAGGTCGTAGCCATGCGCGATGCAGCTCGCATAGGCAATGATCAGCGACGGCCCCTCGTGCGCCTCGGCTTCCTGGAAGGCCTTGATGACGTGGGTATCGTTGGCGCCGAGCGCCACCTGCGCCACATAGACCGAGCCATAGCTCACGGCCTCCATCGCCAGGTCCTTGCGGCTGGTGGGTTTGCCGCTGGCGGCAAATTTGGCAACCGCTCCGCGCGGCGTGGCCTTGGAAGCCTGTCCGCCGGTATTGGAGTAAACCTCCGTGTCCAGAACCAGCACATTGACATTCTTGCCGGAGCCGAGCACGTGATCGAGCCCGCCAAAGCCGATGTCGAAGGCCCAGCCGTCGCCACCCAGGATCCACACGCTTTTGCGAACCAGCGTATCCGCAATGGCCAGCAGGTTCTTGGCATCGGAGGAGGTGTTGCCTGCGAGCTTCTGGCGCAGCAATTCCACGCGGGCCCGCTGCGCGTCGATCTCGGCCTCGGTCTTTTGCGCGGCGCCTACCAGGCCCGCGGCCAGTTCCGGACCAATCTCGGCAGCGAGGCGCGTCACCAGCAACTCCGCGAAGACCTTCTGCTGATCGAGCGCGGTGCGCATCCCGAAGCCGAACTCGGCGTTGTCCTCAAAGAGCGAGTTGGACCACGCGGGGCCGCGGCCTTTTGCGTTGTGGGAATAAGGCGTGGTGGGCAGGTTGCCGCCGTAAATCGACGAGCAGCCGGTGGCGTTGGCAATGTAGAGCCGGTCGCCGAAGAGCTGGGTGAGCAGCTTGATATAAGCGGTTTCGCCGCAGCCTGCGCAGGCGCCGGAGAACTCGAAGAGCGGCTGCAGGAGTTGGATGTCCTTGACCTGGCCGTGCGAGAGCTTGGAGCGATCGACCTCGGGCAGGCTCACGAAGAACTCCCAGTTCTCGCGCTCCGGCTCGCGCAGCGGCGCCTGGGGCGCCATGTTGATGGCCTTGTGGCTGGCGTCGCTCTTGCTCTTCACCGGGCATACTTCCACGCACACCGCGCAGCCGGTGCAGTCCTCGGGCGCCACCTGCAAGGTGTAGCGCTCCTGCTCCATGGCCTTCCACTTGGGCTTGGCCCACTTGAGCGTCGCCGGGGCCTTCTCCGCGAGGTCCGGGCTGTACACCTTGGAGCGGATCACCGCGTGCGGGCAAACCATCACGCACTTGCCGCACTGGATGCAGAGCTTCTCGTCCCACACCGGAATGAACTGTGCGATATTGCGCTTCTCCCACTGCGAGGTGCCCGACGGGAAGGCGCCGCCGGCGGGGATAGCGCTCACCGGAAGCTGATCGCCGCGTCCCGCCGCGATCTCGCCCAGCACATCGCGGACGAACTCCGGCGCTGCCGGCGAGATGGACGGAATCAAGTCGAACCCGGAGGACGCAGCCGCGGGGACATCCACCTTCTCCAGGTGAGCCAGCGCCGCGTCCACAGCCGCAAAGTTCTTCTGCACCACGGCCTCGCCGCGCTTGCCATAGGTCTTCTGGATGGCCTTCTTGATCTGCGCAATCGCCTCTTCCCGCGGCAGCACGCCGCTGATGGCAAAGAAGCAGGTCTGCATGATGGTGTTGATGCGCGTGCCCATGCCGGCTTCGCGCGCGACCTTGTAACCGTCGATCACGTAGAACTCGATCTTCTTGCGCAGAATCTCCTGCTGCGTGGTCATTGGCAGGTGACTCCACACCTCGGCGGCCGGGTACGGCGAGTTGAGCAGGAAGACGGCTCCCGGCATCGCCGCCTCCACCACGTTCATCTTTTCCAGAAAGCTGAAGTTGTGGCAGGCCACAAAGCTGGCCTGCGAGATGAGATAGCTGGAGCGGATGGGATTGGGACCGAAGCGCAGGTGCGAGGTGGT
Source organism: Acidobacteriota bacterium (assembly GCA_021828835.1). Classification (GTDB taxonomy): domain Bacteria; phylum Acidobacteriota; class Terriglobia; order Terriglobales; family Acidobacteriaceae; genus Telmatobacter. Next base: position 4,016 of record JAJZCY010000167.1, on the reverse strand, counting down.
CATCGAACCCGATTTCTTCGAGTCGTAGACGAAGTAGCCCTGCGCGTAATTCGGCGTGTTGCTGCCGATGATCTTGATGGAATTCTTGTTGGCGCCTACAGTGCCGTCGGAGCCCAGACCGTAAAACAGAGCGCGCACGGTTTGCGGATCTTCGGTGGAGAAGGCGGGATCGTAGTCCAGGCTGGAGTGGCTGACATCGTCGTTGATGCCGATGGTGAAGTGGTTCTTGGGCGCCGGCTTGGACAGTTCATCGAAGATGCCCTTGACCATGGCCGGCGTGAACTCCTTCGAGGACAAGCCGTAGCGCCCACCGATGACCTTGGAAGAGGCCAGCTTACCGCCATTCTCCGCCAGAACTGTGACGATGTCCTGATAGAGCGGCTCTCCGGCAGCGCCCGGCTCTTTGCAGCGGTCCAGCGCGGCGATGGCCTTCACGGTGGCGGGCAGCGCGCCCAGGAAGGCGGAGGCGTCGAAGGGGCGATACAACCGAATCTTGAGCAGGCCCACCTTCTCGCCCCGGCGCATCAGCGCGTCCACCGCCTCTTCCGCGACATCGGCGCCGGAGCCCATCAGGCAGATCACCCGCTCGGCATCGGGAGCGCCGTAGTAGTCGAACAAACGGTAGGCACGGCCGGTCTGCGCCGCAAACCGGTCCATGACCGACTGCACGATTCCCGGCACCCTGGCATAGTACGGGCTACACGCCTCACGCGCCTGGAAAAAGACATCCGGATTCTGCGCCGAGCCGCGAATGAAGGGGCGATCGGGCGAGAGCGCGTTCTGGCGGAACGCGATCAGATGCTCATCACTGACCAGCGCGCGAATTGTCTCGTCGGCAATTGGCTCGATCTTGCCAATCTCATGCGAGGTGCGGAAGCCGTCGAAGAAATGGATGAAGGGAATGCGCGATTCCAGCGTGGCAACCTGGGCGATCAGCGCCAGGTCCGCGACCTCCTGCACGGAGTTCGAGGCCAGCATCGCCCAGCCGGTGGAGCGGCAGGCCATCACGTCGGAGTGGTCGCCGAAGATGGAGAGCGCGTGCGTGGCGAGGGTGCGCGCGGTCACGTGCATCGTCGCCGGGGTCAACTCGCCGGCGATCTTGAACATGTTGGGGATCATCAGCAGCAGGCCCTGCGAGGCGGTAAAGGTGGTGCCAAAGCAGCCCGCCTGAAGCGCCCCGTGCAGCGCGCCCGCGGCGCCCCCTTCGCTCTGCAACTCCTCAACCACCGGGACCGCGCCCCAGATGTTCTTCTTCCCCTCCGAGCGCCACTGATCGGCCCACTCGGCCATGGGCGACGAGGGCGTGATCGGGAAGATGGCGACGACTTCGGACAGGCGATAGGCAACCGAGGCGGCGGCCTCGTTCCCATCCACAATGATGGTCTTCTGCTGGTTCATTCGCTTTTGCCTCTGGGCGTGCTGGTACGGGATTTGAACGCCACTTTGAGTCTCGGAGGCAGGGGCCCACAACGGCAGTGATGAGGGGCACAAACGAGGGACAGAATCTCATATTGAGGAATATCGCTTCTCTCCGACGGAGTTCTCTCTTGCAGAGTTTCCATCCACTCCGCTGCTGAGGCACAATCTTCAACAACGCCTCTCAGAGTTTTCCTGGATTAGGCCCCGAGGAGGGACCGCGGCTACGCCGCTCCACGTCAACATCCCCGCCTATAGCGATGCCCTGGTCGTGCTGGGGACAGCCGCCGTTCTTATCCCGCTCTTCCGTCGCTGGGGCGTGAATCCCGTGCTTGGCTACCTGGGAGCCGGAGCGCTGCTGGGCCCCTTCGGACTCGGCGCATTCGTGACCCGGCTGCGGCCTCTCTACTGGTTCACCATCGCCGACACCCAGAACCTGGCAGGCATCGCCGAACTGGGCATCGTCTTTCTGCTGTTTGTCGTCGGGCTGGAGCTTTCGCCGCAGCGGCTCAAGGCTCTGGGCAAGCTCGTCGGCGGCTTCGGCACATTGCAGGTTTTGGTATGCGCGGCTCTCATCGCGGCAGCGGTGGCGATCATGGGTCAGACCCTCCCGGCGGCGATCATCCTCGGCGCCAGCCTCTCGCTCTCCTCCACGGCCATCGTGCTGGAACTGCTGGCCCGCGAGAGTCGCCTCTCCACCGAATCCGGACGAGCCACCTTCGCGGTGTTGCTGGCACAGGACCTCGCCGCGATTCCAATCCTGATGTTTGTCTCCATCGGCGGCAGCAACGCCGGCGGATCCATTGCCATCGGTCTGCTGAAGGCGCTCCTCCAGGCAGCCATCGCGATCGCCATCATCATCGCCTTTGGCAATCTGCTGATGCGGCCGCTGTTCCGGCTGGTAGCTGCCGCACGGTCTACCGAACTCTTCATCGCGGCCGTGCTGTTCGTGATCGTGGGAACGGGGGTTGTCGCTTACCAGGCCGGCCTCTCCATGGCGTTGGGTGCGTTTATCGCCGGATTGCTGCTGGCAGAAACCGAGTTTCGCCGCGCAATTCAAGCCAGCATCGAGCCGTTTAAGGCGCTCCTGCTGGGCGTGTTTTTCTTTACCGTCGGCACCCGGGTCGACGTGCGCGACCTGGTGCAGGAGCCCGCGGCCTTGATCGCCTGCGTCGCGGGCCTGATCTTGATCAAAGCCATCGTGATCACCGGCCTAGGCAGACTCTTCCAGCTACCATGGACAGCCGCGTTCGAAACTGGGCTTCTTCTTGGTCCGGGCGGCGAATTCGCTTTCGTTGTCATCGGAATGGCAACCGATACAGGTTTGATCGGCCGCCATCTCTCCGGCTTTGCGCTCGCGGTCACCGCGGTAACGATGGCCATGACACCGCTCCTGTCGAGCGGCGTGCGCCGCCTCTTTGCCGCCAGAGAGGCCATAGTTCCGGAGTTGCCTGCGATCCCCGCCGAACGCCGGAAGAGCGCGATCGTGATCGGCTATGGCCGAGTGGGCAAGGCGGTGTGCGAGTTGCTGGCCAGGAACTCCATACCCGCGATCGCCACCGATTACGATCACACCGTCGTGGCCGAGCGCGACCGGGGATATGAGCTCTACTTCGGAGACGCCACCAACGCCGAGTTCCTGAAAGCCTGTGGCCTGGAGCGGGCTACCGGCGTGATCCTCACCATTGATTCGCGCGAAGCCGTAGACAGCATCGTGGCGCAGGTTCGCGCCCGGCGGCCCGAGATTCCGATCATTGCCCGAGCGCGCGATCCGGAACATGCGCGTCACCTCTATCGGATGGGAGTCAGCGAGGCCGTACCTGAAACCAGCGAGGCCAGCCTGCAACTGGCAGAGGCAGCTTTGATCGGATTGGGCATGGACCCAGCCGCGGCATTCCAATCCGTGCAGCAACGGCGGGACGAGCTTGCCGATGCCTTGCGTCTGTCGCCCTCGCCAAGATCCAAAACCTCGGAATAACGTTGCCCGAGCGCGCCCGTCATCGGCACAGGTTGTCGAGCCGCTGATCCGGTTCCGGTGTGAAGGAGGGGTACGGGAGGTGCCTCGAGTCGAGGAATTCGTTCAGCAGCGAACCGCCGTCGGGAAAGCCGGTCGCCGGATCCTTGGCGTAGACCCGGTTCCGCTCCACCTTGCGCAGGTCGGTGAAGCGAAAACCCTCCTGGCGCAACAGACCTACCAGCCGGGGAAGCATGAGAGTCGTAAAAGCGGTTTCGTGCAGTAACAGGACGTTGGGTACCTCGTGGCCGAAGGCGATCTGCTCCTCCTGCCGTCCCACGCGGATAAACTCCGCCGCATTTTCCATGTAACTCTGCTCGAGCCACGCGATGCCGGCCGTGTCGTGCTTGGCAAGGCAGCGATCGTAGGGATCGCTCCACTCGTCGTCGTTAAAGTTGAGCGTTACCTCGGCGACGTGGTAGCCGTGCGCTTGGAGCCAGTGGCGAACATCCTCGCGTTCTGCCACCGTATCTCCCTCTTCCAGGTAGGGAAAGCGGAACCAATGCCAGTCATGCCCCTGGGCAAACTGCCGCAACGCCGGCTCATCCATGGCAATCTCCTGCTCGTAGCCGGAGGCGCTGTCGCT
>JAJZCY010000166.1:3102-9200 GCA_021828835.1 Acidobacteriota bacterium | reverse complement strand
CAGGGGCAGGCGCTGGTTTCTGAGAAGCCAGCGCCTGGGTGGTGGGGGCGAGCGAGCTTGAAATCGGACTGATCATCGGTTGCTACCTCCGTACACCCCTATCGGCAGGCCGGGCTCTTCTATCAAGCCCGCCGCGCCCTCGAAGCCATGAAGTTTTCGTCATGCAACCGGACGGCGCCGGCTCAGCCCAGCAGCGGGACGAAGCGCCGCTGCGTCTCGTCGTAGCGCTCGATGCGGCCGGTGAGGATGTCGTAGTACCAGCCGTGCACTTGAACCGTGCCCTGCTTGAGCGCCCAGGCCACCGAGGGCTGGGCCTTCAGGTTGCCGAGCTGCGCCACCACGTTGCCGCGGATGACCGAGCCCAGTTCGGCCGCCTCGCCGTCGGCGGGGTCCAGCGGCTGGCGATGCTGGAAGGCCGCCTCCACGTGGCGCAGCCACTTTTTGGCTTTGGGCAGGTTGTCCAGAACATTGGTGTTCAAGGCGGCCTTCAGCGCGCCGCAGTCCGAGTGGCCGCAGACGATCACGTGCGGCACCTTGAGCACCTCGACGGCGTACTCGATGGTCGCGGTAACGCCATCGCCGTCCGGCGCGCTGAGGGGCACTACGTTGCCGACGCTGCGGCTGATGAATAGATCGCCCGGCCCGGTGCCCAGAACCAGGTCCGGAACAATCCGCGAGTCCGCGCAGGTGATGAACAGAAACTCCGGCGCCTGCGAATCGCGAAGCAGGTGGAACTGCTGCCGTTTTGCGGGGAAAACCTCGGCATGAAATCGCTTGTGACCTTCAATGAGCCTTTGCATCTTCGCCTCCGGCGGGCTCGCGTAGGCATCTCGGCCCGCCCCTTGCACAGGCTACCGCATCGAGCGGCGCTTGCGTGCCGATCGGGACGACGGCCCGGACTGGAGACCCACCCCCGCAGCCAGCCAGAGACCGGCCATCCGAAGGCTGGCAGCTCTTGCGGGCTGCACTACAATGGCAGCCATGCATACCCGCCAGCGCTGGATACCGGCTCTCTTCCTTCTTATGTTTTGTGCGCCTCTCTGGTCGAGAGCCCAGGCAGTGGACACGATCGCCCCGGCCGTGCGCTCCGACGTGGACCGCATCGCGAGCCAGGTGCTCGCCATGACCGGAGTGCCCTCGGCGTCAATTGCCGTGGTGCAGCACGGCAAGCTGGTCTACACGCACGCCTACGGCAAGGCGCGGCTCAATCCCGCCGAGGCGGCCACGCCCGACATGCGCTATTCCATTGGCTCCGTCTCCAAGCAGTTCACCGCGGCGGCCATCCTCATCCTGGCGCAGGAAGGCAAGCTCACGCTCGACGATCCGGTGGGCAAGTACATTCCCGGCCTCACCGAAGGAGACAAGGTCACCATCCGCGAGATTCTGTCGCAGACCTCCGGCTACCAGGACTTCTGGCCGGAGGACTACGTGATGCGGCCCATGATGCAGCCCACCACAACACAGCAGATTCTGGACGCGTGGGCCAAGAAGCCGCTCGACTTTGAGCCGGGCACGCAGTGGCAGTACTCGAATACCAACTACGTGATCGCCGGGGCCATCGTGGAAAAGCTCGCGGGCGAGCCGGTGTTTCAGTTCCTCCAGCAGCACATCTTCAAGCCCCTGGGCATGACTTCGGTGTGGGACTCGGATCAGCACCCGCTGACCAGGGCGGATGCCGAGGGCTATCACCGCTACGCCCTGGGACCGCTGCGCCCGGCGCTGCCCGAGGGAGCCGGCTGGATGACGGGGGCCGCCGATCTGGCCATGACCGCGCACGACTTGGCGATCTGGGATGAGAGCCTGCTCTCTCAGTCCCTTCTCTCCTCCGAAGGCTATAAGAAGATGTTCACCGAGGTGAAGCTGAAGGATGGCAAGGGCAGCGGCTATGGCCTGGGCGTCTTTATCAGCAACCGCGACGGCCATCACGTCATCAGCCACACCGGCGAGGTCTCGGGCTTCGTCTCCGACAACGAAGTGCTCACCGACGATGGCGTGGCCGTAGTGGTGCTGACCAACCAGATGGCTGCCGGGGCGGCCAGCCAGATCGCGCGTATCGCCCTGCCGGTGATCGCAGGCGACCCGCTTGCGCCTCCCGAGCAGAATGCGCTCGACATCTACCATGGGCTGCAGCAAGGGAAGATCGACCGCTCCCTGCTGGCGCCGAATCTGGACGGCTACTTCACGGCGCAGGCGCTGGAGGACTTCAAGAACAGCCTGGGCCCGCTGGGTGAGCCGCTCACCCTGCGCCTGACCGGCCAGAGCCTCCGCGGCGGCATGGTCTTCCGGTCCTTTCTGATTACCTATCCCGGGCAGCGTCTGCGCCTGACGACCTATACGTATCCGGATGGAAAGCTGGAGCAGTATCTGATTGCACCGGCGGGGTAAAGCGCAAGAATCGGTGGGAGCTCTTCAGGTTGTGCTTCGACCAGGGCGCCGGGTGAGGGTCGGGAGCCCCTCACGACAGCCGGTCAGGAGACCGGCGCTACCGTTTTGTGGATGGGTTACGACTCGCGGCGCTCCGGGCGACGGGGATCGGTGGGGTAGCGTTCCAGCCGGTCATCCCGGTCGCGCTGCTCTTCCCACTGCCGCCGCTGCTCCTGTTCCTGCCGCTCTTCGCGCCCGTCGCTCATGGCCTGCTCCTGCCATCAGTTTAGCGCCCCCTTCGCCACGATTCACGGGCCAGGAAGCACGAACCACACCACCTCCGGTAGACTTGAACTGGACCTTATGTTTGAGAATCTTTCCGATAGACTTCAGCGCGTCTTCAAAAGCCTTCGCGGCCAGGGAACCCTCACCGAGGAAAACATCAGCGAGGCCCTGCGTGAAATCCGCGTCGCCATGCTCGAGGCCGACGTCAACCTCAACGTCGTCCGCGACCTGATTGAGCACATCCGCGAGAAGGCCGTGGGCACCGAGGTGATGACCGCGCTCTCGCCCTCCGAGCAGGTGATCAAGGTTGTGCGCGACGAGTTGATCGCGCTGCTGGGCAAAGACACGGCCCGCTTCAACTTCGCCTCCAAGCCGCCCACGGTGATCCTGATGGCCGGTCTGCAGGGCTCTGGCAAAACCACCACCAGCGGCAAGCTGGCCGCGTGGCTGAAGAAGGGCGGGCACCGTCCCATGCTGGTGTCGGTGGACGTCTACCGTCCGGCCGCGCGTGAGCAGTTGAAGGTGGTGGCCAAGCAGGTGGAAGCCAAACTGTACGAGGGCGACACCAGGGGCGAGGCCGCCGGCACTGCGCTGGTGGAGCGGCTGGCCAAGGAGGCGCGCCGCGAGGCCGTGATCTGGGGCTGCGACACGCTGATCGTGGATACCGCGGGCCGCCTGCATCTGGACCAGGACCTGATGGCCGAGATGGAGAGCCTGAAGAAGCTGCTCTCGCCGCAGGAGATCCTGTTCGTGGCCGACGCCATGACCGGCCAGGACGCCGTGAACTCCGCGCAGGAGTTTCATACCCGTCTGGGACTGACGGGCGCGGTCCTGACCAAGATGGACGGCGATTCCCGGGGCGGCGCGGCGCTCTCCATCCGCCACGTGACCGGTCAGCCCATCAAGTTCATCGGCACCGGCGAGAAGCCGGACGCCTTCGAGCCCTTCCATCCCGACCGCATCGTCGGCCGAATTCTGGGCATGGGCGACATGCTCTCGCTCATCGAGCGGGCCGAAGAGAAGCTGGACCGCAAGAAGAGCGAGGAGTTTGCCAAGAAGGCGCTGCTGGGCGACGGCTTCACGCTGGAGGACTTCCGCGATCAGTTGAAACAGATCAAGAAGCTCGGCTCGATGGAGTCGATTCTCAAGATGCTGCCCTCGGTGGGCCCGTTCGCGGGCATGCAGCAGGCGGCCAGCCAGGTGGACGAGAAACAGTTCGCGCGCGTGGAGGCGATCATCAATTCGATGACGCCCAAGGAGCGCCGCAACCACGAGATGATCTCGGGCTCGCGGAGGAAGCGCATCGCCACCGGCAGCGGCACCAGCGTCCAGGACGTGAACCAGCTTCTGCGCCAGTACGCGCAGATGGCCAAGATGTTCAAGAGCATGGGCAAGGGCGGACTGGCCAAGAGCATGCTGCGCGGCGGGCTGAACTCGCTCAACCCGAGGCAGCGGTTCGGGCGGTAGCGAGAATTTTCACCCAAGTCATCCTTGAAGCGGCACCATCTCCGGTTCAATCCGCGCGCGAAACTCCGGGGTGACGGTTGCCAGGTCGACGATGTCAACCTTAAAAGGCAGCCGCGATTCGTCGAGGGCCGCGCGCAAACTGTCCAGCAGCTCGAGCGGCAATTCCTCGCCGCCCACCGCGAGGTCGAGATCGGAGAAGCGGCGCACGCGCTTGCCAGTGGCGCGCGAGCCGAAGGCCCATACCTTCCGGCCCGGCAAATGGGTCTCGAGAATAGCAGACAGCTCCTGCCATTGATGCGGCTCGATCTCAATCGGGGGCAGAGGCCGGGATTTGGCTTCAGTCGCCATCGTTACGCTTTGGTCTTTTCCAACTCTGCATAGAGGAATTCCGCTTCTTCGGCAAAGGCGGGAATCCTTTCGACCACCTGCCGCGCAGTCTCTTCCTTGTAGACGTGGCTGGTGAGATTGCGCGCTTCGCGAAAGCCATGCCACACGTCCCAGCCCGAGCGGAGCAGCCCCAGTTCGCTGGCCGTGCGGATGAGCGTTGGAAACGTCATCTTCTTGTCCGGCTGCACAGGCGCGGCGTGCATCAGGTAGCGCTCCAGCATGCTGGCGCACAACCCATACGTAAACTCGAACCTCTGGATCACCCCGTCGCGGTAGAGCGTGTTTCCTGGCTCCCGCGCCAGGGCGCCAAGGCCTTCTTTGAGGCGCGCAATGGCTTTGCCGAGAGGCGAGTAGTCGATCGTGCTCATGCGCACATTCTATGTCAGCGCGCATCTGCGAAAATAGAACGAGTGACCGCCCTTCAGGACCAGCTCGACGAGATCACCGCCCGGACCCGCACCCTGGTCCAGCCGGAGCGGATGGCTCTGAGCGAGCGGGCCATTACGGAGCTCTTCGACTCCGGAGCCGAAGACAAGGTATTGCCTGTGGGCGCCGCGGCGCCGGAGTTTGAGCTGAATGACGCCTCCGGGCGGCTAGTGCGCTCCGCCGACCTGCTGGCGCTGGGGCCGGTGGTGGTCAAGTTCTTCCGCGGCCGCTGGGATCCTTACTGCTCCACAGAGCTGGAGGCCTGGCGCGATGAGCATGCGCGGTTGCGCGAGGCCGGTGCGCTGCTGGTGGCAATCAGCCCGCAGAGCAGCCGGCAAAGCGACTTCATGGTGGGCCAGCACGGGCTTCCCTTCCCGGTACTCAGCGACCCGCGTTGCGCGGTGGCCGAGCAGTATGGGCTGGCCTACAGCGTTCCCGAGTTTCAGCGCGACTACTACCGCTCGATCCTGCTGAATATCCCTTTCATCAATGGCGAGGACTCGTGGCGACTGCCGCTGCCGGGCACCTTCGTGGTCGACCGCGACCGCAGGATCCTCTACGCGCAGGCTTATGCGGATCACCGCGTGCGGCCGGAGCCGGAAGAGGCGCTGGCCGCGGCGATGGCCGCCTGCCGGCGCTAGGCCCCCCCACCCGGTTTTTGCTCAAGTTCGTGATAACAAAGGAATTCGATGAGGGGGCATCGGCTATGTTCGCCGGGCTCAGCAGCTTACAACGATCATCGTTCGATTCAATGACTTACCGAGCTGCGGCCGAGCGCGTCGAAGCTTCCTGGCGGCGCGCCCCGCGGCGGCAAATCCCGCCGCGACCATGATGCGCCATCCAGGGGAAATACCTCGCAACCCAGGAAGGCGTTTTTTCGGGCGAGCAGGGTCCGGCGGCTGCCATTGCGATTCTCCTTCGCCGCCAGCAAGAGAGAGAAATCGCGAAAACCTCCCGCCCCTGCCCGTAAACGGAACGCGCGGCGCTGGTCCGCGGCTCCCGGGCTGAGTAGAAGCCCTGCAAATCTGCAAGGTTGCCTCAGTGCATCCCCGGCGGCGCCATCATCATGGCCGGGTCGGGGATGGCGACCGGCGGGCGCATCCGCCACCACCTGCGGCACAATCTCTGGCGGCCGGAGGCGGGGATCGTGTTCGTCGGCTTCGCCGCCG
>JAJZCY010000166.1:0-3092 GCA_021828835.1 Acidobacteriota bacterium | reverse complement strand
GATGACGGCCAGCACCGCAGTCCAGCGAAACACATCGATGTAGGCAAGCTGCATCGCCTGTTGAATGACCTGACCGTAGATCACGCCAAAGGCGCCCGGGCGGGCGACAGCCGGCCCAAGCTGCTTGCCCAGGTAGGCCGCCATGATGGCCGATTTCTGCTGCAGCGCGGGGGAGGTGGGGCTGAGGTGCTGGACGAGGTCCACCTGATGCAGATCGGCACGGCGGATCAGCGCGGTCGATGCCATGGCAATGCCGGCCGAGCCGCCGATATTGCGCAGCATATTAAAGATGCCGGTGGCGTTGCCCATCTCCTTTCTGGGGATGGTGAGCGTGGTCAGAGTCGACAGCGGCACAAACACGAAGCTCAGCGTGAATCCCATCAAGGTGATGGGGATCAGCAGCGTGTAGGGTCCGATGTCGAGGTTCACCGAACCGAAGATATAGGAACAGGCGGCGAAGCCGAGGAAGCCGAAGGTGAGCAGCTTGCGATTGTCGATGCGGGAACCCAGGAAGCCTACCACCGGGGAACCAACAAACGATCCGATGCCGCGCGGGCCCACCACCAGGCCGGCGGCAAAAGCGGTATAGCCCAGGATCTCCTGATAGTACAGCGGCAGGAAGGTGATGGTGGCATAGATGCACATGCCCAGCAGCGCGATCATCAGGCAGCCGGTGCGGAAGTTTCGGTCCTTGAGCGCGTGCAGGTCGACCAGGCCGTCGCGATTCATCCAGGAGCGCCAGATCCAGAGCAGGAGGGTCACGATGAGCGCGGCCACCGCCCAGCGCACCCAGACCGCGCCGAACCAATCGTCCTCCTGCCCCTTGTCGAGCACAACCTGCATGCAGCCGGTCCACACACACAGCAGTCCAAAGCCGATATTGTCAAAGGGCTTGGCCTTGGCGTGCCGAATGTACGGGGGGTCGTGCACAAAGCGGGAGATCATAATCACCGCCAGGACGCCGACCGGGATATTGATGTAGAAGGAGTAGCGCCAACTGAAGGAGTCGGTCAGCCAGCCGCCGAGGGTGGGTCCGAGCACCGGCGCCACGACGATGCCCAGCGCGTAGGCGGCCATGGCCTTGGATCGGTCGCGAGGCTCGAAGCTCTCCAGCAGGATGGACTGCGAGATTGGCTGCAACGCTCCACCGCCGGCGCCCTGCACCACGCGCGCCAGCAGAATGATGCTCAGCGAGGGCGCGGCGCCACAGAAAAACGAGGCAATGGTAAAGATGATGACGCAGGTCAGCAGGAAGCGCTTGCGCCCGAAGCGCAGACCGAACCAGTTCGATGCCGGCAGAATGACGGCATTGGCCACCAGGTAGCTGGTGAGCACCCAGGTGGCCTCCGAGTTCGAGGAGGAGAGCGATCCGGCGATATAGGGCAGCGCCACCGAAACAATGGCGGTGTCGAGCACCTCCATGAACGTGGGCAGCATCACCGCGCAGGTCACCAGCCACGGGTTCACGCCCTGGGTCAGCGGGTAGCGGGCGTGAGGGTCCTGGTGCGTCATTGGCGGCGAACATTTTGAGCCTAAATGATGGACCCGGCTGCGCGCTGTGACAGCGACGTGTTGGGGCGCTGACGGCTTCGCCCGCCGCCCCAGCTTGACATCGCGGGCCGCCGCCTTGATGCTAGACAGTTCCGGCTTTCGCTCATCCAGGCTCAGGAGGATCTCGGGTTTTGCGGGTTCGCGTCTTTTATCACGACAAATGTTTCGATGGAGCTTGCTCGGCCTCGCTGTTCACGCGCTTCCATCGCGAGCGCATCGCGCAGGGAGTTCAGTACGAGTACCACGGCCTGGTGCACCGCGCCGGAGCGCTTTTTGACGAGACGGCGTTCACCGGGGACGAGAACGCCATCGTGGACTTCAAGTACTCGGCCTCGCCGCAGATCACCTGGTGGTTCGATCATCACCAGTCGGCCTTCCTGACCCCCGCCGACCACGAGCACTTCCGCGCCTGCCAGCGCGATCCGGTATGCGCGCGGCGCAAGTTCTTCGACCCGAAGTACACCTCGTGCACCAGCTTTATCGCCCACATCGCGTCTACGCAGTTCGGCTTTGATGCCGCGCCGGTCGCCGATCTGGTCCACTGGGCCGACATTGTGGACGGCGCCAAGTACGAGAGCCCTGAATCGGCAGTGGAGATGGCGGCTCCAGCGATGAAGCTCACGCTCATCATCGAGTCGACGCAGGACCCGGTCTTCATTCCCCGGCTGATTCCGCTGCTCACCGAGATGCCGCTGGGGCAGATTCTGGAGCAGCCGTTCGTGGCTCCGCTGCTGCCGCCGCTGCTGGAGCGCCACCAGGCCGCCCTCGAACTGATCCGCAGCCGCGCCGAGGAGCGCGACGGCACCATCTTCTTTGACATCACAGATCACCCGCTGGAGGGCTTCAACAAGTTCATTCCCTACTACCTGCATCCGCAGGCGGTGTACTCGATCGGCTTGTCGAAGTCGAGCTTCCGGACGAAGGTAGCGGTGGGCTCCAATCCCTGGACCAAGGCCGATCCGGCCAAAATGGCGAACCTGGCGCAGATCTGCGAGCGCTACGGCGGGGGCGGACACGCCCGGGTGGGCGCGATCAGCTTTCCGCCCGACCGGGAAGATGAGGCGCGCGGCGCGGCGCAGGAGATCGTGGCCGAGTTGCGCGCTACCAAGCCGTTCTGAGCAGAGGCGCGGAGGGCGGTTGCGGCTTTGGGGGTGAATCGCTGGCGTGGGCCAGGAGGCCCACGCGACAGCCGACCAGGAGGTCGGCGCTACGTCGGTTGCAGAGATCCTATGCGGCGCTACGCCGGTTGCAGAGCTCCTCTTTCGGCGCTCGTGTTGCGGCGCTGATGGGTTGGGCTGGGCTTCTATTCCGGGCCGCAGCCTGCATCTTGGCTCGAAGACGGCGCATCGAAGCCAGCGACGTGGAGGAGAAAGAGCATGCTCCGGCTGCCTTTGTATATCTTCGGCATTTCTACGGTGCTGACCGCGTGGGCCCTCTTCAAAAACCAGCAGAGAAATGCCGATCCAAGACGCCGGATCCCGGTCAAGAAAGCCGCGGCGCTGCTCCAGGAGGCGTGGGCAGAGCATCACACGCGCGCCTGA
>JAJZCY010000165.1 GCA_021828835.1 Acidobacteriota bacterium | reverse complement strand
GACTTCTCGGCGTCTGTCAGATTGATCGACGTACCCGTCGAGGTCTGATAGTTCTTGGCCGCGTTGTAGTCCTGTTTGTCGTTGAAGATCTGGAAACCGATATTGATGGGGCGGTTGTGAATGTAGGGCTGGGTGAAGCCGAACATGAACTGCCGCTGGATGGAGCCGAGGTTGGCCTGAACGCTCAGCGTCTCGCCCAATCCGAGGAAGTTGTTGGTCTGGTAGTTCAGGCCCACAAAGGCGCCGGAAAGACCACTCACGCCGCCGTTCATGCCGATCGAGTTCTTGCCCTTCTCCTTGACCTTCAGCAGGAGTTCTACGGTGCCATTGTCCGGGTCCTGGTGCGCCTCGGAGTCCTGGTCCACCTTGAGCGGCTCGAAGTACTGGAGCTGATTCAGGCGCAGCAAGCTCATCTCCCATAACTGGGAGTTGTAGACGGAGCCTTCGTCGAGGAGCAGCTCGCGGCGGATCACGCGGTCGCGGGTTACCGTGTTGCCCTGGAACTCGATGCGCGAGACGTAGAACTGCTTGCCCTCGTCAATGTCGATGTTGAGAGAGACGGTGTGTTTCTGGTCGTTGTACTCAACGTGGGGAATGGCGCCGAAGTTGATGTAGCCGAGCTGGCCGTAGGCCTTCTTCAGGTTATCCAGGCCCTTGCCCACCTCGGTGGCGTTGAACCAGTCGCCATCCTTGATCGGGAAGGTGGCGCGCAGCGCCTTCTCATTGGTGACGGCCTTGTTGCCTGTGAAGGTGATGTGGCCGAGGCGGTAGCGGCTGCCCTCTTCGATGGGCATCAAAATGTCGATGCGCTTGCCCTTGTTGGGCCGGAAGGTAAACCAGTTCAAACCGCCCTGGTCGTGAATGACTGTATGCGGCTGATCGACCGCGGCATTGGCGTATCCCTTGTCGCGGTAGGCCTGGCGGACGCGCTCGGTATCCTCTTCGAGCTTGGAAGAGTCGTAGGTGCGCGGGAACAGATCTTCGAAGATGATCGAATAAGGAATGCCGATGGGGCGGAGGTTCTTCATCGAGCGGCGCAGATAGCGGGCGCCCAGATGCGTGTTGCCGGTGAAGGTGATCTTGCCGACCTTCACGACCGGTCCTTCCTTGATGTTGAAGTTGACCTGCACGGAGGCCGGGGGAATGGTCTTCACCTCAGTCCGGATGGTGGCGAACTGATGGCCGTGCTCGGCCAGCATCTCCTTGAGGACGGTCTCGGCGTGCTTGATCTTGGTGGGATCGTACTGGCTGTCCACCGTCAGTCCTACGTGCTCTTTCTTGAAGCGGTCCAGCACGTCCGACTGGGTGATGCTGCTCATGCCCTTGTAATTGATCTCGCGAATATCGGGCTTCTCACGCACGAAGATATCGAGGATGATGCCCCGGGCGGTGTCTTCGCGCTCGATGCGCAGATCGTCGAAGTAGCCGGTGTTCCACAGCGAGTTGAAGTCGCGATCGATCGAGACCGGATCGTACACATCGCCCACGTGCGTGAACAGGCGGGCGAGAATGGTCTCCTTGGGGATGCGGCGATTGCCGATGACCCGGATCTCCTGGATCGTCTGGGAAGACTGCCCCTGTCCCGCCGGTGCGGCCAGCGCGTCCTGGCTGCGCGCCGGGAGCGCGATGGCCAGCATGCTCAACAACAGCAGCACGCCGGCGGCGCTCGTCCTCCGCGGCAGCTTGCCGATGGAAGTGTGCTTGATCTTCACCGGGCTGCAGCCCTGCGGCGAGCACAAGTTCTGGTGCGGTCCAAGGTTCGGCTTCACGGGAAAAATATGCACACCCTCAATTGCTGATCATTCTGGTTCTGCACGTAAGGAAAGATTGATTCTAACACCCCGGATGTTCCTGCTTCCCGGGCGCCGATCTGCGGCAGGCCAGCTCCGGCGGGCCTCGGCGCGGTTCGAAACTCCCTCTTTCCTCCCAAAATCCTGCCGCCGCGCGCATGGCCTCGAGCGGACATAAAAAGGACCCATGACCCGGTTCGGCTAGGGTTGGTTGGGACCCATTCCACAGTCTAACGGACCGGACCCCGGTTTCGGCGCAATCCGCCCACACCATTCAGCAAGTTTTCCGCGCCGGCCCGTACAATGGAGGCTCTGCGGCGGGCGCAGCCCGCGCTGCGCCATGCCCATGTCCGCTCCCATCTCGGTTTTCGATTTCTCCGCGCCCCTGCTCGATGGCGCGAACGTCAGCCTGGGCAAGTTCCGGGGCGAGGTCCTGCTCATCGTCAACACAGCCAGCCAGTGCGGCTTCACGCCGCAGCTGGGCGGTCTGGAGGCTCTCTATCGCGGCTACCAGAAGCGGGGTTTCCGGGTTCTGGCCTTCCCCTGCAACCAGTTCGCAGGCCAGGAGCCGGGCACAGCGGCAGAGATCGAGCAGTTCTGCCATCTCAATTACGCCGTCACGTTTCCGGTTTTCGCCAAGATCGAGGTCAACGGCCCGGGCGCCCACCCCCTCTATCGTTTCCTGAAAGCGCGCAAACCAGGCCTTCTGGGCCTCCTCACCAGGGGCCGCATCCAGTGGAACTTCACCAAATTCCTTGTGGACCGGCAGGGCCAGGTAAGGGCCCGCTACGGGCCGGCCGCCAAGCCCGCCGGGCTGGGGCCGGCGATCGAGCGCCTGCTCCAGGAAGGCTGAGCGGACAAGCCCCCGCGTGGGACGACGGCAGGCCGGAAAAATGTGTCTTTTTTGACTTCAGGCACGTCAGTTACAACAGGGATCGTTGCGCCTTGGGGACTTTTTGTCTCCGACTTTGAACGTTCGATTAAAATAGAACTTTCACCGGTAGTTGGGAAGCCGAAGGAGCCGGTCCTCGCTGGCGCAGTTGCAATGACGTCTGCCGTGCGAGTCAACACTCGTACCGCTCTTCTGCAAATTTCGAAGGGTGCCGGCCACCGCCGGTTCAAGATTCAAAGCGCCGGCATGCGGCGAGGAGATGCTCAAGTCCTATGATGTGGATTGTCCGGCTTGCGCTGAGGCGGCCTTACACCTTTGTCGTCTTTGCGCTTTTCATTCTCATCCTCGGCGTCTTCAGCATCGAGACGATGCCCGTGGACATCTTTCCCAACATTGGGATTCCGGTGATTACGGTGGTGTGGCAATACACCGGTATGTCGCCGGATCAGATCTCCAAGCGCATCGTCTTCAACAGTGAACGCGGCTTGACCATCACGGTCAATGACATCGACCATATCGAATCGCAGTCGTGGGTTGGCGTCGGCATCATCAAGATCTTCTTTCATCCCAATGTGAACATCGCCGCAGCCGAATCCCAGGTGTCGGCCATCAGTCAGGTAGTCCTCAAACAGCTTCCTCCCGGCGAGACTCCTCCCTTCATCATTGAGTACAACGCCTCCAGCGTTCCCATTCTGCAGCTTGGCCTTTCCGGGCGGGGACTCAACGAGCAGCAGCTTAACGATCTGGCGACCAACGATATCCGCACCCAACTGGCAAGCATCGAAGGCGCTCAGACGCCGTTTCCCTATGGCGGAAAGATGCGCCAGATCCAAGTCGATCTTGATCCGGCCAGACTGGAAGCGAAAGGGCTCTCGCCGGGAGATGTGACAACCGCTTTTGCAGCCCAGAACATCATCGTTCCCTCCGGCACGATCAAGATCAACAATTTCGAGTATCAGGTCGAGAGCAACTCGGCGCCGCTCACCATTCAGGAACTCAACAATCTGCCGATCAAGGCGGTGCACGGCACGGTGATCTATGTCCACGACGTGGCGCACGTGCTCGACGGAAGCCCGCCGCAGACCAATATCGTACGTGTGGACGGGCACCGCGCCGTACTGATGAACGTGCTCAAGACCGGCTCCGCCTCCACGCTCGACATCATCAAGGGCGTCCGTGACAAGCTGGCCTACATCAAGGGCGAGCTTCCCCGCAATCTCCGCATCCACGCCATATCGGATCAATCCATCTTTGTGCGCGCCGCGGTCAGCGGTGTGGTGCGCGAGGCCATCATCGCCGCTCTGCTCACGGCGCTCATGATTCTGGTGTTTCTGGGCAGCTGGCGATCGACGCTCATCATCGCCATCTCCATACCGCTGTCCATTCTCTGTTCGATCATTGTGCTCGACTGGCTGCACGAGACCATCAACATCATGACGCTGGGCGGTCTCGCCCTGGCGGTGGGCATTCTGGTCGATGATGCCACGGTGGCCATCGAAAATATCAACCGCTACCTGGAAGAGGGCAAAGAGCTGGAACAGGCGATTCTGGAAGGATCGGCGCAGATCGCTACTCCGGCGCTGGTCTCCACGCTGGCCATCTGCATCGTGTTCGTGCCGATGTTCATGCTGAGCGGCGTGGCCCGCTTTCTGTTCGTGCCCATGGCAGAAGCGGTGGTATTTGCCATGCTCGCCAGTTATCTGCTCTCGCGGACGCTGGTCCCCACCATGGCCAAGTACATGCTGCACGAGCACGATGATGCAGCCATAACCCAGCGGCGCACCAGCCGCAACCCCCTGGTCCGTTTTCAGGCAGCCTTTGAACGCGGGTTCGAACGCATGCGCCGCAGCTACCTGGGCATGCTCACCCTGTGCGTGGACCACGCCGGAGCCTTCCTCCTCGGCTTCCTGATCTTCGCTGTCGCATCGATCGCCATCCTGACACCCTGGCTGGGACAGGATTTCTTTCCCTCGGTGGATGCCGGGCAGTTTAAACTGCACGTCCGCGCCCACACCGGGACCCGAATCGAGGAGACCGCCGCACTCTGCGACCGCATCGAGCGAACGATCCGCCAGCAGATCCCGGCCGATCAATTGGTCACGATCATGGACAATATCGGCCTGCCTGCATCGTCGCTCAACCTGTCCTACTCGACTTCGGCGCCGGTGGGTTCGGCGGATGCCGATATCCAGGTGCAACTGGCGGAGCATCACGCTCCCACCGAAATGTATGTGGACAAGATTCGCCGGGTACTGCACCGCGAATATCCCGGCGTGATGTTCTATACAACCCCGGTGGACATCGTCACGCAGATCCTCAATTTCGGGTTGGCTGCGCCTATCGATCTACAGATCGTGGGCAATAATGTGTACGACAACCACGCTCTGGCAGAGCGCCTGCTCAATGAAATCCGCTACGTTCCAGGCGCCATCGATGCGCGGGTTCAGCAGCCGTTCAACGAGCCCAATCTCACCATCAACGTCAACCGGACCCTGGCCGAGGACACCGGTCTCACGCAGCAGAACGTGGATCAGAGCATGCTGGTGGCCCTGAGCGGCAGCTTTCAGACCTCGCCCCAGTTCTATCTCAATCCGCGCAACGGCGTGTCGTATTTTGTGGACGTGATGGCGCCGCAGTACCGGCTGGATACGATGGCCGACCTGAAGAGCCTCACGGTCACCGGACCGGGTACGGTGCTGAAGACCGGGGCCTCAGCCTCGACCAATGCTCCGGGCGCGGCGCTTCCCAGCAACTCCAGCGCGGCGTTTACCACCGCTCCGGGGGCCAACACGCCGGTCCAGGTGCTCGGCAACCTGGCGACGATTTCCCCGGGCGCGGAAGAGGGTATCGTCAGCCACTATGACATCGAACCGGTCATCGACATCTTCGCCAACGTGGAGGGCACCGATCTGGGCTCGGTGACCCGCGCCATCCAGAGGATCGTGGCCCGCCACCAGAAGGACCTGCCGCGCGGGTCGCATTTCATCCTGCGCGGGCAAAGCCAGACGATGTACAGCTCCTATTTCGGACTGCTCAGCGGCCTGGCATTTTCCATTCTGCTGGTCTACCTGCTGATTGTGGTCAACTTCCAGTCGTGGCTGGATCCGTTTCTGATCATCTCCGCTCTTCCGGCCGCGCTGGCAGGCATCGTCTGGTTCCTTTTCCTTACCGATACCCGTCTGAGCGTGCCGGCGCTGACCGGCGCCATCATGTGCATGGGCGTGGCCACCGCGAACTCGATCCTGGTAGTCAGCTTCGCGCGCGAGCAGCTCGAGGTGCTGGTGGGCGATGCCCGCCAGGCGGCGCTCAACGCCGGCTTCGTCCGTATCCGCCCGGTGATCATGACCGCCGGCGCCATGATCATCGGCATGGTGCCGATGGCCCTGGGCCTGGGCGACGGTGGCGAGCAGAACGCGCCGCTGGGCCGGGCGGTGATTGGCGGGCTGCTGATGGCCACGGTCGCCACTCTGTTTTTTGTGCCTTCTTTCTTCTCCTTTATTCACGGCCGGATTGAAAAGAAGCGGCGTGCCAGCGCTGGCGCAGGTTCGGCCCGGCTGGATGAATTTCTTGACGAGAGACCGGAGTAATAGCATGAGCCACGATCCAAATTCTCATTCGCCGGCAGCGGGCAGCGGACACCCGGACGACCAGAAACCACTCTCGCCGCGCTATGCCCTCACCGTCCTGGCGGCGGTGGTGGTGGTGCTGGTGGTCCTGGCCGTGACAGGAATCCTGCGCCGCTCGCACGCCGACACGGTACTCGCCAAGCAGACCAATGCCGATGCCCCACCCACCGTGAATGTGGAGCCTCCCACGCCCGGTGCGCCCAACAACAGCCTGACCCTGCCGGGCAACGTGACGGCTTACAGCGATGCTCCGATCTATGCCCGCACCGATGGATACCTGGTGCACTGGTACTACGACATCGGAGCCCACGTGCAGAAGGGCGCACTGCTGGCCGTCATCGCCACCCCGGAGCTGGACCAGCAGCTCCAGCAGGCGGAGCATGATCTGGTCAGCGCGCAGGCTAACGCGAACAATGCCCACATCCAGGCCAAGCGCTACAGCGATCTGGTCAAGGACCATGCGGTTTCGGAGCAGGATACGGATACCTTCGTGAATCAGGCAGCCTCCACCGCCGCGGCGGTGCGCTCCGCCGAGGCCAATGTGCAGCGCCTCAAAGAGCTGCAGTCCTTTGAAAAGGTGTATGCCCCGTTCGATGGCATCGTGACCGCCCGCGACGTCGATAACGGGCAACTGATCAACAACGGCACCAATTCGGAGCTGTTCCACATGCAAGCCGTTCAGACCCTGCGTGTCTACACGAACGTTCCGCAGGCCTACGCTCCGGACGTAAAGCCGGGCATGAAGATCCCGCTCACTTTCCTCGAGCATCCCGGCAAAACCTACACGGGGGACCTGGTGCGCACCGCCTCCGCCATCGATCCCGTCAGCCGCACGCTGCTGGTGGAGATTGATGTGGATAATCGGAAGGGTGAACTGCTCCCCGGCTCGCTGGCCGAGGTGCACATCACGGCGCCGGTCAGCACCCAGAGCTACATTGTGCCGGCCGCCGCGGTGATGTTTCGCCACGAAGGCCTGCGCGTGGGCACCGTGGTCGGCCATACCGCGCGGCTGGTTCCGGTGACCATCGGTGAAGACGACGGAGCCAACATTCAAATCATTACCGGCCTCAAGCCGACCGATGCCGTGATCCAGGATCCGCCCGACTCGCTCATCGAGGGCGAGCGGGTCACGGTGGTGCATCCTTCCAGCGCCCCCGGAACTCGCGTAGCCCAGAGCGCAGCCGGCTCGAACAAGAATGAAGGGGGCCAGTAGGAATGCACGTTCTCGATCGCCTG
This sequence comes from Acidobacteriota bacterium, assembly GCA_021828835.1. GTDB lineage: Bacteria > Acidobacteriota > Terriglobia > Terriglobales > Acidobacteriaceae > Telmatobacter. The sequence goes on along the minus strand of JAJZCY010000165.1, from coordinate 1,674 downwards.
GAACGAACGGTGAGGCGCTCTTTACAACTCCGGGATTCTGCGCCGGCCCATGCAACCGAAATCCGCCCGCACCGGGCTCCGGCCCCTGGCCGGAGATGGCTTCTGCTTGCCCTGCCCCTGGGACTCTTCGCGTTGGCCGGCTGCAAGCCGGTGGGGCCGAACTACAAGCGCCCCGGTTTTCACGCGCCTGCCGCCTACAAGGAGACTGGCGCATCTTCGGTGGTGCCACCACCCAATCCGCAGGGCGGCGGCTGGAAACCCGCCAATCCCTCCGACGGGATGATCCGCGGCAAGTGGTGGGAGATTTACAACGACCCGCAACTCAACAAACTGGAAGAAGGTGTCAGCACGGACAACGTGCAACTGAAGCAGGCGCTCGACAACTACCTGGCGGCCCGCGAACAGGTCGTGGCCGCCCGCGCCTACTTCTATCCGACACTTTCCGCCAATGCTTCGATCAGCCGCTCGCGCGGATCCTATAATCAGCCCGGAGGCCTGCCCGCCAAGAACCTCCAGAACAACGTCTACCTGCTGGAGGGCCAAGCCAGCTGGGAACCGGACTTCTTTGGCCGTATCCGGCGGCTGGTGGAGGAGAATCAGGCCAACGCGCAGGTCAATGGAGCGCTGATGGCCAACCTGGATCTGACGCTGCATGCCGAGCTGGCCACCGATTATTTTCAGCTGCGCGGTCTCGACTCCGAGGCCAAGCTGCTGCGCGACACGGTGGCCGACGAGCAGCGCCAGCTCGAGCTGACGCAACGGCTTCTGACCGGAGGCGTCGACACGGCGGTGGACGTGGCACAGGCGCAGACTCAGCTTGAGAACACGCAGGCACAACTGGTTGAGGTAGGCGTGGCACGCGCTCAGTTCGAGCACGCGATCGGCACGCTGGACAATCTGAATCTCTCTACCTTCAGCATGCCATTCTCGCCGCTCGATCTGCCCTTGCCCCATGTTCCGCTGGGAGTGCCTTCGCAGCTTCTGGAGCGCCGGCCCGACATCGCCGCAGCCGAGCGTGCCGTCGCCGCAGCCAATGCGCAGATCGGCATCACCATCGCCGCCTTCTATCCCACCATTCCCATTGTGGCCACCGGCGGGTTCGAGAGCACCCACCCGGGCACCTGGATTCAGGGGCCAAGCTCGCTGTGGAGCCTGGGCGCCCAGGCCGCAGAACTGCTCTTCGACGCGGGCCAGCGCCGGGCCATCACGAACATCGCCCGTCTCAACTATGATTCGCTGGTCAACGGATACCGCAACACCGTCTTTCAAGCCTTCGACGATGTGGAGAATCAGCTCTCCACGCTGCGCATCCTGGAACAGGAGGGGACTGTGCAGCAGCAGGCGGTGGCTTCGGCGCAAAACTCCTACAACCTCTCCAACCAGCGCTTCCGCGGCGGCGTCACTACCTATCTGGAAGTGCTCACCGCCGAGCAGACCCTGCTCCAGGATCAGAGCACAGCCATCAGCCTGGAGACGCGCCAGTTCGCGGCCAGCGTTGGCCTGGTGCGCTCCCTGGGCGGCGGCTGGGACATTACGCAGATGCCCCACTAGTTCTCCGACCGCGTGATTTTGTTTCTGTTATATCCGAACTTCTTGCGAGCCTTCCTGCGCGTGAACTGCCAGTTGATGGTGACTCGGTCGCGGTTCATTTTCCAGTTCCATGCCATTGCTTCG
>JAJZCY010000164.1 GCA_021828835.1 Acidobacteriota bacterium | reverse complement strand
ATGCAGACTTGCATGGGAAATCCGCGTTCCGAGGCCGGACGGGGAACAGCCGGCAAGGGACTGCGCATAGGAAGAGCCTTGCTGGAAGTTTCAAGTTCTGAGCGTACCTGTGTCAAGCAAAGCCGCCGGGCGGTACACTGCCTCAGAGGCAATACACTCAGATTGATGGAGCCGCGCACGACAACCCGTGTGAGCCTTACCAGCCTGCTGGGCACCCCCGTGACCGACGCCCAGGGGCATCTGCGCGGGCGGCTCAAGGATATCGCGGTGAACACCGGCCCCGATGGCGGGCGGGTAGCGGGGTTGGTGCTGAAAACCCGCGACGGGCTGGCCATTGTCCCCTCTCAGGAGGTGATGGAGACCCCGGCGGGGACGCTCGAGCTTCGCTCCATCAAGGCCCTGGAGCCGCTGCGGGACGAGGGCAGCTACCTGTTTTTACAGCAGGATCTGGTCGATCGCCAGATCATCGATATCAACGGGCGCAAGGTCGTCCGCGTGAATGATGTCGACCTGGAGTGGCTGGGGCAGGGAGCGGCGCATCTGCTGCGGGTCGCGGAGGTCGAAATCGGGCTGCGCGGGGCTTTCCGGCGCATCTTCAAGGGAATTCTGCCGAAGGCGCGGCTGGAAGCCATCTCGCGCAAGCTGGCCGCGCACAGCATACCCTGGCAGTTTGTGGATGTGATCGAGCCCGATCCGGCGCGGCGGGTGAAGCTGCGGATCGAGTACGAACGGCTGGCCGAGATTCACCCCTCCGAGCTGGCCGACATTCTGGAAGATCTGGCTCCGGCCGAGCGGGAGGCCATCTTCAGCTCGCTGGACGAGGAGGTGGCCGCCGAAACGCTCGAAGAGGTGGAACCCCGGCTTCAAAAGGCGCTGCTGCAGAAGCTCGACGAGGAGCGCATCGCGGACATCGTGGAAGAGATGGATCCCGGCGCGGCCGCCGACCTGCTGGCCGAGCTGCCCGAGGAGAAATCGGACGCCATTCTCGAAGAGATGGAGCCGGAGGAGCGCCAGGAAGTTGAGGAGTTGCTGGAGTTCGATGAGGATTCCGCCGCCGGCTGCATGACCACCGATTTTGTGTGGGTGGGTGTTGATGGCACGGTGGCCCAGGCGGTGCAGGCTCTGCGCAGCTTCGAAGGCGATCCCGAAAGCGTGACCGAGGTTTACCTGCTCGACGAGAAACGGGTGCTGCGGGGATCGATTCCGCTGGCCCGCATGGTGATGGCCCAGCCAGAGAGCCACCTGAAGCTGCTGGCGGAGGCACGCGTGCTTTCCTGCCCGGCCGACATGCACCAGAACGAACTGGCGGAGATGTTCGACAAATACAACCTGCACGCATTGGCGGTAGTGGATCAGCAGAGCCGCATGGTGGGCGTGGTCCAGGCCGAACACGTCATCAGTTTCCTGCGCGAAAAGCTCTAACCAATCCGCGATTGCGCTTGCCGCCGATCTCTGGCATAGTGTTGAGCCATGCCTTCCATCAGCATGGATTTCTGCCGCAATGTTTGCGCGGTTGCCCTCTCCAGCTTGTTCTTGTCAGTTCTGTCACCGCTGCGCCTGAGCTGTCAGCAGCTTTCAACGGCTCCCATAGTGCTGCACGCCGCGCGGTTGCTCGAAGTGGATACCGGCAAGATGCTCGCGCCCGGCGAAATTCTTGTGGAGGGTGAGCGCATTCGAGCCGTGGGCAGCTCGGTGGAGCATCCAGCGGGCGCGAAGATCATCGATCTGGGCGACGCCACGCTGCTGCCCGGCCTCATCGATGCGCACGTTCATCTGTTTCTTCATCCCGGCGCCGAGGACCTGCAGACGGTTGAGGAGTCTGTGCCCTGGCGCACCATCCTTGCCGAGCAGGCGGCCAAGGCCGACCTGATGGCCGGATTCACTGCCGAGCGCGACATGGGCACCGAGGGCGCCGGCTCGGCCGATACCGCCGTGCGCAATGCCATCAATGCCGGTATTATCCCTGGGCCCCGCCTGCGTATCAGCGGCAATGCCATCGATCTTCTCAGCGGCCACGAGGATGCCAACCGTTTCAATCCGGCGCAGGGCGTGCTCTCCAACGCCGACCGAGCGAACGACGCCGAACAGATCATCGAGGTGATGCGCGAGCAGCACAAGGAAGGCTCGGATTTTGCAAAGATCTATGAGACCGGGTCCGACCGCATGGTGGACGGCGTGCTGTATACACCCTATCAGTACACCGAGGCGCAGCTAGCCGCCGCGGTCGCCGAGGCGAAACGTATGGGCACAACCGTGGGCGTGCACGCGCAGGGCGAGCCCGGGACACTCTATGCCGCCGAGGCCGGCGTAGCCTCCATTGACCATGCTACGCAGCTCAGCGACGAGACCATGCGCCTGATGAAGCAGAAGGGCATCTTCGCTGTACCCACCTTCGTGATCTTCGAGTACTTTGCGCAGCATGCGACTTCAAAGGAACTGGCCGCGCGTGAGGCCGCGATCGTCACCTATAAAATTGCCGAATTCCAAAAACAGGTGGCCTTTGGCATCCCCTTCGCGGTGGGGTCGGATGTGGGACCGTTTCCGCACGGCACGCAGGCGCGCGAGATGACGCTGATGGTGAAATATGGGATGACCCCACTGGCGGTCTTGCAGGCCGACCTGGTCAACGGCGCAAAACTGCTGGGCTGGGCAAACCAGGTTGGACAACTGAAGCCTGGTTTTTACGCGGACGTCGTAGCCGTCCCCGGCAATCCGCTCGAGGACATCTCCGTGGTCGAGCGCGTGAAGTTTGTGATGAAGGGCGGGGAAGTGGTGCGGCAGTAGGACGGGTTCGATCGCGACTCCAGCCCCGCCGTGGCCCACTAGGTCCTGTTCACACTACGCGGACGGCGGCGCCGGGAGCCGATTTTTCTGAGTTCAAGAAGGGAGGAGCGACGCATACCGGGGTCCCTGCGGACGGATTTTTGTCCACGGGGTGGATACCGGGTGTCTGCTAGCGACGACCGACACAGAAATCGGGAAAATCGGCCCCGGCCCTTCGGGTTGCGGGGAAAATTGCCTCATACGTCGTTGTCGTCCTCGCCTTGGAATCACCAAAGCCTTCGTCCTCCGCCTCGTCTGAGGCAATTTTCCCGCGCAACGCCAGCCGTTCGGGTAGTGTGATCAGGCCCTAGACCGGCGCCCGGCAGCAGCCGGTCTCAGGCGCGTTCGCGCGCCGCGGGAACTCGCCGCTGCGGCGCGAACTCCGAACGGTGGCGGCTGTAGAAGAAGTAGATCACCAGCCCGATCAGCAGCCAGACAAAGAACGCCATCCAGGTCATGATCTCCAGGCCCATCATCAGCAGCGTGCAAAAAATGATGCTGAGCACCGGAAAGACCGGCCCGAGCGGGGCCTTGAAGCCGCGCCGCCGTTCGGGCTCGCGATAGCGCAGGATGATCACCGCCGCCGAGACCAGCACGAACGCGAACAGCGTTCCGATGTTGGAGAGGTTGGCGACAGTGCCGATATCCAGCAGGCCGGCCGGGATGCCGACCACAAAGCCCGCCACCCACGTGGAAAACGCCGGGGTGCGGAACTGCGCGTGAATACGGCTGAAGATCGACGGTAGCAGACCGTCGCGCGACATGGCGAACCAGATGCGCGCCTGGCCCAGTTGGAACACCAGGATCGAGGAGATCATGCCCATCAGCGCGCCCAGCAGAACAAAAAGACGCACCCAGTGCAGCTCGATCCCGCCATATTGAATGGAGAGGCGCTTGAGGCTGTTCACGACCGGAGCCGCGTCGCCCATCACCGACTGCCAGGGCACAATCCCGCTGAGCACAACGGCTACACCCCCGTAGAGCAGCGTGCAGGCAATCAGCGTGGCCAGAATGCCAAAGGGCACATCGCGCTGCGGGTTGCGGCACTCTTCCGCGGCGGTCGAAACCGAGTCGAACCCAATGTAGGTGAAAAAGATGATGGAGCCGCCGGTGAGCACCCCCGACCAGCCCATGGGCATGAACGGATGCCAGTAGCGCGGCTTGATGAAGCTGGCGGCGGCAAAGATGAATACCAGGATCGCCGCCATCTTGACCAGAACCAGGATGTTGTTGGTCCGCGCCGATTCGCGGATGCCCCGCACCAGGATCACCGTCAGGATCATGACGATCAGGAAGGCAGGGATGTTGAACCCGAAGTGCCAGCCGGGCGCATAGAGCGTGTGTCCCGCAAGATCCTGAAGGCCGGTAGGCAGATAGGCCGGTGAAATCCATCGTAGCGGCGGATGGATGCCGAACCAGTCCATCAGATCGACAATATGAGCCGCGAAGCCCACGCTCACGCTCATGTTGCTGAAGGCGTACTCCAGGATCAGGTCCCAGCCGATGATCCAGGCGATGATCTCGCCCAGCGTGGCGTATGTATAGGTGTAGGCGGAGCCGGCGATAGGGATCATCGAGGCCAGCTCGGCGTAACAAAGCCCGGTGAAGGCGCAGACGATGGCGACAAAGACCAGAGAAATCGCCAGCGCCGGCCCGGCGCCGGGGCGTCCGGCCATGGCCGTGTGCAGGATCAGATAATGGATGAGGGGAGTGTTCTCGATGGAGGGCGCATCGAAGTGCTGCCCGGCCATGGCCGTGCCGATGACCGTAAAGATTCCGGAACCGATGACGGCGCCGATGCCCAGCGAAGTCAGCGACCACGGCCCCAGCGACTTCTTCAGCGACTGCTCGGGTATCTCCGAGTCGCGCAGCAGCTTGTCGATCGATTTACGGGCAAAGAGCTGGGATGCCAGGGCGGTCTCCTGATCGCAATACGCGGGGCGTTAACGACAGGATACGACAGGGAAGCGTGGACCGTGGACCGTGAACAGTCGGAAACTGGGTACTGTTCACCGCCCAAGGCCCACTGCTCGATTACCGCTTGCTCTGTCCGCGGACGAGCTTCCTGACCTTCTTCTTGTTGGAGCCGCGCGGGGTAGTCCGCTCGGCCTTGGGGGCGGCCTTCTTGCGGGCGGCGCGCTTAACCTTCTTGCGTTCTTCCTTGTCGGTGATGCTCTTGGTATTGGCCACTTTAACCTCTTGCGGTTGTTTCTGATGGAGCGCCCGCCGCGCGGGCAATCGCGACTTTAATGGTAACAGGGCCGAAGGCTGGCACCAAGCCATGCCAAAGCCGCCCAGCCGCGCTTCCATGCAACGGGCGTCGATCCGGCGCATCTCACTCTAGCAGTACACTATCGACGAGAGCACCGGGCGTTGCGCTTCCCTGGGATGCAGTTTTTTCGGCGCAAGGCCGCTGCATGCAACGCCCCCCAAGGAGGAGAAATCATGCCGCACAGTTTATTGGAGCAATTGCGCTCCTATACCACCGTGGTTGCCGATACGGGCGATATCGAGGCGATGGAGAAGTTCCGCCCGCAGGATGCCACTACCAATCCGTCGCTGATCACGGCAGCGGCGCAGATGCCGCAGTATCAGTCCATCGTGGATGACGTGCTGAAGGGCGCCAAAAAGGACCTGGGCGACGGCGCCGCCGACAAGGACGTGGCTAACCTGGCCTTCAAACGCCTGGCCGTCGCCTTCGGCAAAAAGATCCTGGCCATCATTCCCGGGCGCGTCTCCACCGAGGTCGATGCGCGGCTTTCCTACGACACGCAGAAGACGATCGAGATGGCGCGCGACATTATCGAGATGTACCGCAAGGAAGGCATTGGCAAAGAGCGCGTGCTGATCAAGATCGCTTCTACCTGGGAGGGCTTTCGGGCCGCCGAGGCGCTGGAGAAGGAAGGCATCCACTGCAACCTGACGCTGCTCTTCGGCCTGCACCAGGCCGTCGCCGCGGCGGAGGCCGGCGTCACGCTGATCTCGCCGTTCGTCGGGCGCATCCTCGACTGGTACAAGAAGGACACCGGCAAGGACTTCCACGGCGCCGACGATCCCGGCGTGCAGTCCGTGACCCGGATTTACAACTACTTCAAACACTTCGGCTACAAAACGGTCGTGATGGGCGCCAGCTTCCGCAACATCGGCGAGATCACCGAACTGGCCGGCTGCGACCTGCTGACCATCTCGCCGCAGCTTTTGGGCGAGCTCGAATCCAGCCAGGGCGAGCTGCCGCGCAAGCTCGATCCCGAAAAGGCCAAGGCCATGAAGATCGAGAAGATCGCCATGGACAAGGCTACCTTCGACGCCATGCATGCCAGGGATCGCATGGCCAGCGACAAGCTCAAGGAAGGCATCGACGGCTTCTCGGCCGCGCTGGTGAACCTGGAGAAGCTGCTCGCCAAGCGCCTGGCCGAACTGGAGTCGCGCGCGCCGGTGCACGCTTCGTAGCGTGCCATGGAAAGCCGCCAAAAAGCTCAGCCTCGGGTAGAGGTTGGGCTTTTTTGCGCCTGCCCGTTTTTGCACTCAAAATGCGACAGTGCTAACAAAATCGGCTTTGTCCGATTGCGCAACACGACATTTCGGCTACGCTCTGGGTCATATAAGAGAGAGCAGAGCACGGCTGGATCGTTCCGGCGCGCAGCAGTTGGAACAGCCGATGTTCGAGACGGCTGCTCGCGCACGGCCGCCGCGGCATCTGGGGTTCGCGAGCGTCCGCCCGGCCGGGCGATCTGCATGCAATCCGGAGCCGCTCCCCGGGAGGTGCCTATGACCGAGCAGATTCATCCCCTTGAACGCTTCTTTCAACAGGCGGTGCGCAACAGCTACGAAGGACGCCTGGGACTGCACGACCCCGGCCTGACCGATTATGTGGCCCACCTGCTGTGCGAGTTCTCTGAAGCCGAGAATCTTTACAAGATGCGCGACGAAACCGGCCATCCCGTCGAAGAGCTGGCGGAGATGATCTCCGCCTCGGATCCGGTGAACGGACCGGCGCCCTCCTTCGATGCCGAGCGAGCCCTGCGCAAGTACATCGGCGACTTTGCGTTGTTCGTGGGCGGAATGTATCCCGAGGCGACCGCCTCGGATCGCCGGCTGCGGCACCATTGCCCCAGCCTCGAAGAGCTCATCCAGGCAGGCAAGGAGAGCTACTTCATCGTGAGCCAGTTCAACCTCTTCGAGTACAAGGATGAGGCGCCGCTGTTTGCGCGGCTCAGCGATCAGTTCGAACATTGCATCCTGGGCCTCACGCTGGTGCGCGAGGAGTTGGATGGGCGCAAGCTGCTGCAGCCACCGCCGCTGAGGAACTGAGCCCGCGCTTGCTGGCGGCAGCCACTGTCGCCGATACTGGGAGGCGGCGTTCTCCGGCGCCTCCCGCACGTTCCTGATCGCAGCGATGCGAAGAAATCCCTGCTGAAATCTTTGATTTGCCTGCCGCGCCGGAATGCGCTCCTACAATTCCCCCAGGAGGAGAGATGAGCGATTCTGTGAAGCTGCGCGCGAGTGACGGGCACGAACTCGACGCCTATGTAGCCATGCCTGAGGGCGAACCCGTTGCGGGACTGGTAGTGGTGCAGGAGATTTTCGGGGTCAATGCACACATCCGTGGCGTGGCCGACGGATACGCAAAGGACGGTTTTCTGGCCGTGGCGCCCGCGCTCTTCGACCGTATCGAGCGCAACGTGGAGCTGAGCTACGAGGGCGACGATATGAACAAGGCACGCAGCTTCATTCCCAAGCTGAATATGGACAAGGCGCTCCTGGACGTGGAGGCGGCGATCCAGTATGCCGCGGCCACCACGGGCAAGAAGGTTGGGGTGATCGGCTACTGCTTTGGCGGCAGCCTGGCATGGCTGGCGGCGGCGCGGCTCAACCCGGCGGCCGCGGTGGGCTACTACGGCGGCCAGATCGCCAAATTCGCCAACGAAGGCCTGAACTGCCCGGTGATGCTGCACTTCGGCCGCCAGGACGGGCACATTCCTCCCGAGGACGTCGACAAGATCAAGTCCGCCCATCCCGAAGTGGACATCTACTGGTACGACGCCGGCCATGCCTTCAACTGCGATGCCCGCTCCAGCTACAACTCCGAGGCCGCAAAGATCGCCCGCGAGCGCTCGCTCCAGTTCTTGAAGAAGTGGACGGTGGAACAGGGGTAGAGCGCTCCCCCCGGACCCGCTGACTCCTGATCTTCGCGATCTGCCGTGCCCCGAAGTGCCGAAAGCGATGGGGCACGGCAGAGCAGTGGCACACTCATCCGTGCCCCGTCCTTGCGCCTTCTTTCTGGCGCAAGGGCGGGAAGCCTCAGCACCCTTTCCAGCCGCATTGGCCTTCGATCTCTCCCACCCATTTCGCCATGAAACAGCGAAATGGGGCACGGGAGCAGTGGCACGCCATTCCGTGCCCCGTCCTTGCACCTTCTTTCTGGCGCAAGGGCGGGAAGCCTCAGCACCCTTCCCAGCCGCATTGGCCTTCGATCTCTCCCGCCCATTTCGCCATGAAACAGCGAAATGGGGCACGGGAGCAGTGGCACGTCGTTCCGTGCCCCGTCCTTGCACCTTCTTTCTGGTGCAAGGGCGGGAACCCCAGGAACGTCGGGGCATTCAACTCTTACGGTTCAGTTCAATCAGGGGCCCCTCGCTTCGCGGCTTCACGGCGTGTTCCCCGCATCTCCGATTCCACTTCTACGACTCCGTCTTCCCCAAACGCCCATGCCCGAAAGCTCGACCATGGCCAGAGTTCTGGCGCGCTGCAAAGGCCGCGCTTCACGGGGTTGCGGTGTATATAGCGCAGTTGAGTGACGAACCCTGCGTAATTTCTCACGTTGTGATCAAAATAGCGGGCTTGCCAGAAAGGAAGTCCTCCTGCGCTCCTCTTGCCAAGCTTCCGAGCCTCTATCGCAACTCGGGTTTTCAGCACCTGCATGGCATCCGAGAGAGCACGAACGCCTGGTTCGCTGACAAGCAAGTGAACGTGCTCCGGCATCACGACGTACCCAAACACAACCATCTGGAACCGGCGCCGGATCTGTTCGAGGGCCAGGAGAAATGTGGTCTCCATTTGCAGATCGCGAAGGAGCGGCTGACGATGATAGCAACTGAAAGTCAGGAAGTGAGACTGACGGGAGTGATGCAGTCGATAGAGTCCGTCTGGCATGGAGAGCTCTCTCGATGAGGATGGCTGATCTGCGCCTATGTTACCCCGTCTGTCCAGCTCTCCCACCCATTTCGCCATGAAACGGCGAAAAGGATGGGGCACGGGAGCAGTGGCACACTCATCCGTGCCCCGTCCTTGCGCCTTCTTTCTGGCGCAAGGGCGGGAAGCCTCAGCACCCTTTCCAGCCGCATTGGCCTTCGATCTCTCCCACCCATTTCGCCATGAAACGGCGAAAAGGATGGGGCACGGGAGCAGTG